>JANLYO010000225.1:0-9075 GCA_031365665.1 Rhodoferax sp. | reverse complement strand
GTCACGCAAAATTTCGACGCGCTCCACGGTGTCGATGTCGCTGTGCAGGTAACGCACCTTCACGCCGTTGTCGCTCAGGTAGTCAGTCAACTGTTCGGCCATTTTTTTGGTCAGTGTCGTGATCAAGACCCGTTCGTGTTTTTCGACCCGCAGGCGGATCTCCTGCATCACATCATCGACCTGGCTCGTCGCAGGCCGCACCTCCACTTCCGGATCCACCAGGCCAGTCGGCCGCACCACCTGCTCCACCACCTGGCCCGAATGTGTCTGCTCCCACACGGCGGGCGTGGCGGACACCAGCACCACCTGGCGCATGCGTTTTTCAAATTCCTCAAACTTCAGGGGCCGGTTGTCCAGCGCGCTGGGCAGGCGAAAGCCATATTCCACCAGCGTGGTCTTGCGCGAGCGGTCGCCCAGGTACATCGCGCCAAACTGGCCGATGGTGACATGGCTCTCGTCGACAAACATCAGCGAATCTTTGGGCAGGTAGTCGGTGAGCGTTGAGGGCGGGTCGCCCGGCGCGCTGCCCGCAAGGTGGCGCGAGTAGTTCTCGATACCCTTGCAATGGCCGACCTCGCTGAGCATTTCCAGATCAAAGCGCGTGCGTTGCTCGATGCGTTGGGCCTCGACAAGTTTGCCCTCCTTGAGGAAAAACGCGATGCGCTCGGCCAGCTCCACCTTGATGGTTTCCACAGCCGCCACCACCTGGTCGCGCGGCGTCACGTAGTGGCTGCCGGGGTAGACGGTGAAACGCGGGATCTTCTGGCGGATGCGGCCCGTGAGCGGGTCGAAAAGCTGCAGGGACTCCAGCTCGTCGTCAAACAGTTCGAGCCGGATCGCCATCTCGCTGTGCTCCGCCGGAAAGATGTCGATGGTGTCGCCACGCACCCGGAAGGCCCCGCGTGAAAAATCAATGTCGTTGCGCGTGTACTGCATGCGGATCAGCTGGGCGATCACGTCGCGCTGGCCGAGCTTGTCGCCGGCACGCAGCGTCATGATCATCTTGTGGTAGGCCTCGGGCTGGCCAATGCCGTAGATGGCCGAGACCGTGGCGACGATCACCACGTCGCGCCGCTCCAGGATGCTCTTGGTGCAGGAGAGACGCATCTGCTCGATATGCTCGTTGATGGCGCTGTCTTTTTCAATGAACAGGTCGCGCTGGGGTACGTAAGCCTCGGGCTGGTAGTAGTCGTAGTAGCTGACGAAGTACTCCACCGCATTGTTGGGGAAAAACTCGCGGAACTCGCTGTAGAGCTGGGCGGCCAAGGTCTTGTTGTGGGCGAACACGATGGCCGGGCGGCCCAGACGCGCGATCACATTGGCCATCGTGAAGGTCTTGCCCGAGCCCGTCACGCCCAGCAGGGTCTGGAACACCTCGCCGTCGCCCACGCCCTCGACCAGTTGGTCAATCGCTTCGGGCTGGTCACCTGCGGGCGGGTAGGGTTGGTAAAGCTCGAAGGGCGAGCCGGGGTAACGGACAAGTGTCCCCGGGGCGGGCGGCGGTGCGAGGTCGACTAATTCAGGCATGGTGATGCCATTGTGACGCGCCCGCAGGCCGCCCAGCCCGGCTGCGCCGCGTCAAAAAAGAAATTTCAAACCGACTGAAACCACCGACTCGCCATTGCTGCTGCCTACAGTGCCATCAAGTTGCAGCGTTTTGGTCAACATCGTGCGCAGGCCCACTTGCAGCGTCGGCAAGGCGTTTTCCTGGCCAAAGGCTTCAACATGGCCCGTTAGCGCGCCGAACTCGTGCTCCAAGGCCACCCCCCACACCCCCGTATTGGGTCCACCGGGGGCGCGGTTGAGGCCCAAATTCAGGTGCACAGCGCTGCCTTCGTTGAAATTGCAGCTCATCAGGCCGTTGATAAAACTGGCCGATCCCACACCGGCCACGTTGACCTGTGACAGGCCCAGCGACGTGGCCACATTGCACCCGGTTTTTTGTGAGGGCGTGATGCGCCACTTGAGTTGCAGCGCCGTGGTGTTGATGTCCGCCGTGTTGTCTCGGTTGAACGCCGCCGCAATCTCGATGCCCTCCGTGAGGCCATAGGCCGGAGCGATCGTCCATGTGTTGACGCCACCCGGCTGGCGCTGCAGGAAAACTTCGACGTGGCCCGATCCGGCGTCGTTCACATTGGCATCGTCCACCGCCAGCGGCCGGCCGGCAAAGCTGTTGCTTGACGCCAAGACAGCCAGGCTGAGCAGGCATTTGGCGGCAAAGTTGGCAGCAAAATCGGGCATTGTTTTCATCCTGAAAATTTTCATCTCCGGGAGTTTACGACCTGCCATTGGACGAACATTGGACACGGAGTGCAAGAAGGCCGGGTGAAAGTTGGCGTCCAAGCCCGTAAAATCAAGGCCTTCCCAACCCAGCCCGCCTGCGGGCTCCTCTGAAGCCTTTGCCCATGTCTGCCCGCCCTTCCTCACTTCACGCGTCCATGTTTTCCACCGTGCAAATGGCGCCGCCAGATCCGATTTTCGGCCTCTCGGCCCAGTTTGCCGCTGACAAAAACCCCAAAAAAGCCAACCTCTGCGTGGGTGTGTATTTTGATGACAGTGGCAAGTTGCCGCTCTTGCAATGTGTGCAGGCCGCTGAAAAAAGCATGGTGGCGTCGCCCACCGCCCGCAATTATTTGCCGATGGACGGCATCGCCGCCTATGACGCTGCCGTGAAGTCGCTGGTGTTTGGCGCGGGTTCCGAGCCCGTCACCAGTGGCCGGGTGGCCACGGTGCAGGCCGTGGGCGGCACGGGCGGCTTGAAAATCGGCGCAGACTTTTTGCGCCGCCTCTTGCCCAACGCCAAAGTGCTGATCAGCGACCCGAGCTGGGAAAACCACCGCGCGTTGTTCACGGCTGCGGGTTTCGTGGTCGAGAGTTACCGCTATTTCGACGCCGGCCAAAACGGCGGCTTGGGTGGCGTCAACTTTGCCGGCATGCTGGCGGACCTGAACGCCGCCCCGGCAGGCAGCATTGCGCTCTTGCACGCCTGCTGCCACAACCCGACCGGTTACGACATCAGCCCGGCCCAGTGGGATGACGTCATCGCCGCCATCCAGGCGCGGCAACTCACGCCCTTCCTCGACATGGCCTACCAGGGCTTCGGTTACGGCTTGAAGGAAGACGGCGCCGTGGTGCAAAAATTTGTCGATGCCGGCCTGCGGTTTTTTGTGTCGACCTCCTTCAGCAAAAGTTTCAGCCTCTACGGTGAGCGCGTGGGCGCGCTGAGCGTTTTGTGCAGTGAAAAAGAGGAAGCCGACCGCGTGTTGAGCCAGCTCAAGATCGTCATCCGCACCAACTACAGCAACCCGCCCATCCACGGTGGGTCGGTGGTCGCCGCAGTGCTGAACGACCCAAGGCTTCGCGCGCAGTGGGAGGCGGAGTTGGCGGACATGCGCGTGCGCATCAAACTCATGCGCCAAAAACTCGTGGACGGCCTCAAAGCCGCCGGCGTGAAGAAAGACATGAGCTTCATCACCACACAGATCGGCATGTTCAGCTACTCGGGCCTCTCCAAAGACCAGATGCTGCGCCTGCGCAACGAGTTTGGCGTGTATGGCACCGACACCGGCCGCATGTGTGTGGCCGCGCTCAACAGCGGCAACATCGACCACGTGTGTGCGTCGATTGCGACGGTGATGAAATAAATAAATTTAATGTCTATTTAAGAAAAAAACTTGCTTCTAGCCCACGTATTTATTTAATTTTTTGCTATATATTTAGATATAAATTACGCATATATTTATACATATTTTAAATATAAATTCCTTTTACAAGCCATTTTTTCTTGTCATGCGTTAACCCAAAACCCGGCATCGTGACACACGGCGCCTCACCGGAGCATCGACCCATGAGCGAAACACACACCGTCCCCGCATCGGGTTTTGGCGCACGCAGCACGGCGCTCGAGGTGGCCAAAGGCGTGTCGCTGGCCGGTAAAACCGCCATCGTCACCGGCGGCGCATCTGGACTGGGGCTGGAGACTTCGCGGGCACTGGCGTCGGTGGGCGCGCTGCTCACGCTTGCGGTGCGCAATCTGGAACAAGGGCGCGCTGCGGCCAAGGCACTGTCGGCTGAATTTCCAGCAGCCAAGATCAGCATCGCTCTGCTGGATTTGAGCGACCTGGCAAGCGTCGCCAAGTTTGCCGCCGACTGGCAGGCCGCTGGCAAGCCGCTCGACATTTTGATCAACAACGCCGCCATCATGGCCTGCCCGCTGACGCGCACTGCCCAAGGCTGGGAGGCGCAGTTTGCCACCAACCACCTGGGCCATTTCGCGCTCGCCACGGCCGTGCTGCCCGCGCTGCAAAAAGCGGCAGCGGCCCATGGCGACGCCCGCGTGGTGTGTTTGAGCTCCACTGGCCACAAGATTTCAGGCATCGACTTTGACGACATCCACTACGAGCGGCGCGAGTACAACAAGTGGAAGGCCTATGGCCAGGCCAAAAGCGCCAACGCACTGTTCGCCCTGGGTTTGCATCTCAAATACGGTGGCCAGGGCATCACCGCCAACGCCGTGCACCCCGGCGGCATCATGACCGGGCTGCAAAAGTTTCTGCCGATCGAAGAAATGCGCGCGATGGGCTGGCTGAAAGCCGACGACACGCCGCTGGACATTTTCAAGTCGCCCGCGCAGGGCGCCTCCACCAGCGTTTGGGCAGCCACGTCGCCCCTGCTCAAAGGCCGGGGCGGCCTGTACCTGGAGGACTGCAACCAGGGCCAGCCCGCCGAGCCCAGCAACCGCGCCTCAGGCTTTTCGCCCCATATTGCCGATGCGGCCAGCGCCCTGCGGCTGTGGGACGTGTCCGTCGCCCTGCTGGCGGGCCGCTAAGGGCATCAAGGTGGCCACCATGACGCAATTCACCCGCCTGCTGAAGACCCGCACCCTCGCCCTGGTTTTATGCGCTGCAAGCAGCGGCGCAGGCGCCTGGGGCAACCACACACTGGCGGCTTACCGCGCCTTTGAAAACATGCCCGAAGTGGCCAAGGCTGCGCCGGTGGCTGCGGAACCGCTGGACGTTTTCCTCAAAGCGCAGGAGAAACCGATTGAGGCCTTGTTGCGGGAACAGGAAATCTGGGCGATTTCCCATGTCAACGCTTACCCGCCGCGCCCTGCCGCGCTTGCATTCACGGCGGATCCGAGCCGCAGCGACGAAGCCCGCCGCAAGGCTTTTTTCATGGCGCTGAGGATCGCTGCCAACAGCAAATTCACCCTATATTTTCAGGACGACGCGAAAAACCAAGCGAAACCGCAGGACGGCTCACCCCCCTTGGACAATGGGGATGTCAGCACCTTGCCCGCAGCCAAAGCCTCCCCCTACAAATATTTTGCGCTCAAGCCGGGCGACAAGGTGGCGCCGCTGCAAGTGGTGGCCAGCGCCTCGTATGAACCCGACTACGGCTTGGACATCAATGTGTGGGAAGACAGCCCCGGCGATTGGGGCAAGCTCTATGGTTTTGGCAAATTGCCCTTTGGCAACCCTCGCTTGAGTTTCTCCACGCAAGCGCCGTTCCACATGGGTTTTTACCATGAGGACCGCATCCTGTACCTGGCGGCGCCTTTCCTGAAGCGCACCTTTCCCTTGCTGCGGGTCAACCAATACGCTGGGCTGGCGGCCCTGGCGTTCAAGACCGGCCACGACTACTGGGGCTGGCGCTTCACCGGCCTGGCGCTGCATTACGTGCAAGACATGACCCAGCCCTACCACGCCAATCTGTCACCGGGCTCCTCCACGACCGGGCTGCTTTGGACCAACGCCTTGTCCATGGGCGGTTTTCCCAAAAAACGCGATGAAACCGTCACCCTCTTGTCCAACCGCCATTTGGCGTTGGAGAACTACCAGGGCCGCATCCTGCAACAGGCCGATGCCAGCGGCAGTGCGCGGGCCATCAACCAGGCGCTGGGCAACTCGGCGGCAGACGCCCAGTACCCCGCCTGGAACGCGTTTTACGTGCGCGACGTAGTGGCCAAAGAGTCCTACGATTACGGTGCCCAGTTGGCCAACCACATCGTCGAAGCGATGCCGGGGGCTTACGTGTCTGACCCCAAGTTCGACTTCGGCGCGCAGGGCGAGGGTATCGACCTGCCGAGCGAATTGGCCAAACAAGAGGCCAGCAAACGCGCCGCTTTGGAGGCCAGTGTGGTCGAACTCATGGGCCGTTTTGGTGCGCACAGCCGCAATGCCGTGCGCGGGATCCTCAAGGCCGCAGGCAAGTGATCCCCCGCCCACGCCGCAGTGGCCGGCCAGAACGACAATTTCACGCCGGGCCGCCCCAAGTGAAATTAGCCCCCCCGGGGGGCAGAGAGCCACACGCAGTGGGCGAACGTGGGGGCCACATTCATGACCACATAAACGACCGCATGGCTATCGACGCCGCCTGGTAATTGGCATTAAAGGTCGTCACTCCCTCGCCCGGATACACAGCGCCCGCCGCGTACAACACCGGCAAATAGTGGTCGTAACTGGGGTGCGCGTTTTGTGCCAGCGCGCCGGTTTTCTGGAAGTCTTTCAAGGCTGCCAGATTGCCTGTGCTGACTTGGCTCTCGACCATCGCATCAAACTCAATGGCCCAGTCGTAGGCCTGGTTCGAGGCGACGCCAAAACGTGCGGCGCGCAGGTTGTGCACCACATTGCCGCTGCCGACGATCAACACGCCGTGTTCGCGCAGGGCGCGCAATTGCTGGCCCAGCGCGAAGTGGTCGGCCATCGGGCGGCCATAGTCCATGCTCAGTTGCACCACCGGAATCTCGGCTTTGGGGAACATCGGCTTCAACACCGACCAGCTGCCGTGGTCCAGGCCCCATCCCTGGTCTTGCGCGACGGATGCCACGCTGCCGGGCTGGATTAATCCGCGGCTGATCTCGGCTACGGCTTCTGGCGCGCCGGGCACCGGGTATTGCTGTGCAAACAACTCCTGGGGGAAGCCGCCAAAATCATGGATGGTTTTGGGTTGGGCCATGGCGGTCATGTGCCAGCCGCGTGTGAGCCAGTGCGCTGAAATGCACAAAATCAGCTGGGGCGCGGGGTGCTTTTTGCCAAAGTCCTGCCCCAATTTCTGCCAGCTTTGCCGGTATTCGTTGTCTTCAATCGCATTCATCGGGCTGCCATGGCCGACAAACATCACCGGCATACGCGGCGACTTTTTCAGGGATTTGAGAGACGCCAAGCCGGTAGCGGCCGCAACTTCGGTCATAAAAGCTCCAAAAAGCGCTGCCTGGCAGGAATAAGTGCCAAGCTCTAGAAAAAACTGTCTTCGTTGCATTTTGCGCACTTCAAACGAATTACAACCTGCGACAATGAATATATTGCAGTGCACCATATTGTGATGCTGATTGAAAAAAGGCCATTTGCCATGTTGTACCAACTCTACGAAACCCAGCGCTCCTTGATGGAGCCATTTTCCGACATGGCGCAGGCTGCCGCCAAGATTTACGCCAACCCGCTGACAGTGCTTGGGCAAAACCCCTTCTCGCAGCGTATTTCGGCAGGGTACGGCCTGTTGCACCGCTTGGGCAAAGATTACGAAAAACCAGAGTTTGGCATCCGCACTGTGGATGTTGAAGGTGTGCCCGTCGCCATCCACGAGCGCGTTGAGCTCAACAAGCCGTTTTGCGAGCTGCGCCGCTTCAAGCGTTTCACGGACGATGTCGGCACACTCTCCAAACTCAAAGGCCAGCCTGCGGTGCTGATCGTTGCGCCGCTCTCCGGCCACTACGCCACACTCCTGCGCGATACCGTCAAAACCATGCTGCGCGACCACAAGGTCTACGTCACCGACTGGAAAAACGCCCGCACCGTGCCCCTGTCCGAGGGCAAGTTCCCGCTGGACGACTACGTGGCCTACGTGCAGGAGTTCATCCGGCACGTGCAGGGCATCTATGGCAATTGCCACGTGGTCAGCGTCTGCCAGCCCACCGTGCCGGTGCTGGCGGCCGTCTCGCTGATGGCCTCGCGTGGCGAGACCACGCCCTTGTCGATGACCATGATGGGCGGCCCCATCGACGCGCGCAAGTCGCCCACCGCCGTCAACAACCTGGCCATGAACAAGAGTTTCAGCTGGTTTGAAAACAACGTGATCTACCGTGTGCCCACCAACTTCCCAGGTGCTGGCCGACGCGTCTACCCCGGCTTTTTGCAGCATACCGGTTTTGTGGCGATGAACCCCAGCAACCACGCCAAAAGCCATTACGACTACTTCAAAGACCTCATCAAGGGCGACGGCGCCAGCACCGAGGCGCACCGCAAGTTCTACGACGAGTACAACGCCGTGCTGGACATGGATGCCGACTTTTACCTCGACACCATCAAAGTGGTGTTTCAAGACTTCCAACTCGTCAACGGCAACTGGGACGTGAAAACGCCCGATGGCGGTGTGGAGCGTGTGCGCCCGCAAGACATCAAAACCACCGCGCTCTTCTCGGTCGAAGGCGAGTTGGACGACATCTCAGGCGCCGGCCAAACCCGGGCCGTGCATGCCCTGTGCAGCGGCGTGCCCGAAGCGCGCAAGCACCATCTGGAAGCCGAGGGCGCCGGCCACTACGGCATCTTCTCCGGGCGCCGCTGGCGTGATGTGGTGTATCCGCAAGTAAAGGAATTTATATTGTCAAACCACGATAACAAGAAACCTAGGGCATCAGGTCACGCAGATGCTATCAAAATTGCTATTAAAAATAAGTCAAAAATAGTTAAAAAATCTTCAAAAACTATTTCAAAATCTAAAAAATAATGATATTTTTTGCGCACTGATAGCTATTGCTGAGTCAGCTTTCAGCGTCGCAAGGCATAGTCACTCAGGCAGAGTCACTTTGGCAGCGCCACCCCAAGACCTGCTGACCCGGAGAATTCTGGCAGCGATGCCACACACCCAATGCACGCGCTGCGGCTACCCGGATTGCGCGGCTTATGCCGACGCCATTGCGCATGGGGGCGTCGCCATCAACCAATGCCCGCCCGGCGGCGCTGAGGGCATCCAGCGGCTGGCGGCGATCACCGGGCAGCCCGCCACCCCGCTAAACCCCGCCAACGGCCTGGAAGTCCCGCGCGCGCTGGCCGTCATCGACGAAAACTGGTGCATTGG
>JANLYO010000199.1:0-2286 GCA_031365665.1 Rhodoferax sp. | reverse complement strand
CCTGCAAACAGCCCAAACATCCAGGGGATCCCGCGTGATTGATTGAGATAGAACACAACGGCTTCAATCACTATCGTGATCAGGCCAGCTTTGAACACTAGACCGGTGAACGACGGCGCAGATAAATTTGCGGCGCGACGCCGGACAATTGACTGGTAGCCAGTCCACAACATGATGACACCGGGAAGCAGTGCCAAACCGTAAGACACAATTTTGGGCATGATCATGGTTTGGCCAAAATCAACAACCCACGAACCGTAAGGCAAGTTGATGGAGCCCGTCTTGTTCAATAAATAAAGTTGTAGTCCCAGAATGGCGAGCAATCCTGAAAGCGTTGACACAAAACTCGGCATGCCGAGGCGATTGAACAGCAATGCGTAGACTGAACCAAAAATCGCTCCCATTGCAAGGGCAGCGAGAACGGCAAACCATACAGGCCAGCCATGATTGACCCAGAGAACCCCCAGCATGGCAGAGGCAAAACCACTGACCGAGCCTACCGACAAATCGATCTCGCCCACCATCAGCACACAAACGATGCCCAATGAAATGACGCCAACAGTGGAGGAATCAAACAGCATGTTCACTAGGTTTGCGCTTGACACAAAGACAGGATTCAAAGTGGTGAAAACCGTCCAGATCACCAGCAGACCGACAACAACGGGAAGTGAACCCAAATCACCGGAACGCACACGATCAAAAAAAGCTTTTACCGATCCGCCAATCGATATGGCGTGGGTGACACGGCTGTCACTTCGATCCAGGATTGGCTTTGCGTCGGTCATGGGTTGGCTCCCGTTGCGCTTTCAGTCGAGCGCCGACCCGCGCGGCGCGATACCGAATTATTTGATGCGCCTGTAATGGCGCTGACGAGTTCGGCATTCGAAGCATCGGGATAAAAAATACCATTATTGCGACCCAGCCGCAAAACCACAATACGGTCGGCAACCGCGCGCACATCTTCCATGTTGTGGCTGATCATCACCACTCCCAAGCCACGGTCGCGCACGCGCTCAATCAAATCCAAAACTTCAGCAGTTTGCGCCACGCCCAATGCAGCCGTTGGTTCGTCCAGCAAAATGAGTTTGGGATCAAGCAGCAGTGACCGCGCGATGGCCACTGTCTGGCGTTGGCCACCTGAAAGGGAAGCAACAACTTCGCGCACATTGGGAATGCGTGCAGACAATTCATTTAGCAACGTCCAGGCGCGCACTTCCATCGAAACTTCGTCAAGCCGCAAGGGGCTTAATTCCTTGCCCAGATAAATGTTGGCAACAACATCAAGGTTTTCGCAGAGAGCCAAATCTTGAAATACGGTTGCAATGCCAAGTGACAGGGCTGCCTTTGGGTCAGGCAAAGTTACGGGTTTGCCCTGAAAGGTGATCGACCCTGCACTTGCCTGATGCACACCTGAAAGAATTTTGACCAAGGTGGATTTACCCGCACCATTGTCGCCCACCAAGGCCACCACTTCGCCCGCATGAACGTCAAGATCAATATCGGTGAGCGCCGAAACGGCCCCGAAATTCTTGGAAATTCCACGCAGCGAAAGGACAACTTCACCAGCAGGCGTCGAGTGCAATTCTGCGGTCATACTGATTTGCCTTCAAAAATATAACTACACTACAAAAGATGCCTCGTCCGGCCAAGGGAGGGTCAGGCCGAACGAGGTTCATTCAGGTATTTTACTTGATGCCGAGCTTTGCACAACCTTCGGCATAAGCACCACCGCAAAGGTCAGCAGCCTTGGCAATGCCCTTGTCGATGATTTCTGCTTTCAGGTTTTCAGCTGTTACAACAGCTGGCGTGAAAAGCTGCGATGGCGTGTTATACAACGTCATTTCAGCTTTTGGTGTTTCACCAGAAAGTAACTGGAACGCAATGTTGGCAGCGGCAGCAGCCACAATTTCCGATGGCTTGGAAATGGTGTTGTATTGATCGCCAGAGATAATCAATTGCAAGGCAGCTGTTGTGGCATCATTGCCGGTTACTGGTGGAACAGGGGTTACGCCAGCAGCCTTGAATGCCGCAATCGCACCACCACCGGTGCCGTCATTGGCAGCAACAACGCCTAAGATCTTGTTGCCAAAACGTGTGACTTGACCCGCAGCCCATTCCTGCGCCTTTGGTGGTGCCCAATCTGGTGTGTCGAATTCTGACAGGATTGGATAACCACTGGCGTCGAGGCCTGCGTGAATGCCCTTCTTGATGAGGCCCGCTGCAGCATCCGTTGGGGAGCCATTGATCTGGAGTATGCCTTGTCCGTCAGCAGCCACAACATTCATG
>JANLYO010000190.1:0-4191 GCA_031365665.1 Rhodoferax sp. | reverse complement strand
CTCGAAGTCATGGCTGATCTGCTTGTAGAACTCGTTGTACTGCTCGGCCGTGATGTCCTTCTTCGGCCGCGCCCAGATCGCGTTGGCCTTGTTGACGGTCTCCCACTCGTCGGTGGTCACCATCTCGCCGCCCTTGCTGGCGCCCGGCGCCGCGCCCTCGATCGCCTCGCCTTCCTTCCATTCCTCCTTCTGCATCAGGATCGGCAGGCTGATGTGGTCGGAGTACTTGCCGATGATGCCCTTGACCTTCCACTGGCTGGTGTAGTCGTCGGCCACCTCGTCACGCAGGTGCAGGATCACGCTGGTGCCGCGCGTCAACCGGGTGATCTGCTCCACCTCGAACGCGCCGCCACCGCTGGCCCCGCCGTCGCTGACCCAGCGTACGCCCTCGGTGGCGGGGGTGCCCGCGCGGCGCGACTCTACGGTGATCTTGTCGGCCACGATGAAGCCCGAGTAGAAACCCACGCCGAACTGGCCGATCAATTGCGAATCGGACTTCTGGTCACCGCTGAGTTTGCTGACAAACTCCTTGGTGCCGCTCTTTGCAATCGTGCCAAGGTTGTCGATGGCTTCTAGCTGCGTCAGGCCAATGCCGTTGTCGGTGATGGTCAGGGTTTTGGCGGTTTTGTCGAAGCAAACGCGCACTTCGAGGTTTGGTGCGTCTTCGTACAAACCGGTGTTGTTGATGGCTTCATAACGCAACTTGTCGCAGGCGTCGGACGCGTTGGAGATCAGCTCGCGCAGGAAAATCTCTTTGTTGGAATACAGCGAATGGGTGACGAGGTGCAGCAGTTGGGCCACTTCGGCCTGGAAATTGAGAGTTTGCTTGGTCATGGGGTCGCAGAAAATAAAAAACGAATTGGAATCAAGACAATTTACTCACGGCGCCAAGGCGTCTGGCCTTGGGCTTGGTGGGCAAACCTCAATTATGGGCGATGCGATGTGATTTCAAGGATGCGCGCCTTGAATGTCTCGACCCAAACCCCGCAGGGTGAGGCGACAACGAGATTCATATGCTATATAAAAAATAGCAAACTATTAATATTTTACGAGACCTGAGGTCTGTTTCTATAAAAAATCTATGTCGGAGTTGAAAATTTCACATAAAATTAACATGAGTGTTAACTTTTGAATGATACGCCGCCTCTGAGCGTTCTCCAAGGCAGGCGTCAACCTGACAACCACAACAACAATTGCCGCGTCACCTCGGGGCTGCTGAGCAATTGCAGATGGTTGGTGCGGTAGAGAATCAACTGCGACGATTTTGGAAAATTCAGGCATCGCGCCGGATCTTCGTGTTGACCCAAAGCGCTGGCCAGCGGCACCAGGCCGTCGCCGATGAGCCGGTCTGCCAGCACACTGCGTTTGGCCGCCGTGGTGGCGGCGATGGTGAAGCAGGCGACATGGGCGGGCAGAGGCAATGGCGTGCGGCTGTCCGGCTTTTTGCGAAAACGGTCATGGCCTTGCCAGTCCCCATCACACACATGGCCGTAACGAAGATCGGTAATGCCTGCGCTTCGCAGTTGGCCCAGTTTGGCAAAGGGTTGGGAGTACGGCGTACTGCCCAAAATCACATCCACCCAATTGCCGGCGCGCTCCAGTGGCGCGCCATGGTGCGGTGTGCCCAGGAAGACGATTTTTTTGACCAAGGCGGGCCAAGCCAGGTGCATCTCAGACGCAGAGTGAAGAGCACTTCGAATGACGAGCCCGCCCATGCTGTGCGCCAGCACGTTGATTTCCTGCACCGGCACGGGCCAGCCCTGCACCAATTGCGTCAGCAGGCGGGCGAGTTCGTGGCCGTTTTCGGAGGTGTGCAGGCCACTGTTATAACGCAGGTAAACCGGCGTGTACCCCAGCGCCTGGGCCAGCGCCTCCACCTGGTTGGTGGGCACGCCGGTGATGCCCATCCCGGCCCTGTTGCCAGGTTTTGTCGTGTGATCGACGGTGTTCCACTGCAGCTCATTCATACATAGGCCGTGAATCGCCAAAAGCAGCTTGCCGCCGGGTTTGAAGTTGGCGGGCAGCGCAGAAAAATCCAGCGCCTCACCGTGGACTCGACACTGCGTCGGCGTGGCCAGTGGGTTGCCGCTGGCGGCCAGGTGGTCACCCAAGACGCCATTGAGTGCGGCCAGCACGGCCACGCGTTCGGGGCTTTCAAGACTACCTTGATCTACTGCATCAAAAAGCGGTTGCAATTTTAAGAAGCTGGCGTCCAACCCCTTTTCAACCCAATTTGTGATGCCGCGAATGCTTTGGTACACCAGACCCGTGATGCCACCGATTCGAGCGTCAGTGCCCCAGCCCGACTCGCCAACCGCCTTGCCGCCAGGCGCGCCGAGCGTTTGCCAAACAGCTTGATGCACGCCCTCAGAAATGCCGGTAACGCCCCGTGTGGCCTGCGCCGCCAAGCGCGTTAGGCCGCGCGCATCAGACGCCTTCAAATGCCTCAGCACGCCTTTTTGCGGGGGTTTTGGCGCGGGTGTTCGAACCGGTTTAGGCGCAGTTTTGACAATGGGTGCGCGGCTCACTTGGCAATGGCCAGCCAGGCGATGGCTTCGACTTCCACCAGCACCTGATCCGTGGGCAACACGCGGCTGACCTCCACCACCGTGCTGACCACCGGCGCCGGGCAAAACAGCCCGCGCACCCGGTTGTAGGCCGGGTAGTGGCGCAGGTCGCGAAAATACTGCACCAGTTTGAATACGTCTTTCATCCGGCCACCTTCGGCCTGCACGATCTCGCGGATGCGGTTCAGCACAAACCAGCTTTGGGCGACGGCAGGCGCTTCAAACACATCAACGCTCATTTGTCCGGTGGCGTAACCCAAGGCTCTTAACTCTTGAATGGCTTGTGGCGGCAAGTCGTCATAGCTGCCTACGGCTTTGCCCGTGGCCGGGTCAACCGCGATCACGCCGCTCAAATACAGGGTGTTGCCCACGCGTTTGCTCGCCAGGTAGTTCGCCAGCGGTCGGCCTGCGGTTTTTGGTGGAGATTTTTTGGTGGCCATGGCGACTTTGCCCTCACGGTGCGTTTACCTTGCTTTCACATCACTTTGAGCGCATTTTGCACTTTGGCAATGAAAGCCTCGCAGTCCGCTCGGGTGACATTGTTCATATTGTGCAATTGCAGCCAGGTGGTTTTACAATTTTTGGCCATCAAGGCACGCAAGCCACGCGTGAACAACTTGCGCGCCGGGTCACCAATGACCTTGAGCCACCACCAGGGTGAGCCGCCGTGGGTGATGACTGTGAGCCGCTGGATGTGGCGCAGGCCCGGCACCGCCACCGCACCTTTTTCAGGTGGCGGCAAAAAGGCGACACCGGGGAGCCAGACGCGCTCCAGCCAGCCTTTGAGCATGGCCGGTGGGCCATAAAACCAGATCGGAAAAACAAATACCAGATGTTCTGCCCATTTGAGCGCATCGGTATGCGTTTGCACCCGGGCTTCGATGAACCCGGGGTCGGTGAGGTAGGCGGTACGCTCTTCTTGCGTGAGGATCGGCTGGAAATTTTCGGCGTACAGGTCATAGCAGCGCAACTCGTGACTGCGGGACTTCAGCGCCTGAACCGCCGCGTGATACAGCGCACCACTGAAACTGCTGGGCACCGGGTGGCAGTAGACGACGACGGTTTTCAAAACAGGGCAAGGGCTGTCAAACGCGCGCGTTCAATTCCAGCGCGTCACTTGCCGCCGAGTTTCAGTTTGACATCCATGCCGATTTTCTTGTTGACAAACTGGGTTGTGGCGACTTTGCTCAAGTCCACGTCGCCTGCCTTGTACAAACCGGCTTTGACCATCTTGTCGTAAAAATCCTTGATGCGCGCGCTACTCATCGCGCCAATGCCGTTTTGCAACGCTTCGCCGCTGTCGACAATGCCCAGTTTTTTCATGAGCTCGATGCTGCCTGCGATACCGGCGTCTGTAGCTTCGGGGTTGGCTTTTTTGATCAGCTCGTTGGCGGCCTTGTTGTCGCCGTACAAATAATTGTTCCAGCCGATCAGCGAGGCATCGACAAACTTCTGCACAAGGTCTGGCTTGGTGCGCACCAATTCGGCGCGTGTCTCGATGGTGGTGCTGTAGGTGCTGAAGCCGTTGTCAGCCAGCAAATGCACCACCGGCTCAAAACCGGCTTGCGCCTTGATGCTGATGGGCTCGCTGATGCTGTAACCCTGCTGCACCGATTTTTTGTCG
>JANLYO010000156.1:0-12060 GCA_031365665.1 Rhodoferax sp. | reverse complement strand
ACCCGCACGGCGGTGGCGAGGGCAAAACCGGCGAAGGGCGCCACCCAGTCGATCCATGGGGCAATTTGACCAAGGGTTACCGTACCCGCAACAACAAGCGCACGCAGGTCATGATCGTGTCGCGTCGCAAGAAGTAAGGGGAGCGTTAAATGACTCGTTCACTCAAAAAAGGTCCATTTGTTGACCATCACCTGGTGGCCAAGGCCGACAAGGCGGTCACCAACAAAGACAAAAAACCGATCAAGACCTGGTCGCGCCGCTCCATGATCCTGCCCGAGTTCATCGGCCTGACCATCGCCGTGCACAACGGCAAGCAGCACGTGCCGGTCTACATCACCGACCAGATGGTGGGCCACAAGCTGGGCGAATTCGCCCTGACGCGCACCTTCAAGGGTCACCCGGCTGACAAAAAAGTCGTGAAGAAGTAAGGGATAGACCATGGAAACCAAAGCAAGCCTTCGTGGCGTTCGCCTCTCGGTCGACAAAGGCCGTCTGGTCGCTGACCTGATTCGCGGCAAGAAAGTCGACCAGGCCCTGAACATTTTGCAGTTCACGCAGAAAAAAGCTGCCGTGATCGTCAAGAAGGTTCTGGAGTCGGCCATCGCCAACGCTGAACACAATGACGGCGCCGACATCGACGAACTGAAGGTGAAAACCATCTACGTCGAGCAAGGTGCATCGCTGCGCCGCTTCACGGCCCGCGCCAAAGGCCGCGGCAACCAGATCCGCAAACCGACCTGCCACGTTTACGTGACAGTGGGCAACTGATAGAGGCCAGGAACATATGGGACAAAAAATCCACCCAACCGGTTTCCGCCTGTCGGTGAGCCGCAACTGGTCGTCACGCTGGTACGCGAGCGACAAAGACTTCGCCGGCATGCTGGCCGAAGACATCAAGGTTCGCGAATACCTGAAGAAGAAGCTCAAAGCCGCTTCGGTGTCGCGCATCCTGATCGAGCGCCCCGCCAAAAATGCCCGCATCACGATTTACTCGGCACGTCCGGGCGTGGTCATCGGCAAAAAAGGTGAAGACATCGAGAATTTGAAGCGCGAGTTGGGCAAACAGCTCGGCGTGCCTGTTGCAGTCAACATCGAAGAAGTGCGCAAGCCTGAAATCGACGCCAAACTCATCGCTGACAGCATCACCCAGCAGCTCGAGAAACGCATCATGTTCCGCCGCGCCATGAAACGCGCCATGCAGAACGCCATGCGTCTGGGCGCCCTGGGCATCAAGATCATGTCCTCAGGCCGCCTGAACGGCATTGAGATCGCCCGTTGCGAGTGGTACCGCGAAGGCCGCGTGCCACTCCATACCCTGCGCGCTGATATCGACTACGGAACCTCCGAAGCCAAGACCACGTACGGTGTGATCGGTGTGAAGGTATGGGTCTACAAGGGTGATACCTTGGGACGCAATGATCTGCCCGCAGCGGTCGAGCCACGCAATGACGACGAGCGCCGCCCGCGTGGCCCGCGTCGTGATGACCGTGGTGACCGTGGCGCCCCGCGCCCCGCAGGTGACCGCCCGGCTGCACCGCGCGCTGCGCGCAAGCTGCCGGTTGCCGCAGGCGCTGGCAATGTAGCACCGGCTGATGGCAGCGACAAACCTGCTGAGGCTACTGGTTCCACGACCACAGCCGACGCCCCCAAAACCACCGTTAAGCGCGTACGCAAACCCGCCGCGCCAGCCACTGGAAGCAGCACAAGTGCTGCGGGATCGAGTCCGGCCGCTGACGGAAAAGGAGAATAATTTATGTTGCAACCCGCGCGTCGCAAGTACCGCAAAGAGCAAAAAGGCCGCAACACCGGCATCGCAACCCGGGGCAGCTCGGTCGCGTTTGGTGATTTCGGTCTGAAATGCACCGACCGTGGCCGTCTGACGGCCCGCCAGATCGAAGCCGCACGCCGTGCGATTTCACGCCACGTCAAACGCGGCGGCCGCATCTGGATCCGTGTGTTTCCGGACAAGCCAATTTCCCAGAAACCTGCCGAGGTCCGCATGGGCAACGGCAAGGGCAACCCCGAGTATTACGTGGCTGAAATCCAGCCCGGCAAGATCGTCTTTGAAATCGTCGGTGTTCCTGAAGAGCTGGCCCGTGAAGCGTTCCGTTTGGCAGCTGCCAAACTGCCGCTGCGCACCACCTTCGTGGCCCGCATGATCGGTCAATAGGGGCCAGTAAGGAACTACACATGAACACCTCTGAACTGCGACAAAAAGATGTGGCTGGCCTGCAAACCGAAGTCAAGGCGCTGCAAAAAGCCCACTTCGGCCTGCGTATGCAAAAAGCCACACAACAATTGACCAACACCGCAACGCTGCGCTCAGCGCGCCGTGACATTGCCCGCGCCAAGACTATTCTTGTCGAGAAGCAATCGACAGCGTCAGCTAAATAAGGAGCCCCCATGACGGAAGCAAAAACATCCCTAAAGCGCACCGTGATTGGCAAGGTTGTCAGCGACAAGCGCACCAAAACCGTGACGGTGCTGATCGAGCGCCGTGTCAAACACGAGCTTTACGGAAAAATCGTCGGCAAATCCAGCAAGTACCACGCCCATGACGAAAAGGGCGAGTACAAGATGGGCGACATGATTGAAATCACCGAAAGCCGCCCGATTTCCAAAACCAAGAACTGGGTTGCAACCCGGCTCGTGGAAAAGGCGCTGGTCGTCTGAGCCCTTGGATTTTCAATCCACGCGGCACACAAAAGCGGCTCACGATGTGGGCCGTTTTTCATGGGATGGGCCGGTTCGCTGCCGGGTTTTACGTTAGCCACTAAACTTGGCGTCCCCAATCCCATGTATTAACTGTTTTTTCTGGAGCAATGAATGATCAAAGTAGGTGACACCCTTCCCGCAGGAATGTTGATGGAATATTCGGAAGTTGAAGGCAACGGCTGCAGCGTCGGCCCCAATGCCGTCGATGTGGCGAAGGCGACTGCCGGCAAAACCATCGCCCTGTTTGCCCTGCCTGGCGCGTTTACACCCACTTGCTCGGCCAAACACGTGCCGGGTTACGTCGAAAAATTCAGCGAACTCAAAAGCGCCGGTGTTGACGAGATTTGGTGCGTCAGCGTGAACGATGCGTTTGTGATGGGCGCTTGGGCCCGCGCACTGGGCACGGACGGCAAGGTGCGCATGTTGGGCGACGGCAGCGCGGCCTACACGCAAGCGACCGGCTTGACGCTCGATTTGACTGCACGCGGCATGGGCCTGCGCAGCAACCGTTATTCGATGCTGGTCAAAGACGGCAAAGTCGCCTCCTTGAACGTCGAAGCGCCTGGCAAATTTGAGGTGAGCGACGCGGGCACGCTGCTGTCGCAAGCCAAGGCTTGAGCAACATCTGGCCAAAGCCTGACCGGAGCTGGCCGACGTAACGATCAAACGCCCACTCAACCAGCGCTTGCAAACATGCCGCCAACTGCTGGGTCACAACCCGGTGGTGGCGGCATTTTTCATGCGAGGTTCGGTCAATCCGTGTTCAACTGCTCACTCCAGCCGGGCCATCAGGTAGTGTGCGCCCGCAATCGGGTTGTGGTAGTACGGCGGAATCTCTTCAAATCCCAGCTCTTCGTACAAGGCCCGCGCGGCTTCCATGTCACTTAAGGTGTCGAGCAGCACACAGGCGTAGCCGGCGCGGCGCGCGGCGTCCAGCGTCGCCTCGGCAAGGGTCCGGCCCAAACCAAGGCCCCGGAATTGAGGCCGCACAAACAGGCGTTTCATCTCGCAGGCCAAGGGGTAGTCGGCATTGTCCAGGGGCCGCAGGGCGCAACAGCCGGCCAGTTGGCCATTGACCAGGGCGCGCACCAAAGCGCCGCGCGGCTCGGCGTAGTCGCCCGGCAACTCGGCCAGCTCTTGCTCAAAATTCTGAAAACAAAGGTCTACGTTGAGGCTTTGGCCATATTCGCGCATGATGAGCCGAAGCTCGCCGTAGCCGGCCGCATCGTGCCGCCAGGCCAACTCGATGTCAGGCAAATCGAGCGCGCCGGCTCTGCTGTTGGGGGTGCCACTAGCCGTGGCACCGGATTTGCGATGCATTTGGAAGCGCGTTGTATTTAGTCCAGCTTAGCCTGCCATTTTGACCATGGCGGCCACGGCGCTTGCGCAGATGGCGAAGACGACAGCTGCCTTGATGCGGCTTGCGGCGTCGTCACGGGCGCTCTCGACTGCAACCGCCATCACCTTGTCGCCTTGCAGCATAGGCTTGATCAAATTTTCTTTCTTCTTCAAGAGGTAAAAAAGTATCGCACCGATGTGCAGGACGACCAGTGCCATCAGGATGTATTTGCCGTAATTTTTGTGATAAGCCGTAAGCGCCGCCACCCGCGCGTTGGAGATGAATTTGGACAGCGGCCCGCTGTTGGAGATGTCGTCATCGGCAAACAGGCCCGTGCCGACCTGGGCCAGCAGGAAAAACAGCATGGCAAACACCGAACCGGCCCCCATCGGGTTGTGCCCTGCCGAGTGCTCGGGTTTGCCGCGCCCGCCCATGTAGGCCAAGACGGTTGACGGCGCATAGATGAACGATGCAAAGCGCGACCAGCGCCCGCCAATCAACCCCCAAATAATGCGAAACAGCAGCAGGCTCAGCACGGTGTAGCCAAACCTGAAATGCCACACCATCGCGTCACCGCCACGCAGCCCGGTGATCACCAGGCAGACGACACAGGCCAACAAGGCCCAATGGAAGATGCGGGTGGGAAGATCCCAGACTCTGACTTTGTGTTGCATAGGCTTTTCAGTGGCGGCAATGACAATGCATTTTTACCCGAATTAGAGCGGTCGGTGGCCGATGGTTCACAACAATTCGGTGGAAAATAGTTCGAACTAGCGTTAACCCTGAATTTACAAAAAATGTGAACGGTCAGCAGAACTTTTCTGTTGCCCCTAAACTCCATCCGTGCTGAATGCATTCGCCCGACCGCGCGCAAGCCCTTCGGACCTCCAACTGAACTGATCAGGAGCCTTATGAAATTTCTCGCCCCCTTCGTCCTGGCTGCGGCTGCGGTCACGCTGTCGGCACCGGCTTCGGCCCAATTTGCCAAGCCCGAAGACGCCATCAAATACCGCCAGTCGGCGCTGTCTGTGATGGGCACCCATTTTGGGCGCGTCGCCGCCATGGCCAATGGGCGCATCCCCTTCAATGCCGAAGCCGCTGCAAGCAACGCTGCCATCGCCGAGTCGATGTCGAAGCTGCCTTGGGGCGGGTTTGTGGCAGGCAGTGATACGGGCAACACCAAAGCCAAAGCTGAAATCTGGAGCGACGGGGCCAAGTTCAAGACCGCGCAAGACAACATGCAGGCTGAGATGAGCAAACTTGCTGCTGTTGCCAAAGGCGGCAACATTGACGCCATCAAAGCAGCCGTGGGCGCTACCGGCGGCTCCTGCAAAGCCTGCCACGACGCGTTCCGCAAAGAATAAGTCCGTTATTTCGACTTGTGGCCTCGTGCAAACGGGTCGCGCCCAACAAAAGAGGCCCCGAGGGGCCTCTTTTGTTTAGGAAGGGGAATTTTGATTCGTCTAAGGTACGCTAAAAATGGAGTTTATAATAGATTTTATATAAAAATATTAATAATAAATAGCACTATTTAACAATAAAATATATAGCAAACTACTTATTATTTGTGTGGCCTATTTTCGAAGAAATTTAAACAGTAAACATTCAATATATTTATTTGGATGAACTGCAAAAACTGCAATCAGGCCTGCGTCAACAAGCTCTCGATCAATTTGTGCAGTTCGGCGAAATCGGGCTCGCCCACGTAACGCTTCACAATCTCCCCCCGCTTGTTGACCACGAAGGTCGTAGGCGTCAGTTTCACCTCGCCCCAGGCGCGCGCGATGGCGCCAGTGTTGTCGATGGCCACTTCAAACGGCAATTTGCGCGTTTGGGCGTAGTTCACCACGTAGCTGGGCGGGTCGTAACTCATGGCCACCGCGATCGTGTCAAACCCTTTGGCATGGTATTTGTCGTAGGTCGCAATCACCTTGGGCATTTCAGCCACGCAGGTGACACAACTGGTGGCCCAAAAGTTCACCAGCGTCACCCGGCCTTTGAGATCCTGCGTGGTTTTGGCAGAACCATCCAGCAACACAAATTTTGACTCCGGCGCGTTGCTCGGGCCGGTGTTCAGATAAGCTGTTGCACCGATTGCCAAAACAGCCAGCGCTGCGGCAAGATAGAAAATCGGTTTTTTAGTCATTTTAAATTTTGGGAGTTCACGCATGCAGCGCAGACATTTTAGTTCTTTGCCAATACCCTGGCTGGCCGCCGTGATTGGTTTGGCGCACCAGCAGGCGCAGGCGCTGAGCCTGTCGGACTTGACCAACGCCGACGCCTCAGCGGGGTTGAAAAAGGCGCTCGAACAGGGTGCCTTGTCGGCCATTGGCTTGCTTGGCAAACCGGATGGGTTCCTGGGCAACGCGCTGGTCAAAATTCCGCTTCCGGGTTTTTTGGAAAAAGCCGCGAATTTGCTCAGAACGCTGGGCCAGGGCGCGCGCATCGACGAATTGGTCACCTCTATGAACCGCGCGGCAGAAGCCGCTGTGCCGCAGGCCAAAGACCTGCTGGTCAATGCCGTCAAAACCATGAACGTGCAGGACGCCAAAAAAATCTTGGGTGGTGGCGACACCTCTGTGACGGGTTTCTTCGCCGAGAAAACCCGCACGCCGCTGGAAGGCCGCTTCCTGCCGGTGGTCACCCAGGCCACGGAGAAAGTCGGCTTGGCCTCGCAATACAACGAGATTGCAGGCAAAGCCGCCGATCTGGGTTTGATGAAGAAGGAAGATTCGAACATCCAGAAATACGTGACGACCAAATCTCTGGATGGCCTGTATCTGATGATTGGCGAAGAGGAGAAAAAAATCCGCCAGGACCCGATTGGCACGGGCAGCAACATCTTGAAGAAGGTGTTTGGTGCGCTGAAGTAGTAAGGCCCCCACGTTCGCCCACTGCGTGTGGCTCCCTGCCCCCCGAGGGGGCGAAATTTTGGCTTCACCGCTCTTTGAGAACTTGGGAGCGATCCGTCGAAAATTTAGGCCCCACGTTAGCCCGCTGCATGTGGGGAGCGTTCGTGCAAGGGATAATCCCGGCATGCGCCGATTGCCTGCGAGGCCCTTATTTGCTTTTAATGTGGTTCTGTTGGCAGCCGGCTGCCTGGCGGGATGCAACCCCAGTTTGAATTGGCGCGAAGTTCGCATCAAAGAAAGCCCGTTGGTGGCTTTATTGCCCTGCAAACCCGAATTCTCCAGCCGCCAGGTCAACCTGGGCGGGCAAACAGTAGACATCCATTTGAGCAGTTGCAGCGCGGACGATGCAAGCTTTGGGATCGCCATGACGCGTCTGGCCGCCGGCAGCACGGGCGAGCAGTTGGCCACCGCCCAAAACCACTGGCGTCTGGCCGCATTGGCCAACATCGGCTTGTCGCCAAGCAACAATCAGACCCCCCCAGCCCTGAGGGAGGCGCCGCTTCGACTCGCAGGTTTGGCTGCGCCGCAAACCTTGGTTTCCGCAACCGGAAAACGCCCGGGTGGTGCTGCGGTGCAATTCAATGGCGTGTGGTTCCAGAAGGGAACACACGTGTTTCACGCGGTGATTTACGCTGACAAGATCAACAACGACATGGCCGAGCCCTTTTTCTCGGGACTGCAAATTCAATGAGTGGCGCACCCGCTGGTTTGCCGCACACGCTAGCCCGAAAGCACGCTATGGTGGTGTTTTGCGCCTTTGCATTTGCCTACTTCTTCTCGGCGCTGATTCGTGCCATCACCGCCACCTTGTCACCCACCCTGACCCAAGAGTTCTTGCTGAATGCGCGCGATCTGGGGCTGCTGGCGGGCGGGTATTTTCTGGGGTTTGCGGCCATGCAATTGCCACTGGGCGCTTGGTTGGATCGCCACGGACCCAAAAAAGTGCTGATGTGTTTTCTGACGATCGCGGTAGCGGGTTGCCTGGCATTTTCAATGGCCAGCGGTTTTCCTGCCCTGCTGGCTGCCAGAGTGCTGTGTGGCGTGGGCGTGAGCGCCTGCCTGATGGCGCCGCTGACGGCTTACCGCAAGTGGTTTGATCCTGCGGCCCAATTGCGCGCCAACTCCTGGATGCTGATGACGGGTTCGCTGGGCATGGTGGCATCCACCTTGCCAGTGCAATGGCTGGCGCCGGTGTACGGCTGGAGGCCGCTGTTTTGGGGTTTGGCCGCGTGTGTGCTGCTGGCCATCGTGTTCATCGCCTGGCTGGTGCCCCCGTGGCGTGAGCTTGGCGCGACAAAAGCGACATCAAGCCAGAGTTATGACGAAGTGTGGCGGCATCCCTACTTTCGCAAAATGGTGCCTGTTGGTTTCTTTTGTTATGGCGGCTTGTTGGCGATGCAAACCCTCTGGGTGGTGCCGTGGATGACCCGCGTGGCTGGCTACACGCCGATTCAGGCGGCGACCGGTTTCTTCTGGATCAACGTGTGCATGTTGCTTACGTTTTGGGCGTGGGGACTCGCCAGCCCGTGGTTGGCGCACCGCGGCTGCCATGCCGATGATTTGATCGCTTGGGGATTGCCGTCAAGCTTCATCCTGTTGGCCATGCTGATCGCTGCGGGCAGCGCAATATCTGTGGGTGCCGAGTTTGTTTTGGCGCTGTATTGCATGGGCTGCTCTTTTGTTTCGCTGTCGCAGCCCGCCGTGGGCATGGCTTTCCCACAGGCCTTGGCGGGCCGGGCGTTGTCGGCCTACAACTTGGTGCTGTTTGTCGGCATTTTCCTGGTGCAATGGGGCATTGGCCTGCTGATTGACGGTTTCAAGGCCCTGGGGATGTCGGAGCCCGATGCCTTTCGGGGCGCGTTTGCGGTGTTTTTGGTGTGTTGCGTGGCGTCGTACCTGCACTTTGTCATGACCAAAAGTGATAATCGGACAGTTGTTACATAACGGCATCCTGAATTGGCACCCTCCATCGGCATCTAGACACATCGTGACGAACGGCATCCTCATCATTGCCCATGCGCCACTGGCGAGCGCTTTGCGCCAATGCCTGCTGCATGTGTTTCCGGATAGCGCTGCCCACGTGGGCGCGGTGGATGTGCAGGCGGATTTGCCACCTGAAGAAACCCTGGCGGCTGCCAAAATTGCGCTAGATTTGGTTGCTGGCCAAAACAAGCTGGTGGTCACCGACTTGTTGGGCGCAACGCCATCCAATATTGCCCAAAAATTGATCAATGGCCACAGCTCGCAACTGATCGCGGGGGCAAACCTCCCCATGTTGGTGCGGGCCATGACCTATCGCAACGAAACACTCGAGACCATGGTGCAGCGCGCGTTGACGGGTGGCACACTGGGCATTGAAATTATTGCGCCTGAACGTTCAGGCAAGTTGGAGAAAGCATGACGGATTGGGCCCGATGAAACAAAGCATCATCATCAGCAACAAGCTCGGGCTGCATGCCCGCGCCTCTGCCAAACTGACCAAAATGGCGGGGAGTTTCCCTTGCGAAGTCTGGCTGACGCGCGCAGAGCGTCGCGTGAATGCCAAAAGCATCATGGGCGTGATGATGCTGGCCGCAGGCCTGGGCGTCACCGTGGAGGTGGAAACCAGTGGCGAGCGCGAGCAAGAGGCGATGGACGCCTTGCTGGTCCTGATCAACGACAAGTTTGGGGAAGGTGAATAGAGACATGGCCCCCACGCTTGCCACTTCGTGTGCTGCGCTGCCCCCCGGGGGGGCTAACCTTCCATGGGGCGGCCCGGTGGAAAGTTTGGCCCCCACGCTTGCCACGGTGTGTCCTGAGCTGCTCCCACTGAGGAGCTTGATTTGACTTTTTCCATCCACGGGCTTGCGGTCGCCCGTGGCATTGCCATTGGGCGTGCGGTGCTGGTCGCTTCCAGCCGCGTGGATGTCGCGCACTACTTCATTGACGCCAGCGAAATTGCGACGGAGATCGACCGTGTGCGGGTGGGGCGCAACCACGTTGTCGACGAAATCCACCGTTTGCAAAAAACCATTGCCCTGATGGGCCCTAAGGAGGCGCCGCACGAACTGGCGGCGCTCTTGGACGTGCATTTGATGCTGTTGCAGGACGAAGAGCTGATCAACGGCGTCAAACACTGGATTTCAGAGCGTCTTTATAACGCCGAGTGGGCACTGACTTCTCAGTTTGAGGTCATTGCCCGTCAGTTTGACGAAATGGAAGATGAATACCTGCGGGAGCGCAAGGCTGATCTGGAGCAGATCACCGAACGTGTCTTGCGGGCCATGAAGGGCGATCCATCCGCCTTGCCCCGCGTCGCGCCTGCCCGCCCGCCCCGCAAAGCAACGCAACAGGATTTACTGCTGGACGATACGGTCGATGTGCCGCTGATCTTGGTGGCGCATGATTTGTCGCCTGCGGACATGTTGCAGTTCAAGCAAAGTGTGTTTGTAGGCTTCATCACCGATGTGGGCGGCAAGACCTCACATACGGCCATTGTGGCGCGCAGCCTGGATATTCCCGCTGTGGTGGGCGCACGCCAAGCCAGCCAGCTGGTGCGCCAGGACGACTGGGTCATCATCGATGGCGACGCCGGGGTGGTGATTGTGGATCCCTCGTCCATCATCCTCGCGGAGTATGGGTTCAAGCAACGCCAGTTGGAGCTTGATCGCGGGCGGCTGGGTCGCCTGCGCCATACGCCCGCCGTCACCCTGGATGGCCAAAAAATTGAGTTACTGGCCAATATCGAAATGCCGGATGACGCACTGGGGGCGGTGAAGGCCGGGGCGGTGGGCGTTGGGCTCTTTCGAAGTGAATTCCTGTTCATGGGTCGCCAGGGCAATTTGCCGGACGAAGAAGAGCAATATGTGGCCTACCGCAGCGCGATTGAGGGCATGCAGGGCTTGCCTGTCACGATTCGCACGGTCGATATCGGCGCTGACAAGCCACTTTTGAAACCGGGCGACAAGGCTTATCACGACAATGCCCACCTCAACCCGGCCTTGGGTTTGCGCGCCATCCGCTGGAGCCTGGCCGACCCGGAGATGTTTCTGACGCAATTGCGCGCCATCCTGCGGGCGGCTGCCCATGGCAAAGTCAACCTGCTGATCCCCATGTTGGCGCATGCCAGCGAAATCCGCCAAACCGTCGCACTTTTGGACCAAGCCCGTGCCCAGCTTGACGTTCGTGGCGCGGTGTATGGCGGCCTGCACCTGGGGGCGATGATCGAAATCCCGGCGGCGGCATTGACGCTCAAACTTTTTCTGAAGTACTTCGATTTTCTGTCGCTCGGCACGAATGATTTGATCCAATACACGCTGGCGATTGACCGGGCCGATGAGTCAGTGGCGCATTTGTATGACCCGATGCACCCCGCCGTGCTGCGCCTGGTCGCTGAAACCATCGCCGAATGCAACCGCCAAGGCAAAGGCGTGAGTGTTTGCGGGGAGATGGCGGGCGACACCACCATGACGCGACTGCTCCTGGGCTTGGGGCTGCGCAGCTTCTCGATGCACCCGGCGCAAATTTTGGCCGTCAAACAGGAGGTGTTGCGGGCCGACACCAGCAAACTTCGGGATTGGGCAGAGCGGGTCGTCGAAGATGAAGAACCTGCCGTTGCAATTTCGCAATATTGAATCGATCTCGCCCCGGGTGATTTGGGCGCCGCAACCGGGGCAAACAAAAAGCTGACAATAAAAAACGGCCTGGACGCAAATCCAGGCCGTTTTTCATTGGGATTCCAAACGCAGAATTACTGGAGTTTGATCTCCACGTCCACGCCAGCGGGCAGGTCGAGTTTCATCAGGGCGTCAACGGTTTTATCCGTCGGGTCCACGATGTCCATCAGACGCTGGTGCGTGCGGATTTCGAACTGGTCGCGGCTGGTTTTGTTGACGTGCGGCGAGCGCAGGATGTCAAAACGCTTCATGCGGGTCGGCAGAGGCACGGGGCCCTTGACGATGGCGCCGGTGCGCTTGGCGGTGTCAACGATCTCCGCGGCAGACTGGTCGATCAGTTTGTAGTCGAAAGCCTTGAGGCGGATGCGGATCTTCTGTTTGGCGGCTGTCATGATGAAGATCCTTATTCAATGATCTTGGCCACGACACCCGCGCCCAC
>JANLYO010000154.1:0-44954 GCA_031365665.1 Rhodoferax sp. | reverse complement strand
AATGACACCACCTACGCCATGTTGCCATCCTTGTTTGCCAAGCTGCCCTGGGACCATGCCACAGGCCTGGTGCCTGTCACCACGATTGCGCTGACGCCCGTGGTGCTGGTGGTGGGCGCGGCCTCCCCCTTCAAGACGTTGCAGGAACTGATGGCTTTTGCCCAGAAGAACCCGGCCAAGCTCAATTTTGGTTCGGGCGGCGCCGGCAGTTCCACCCACCTGTCTGCCGAGCTGTTCAAAAAAGAAGGCAAGCTGTTCATCACGCACATTCCGTACAAGGGCGCGGGTGACGCGATGTTGGGTGTGATGTCGAACCAGGTGGATTTGCTCATCACGGCGAGTCCGACGGCGATGGCGCAGGTCAAAGGCGGCAAGATCCGCGCGCTGGCCGTCACGGGTGACAGGCGCCTGGCCGGATTGCCTGATGTACCCACCTTCAAAGAGGCGGGCCTGCCGGGCTACGCCGTGAGCAACTGGTTCGGGCTGGCGGCACCCAAGGGCACACCCTCTGATATCGTCAACAGGCTGCAGGACGAGGTGAAAAAAGCCTTGACCGATGTGGCCTTGCGGGAGCGCTTCGCGCAACAGGGTGCCCAGCCCGGGGGCATCAGTCCAGCAGAGTTCTCCAGTTTCATCAGCCGGGAAACCAAAGCCTGGGCCGAGGCGGCAAAAATCGCCGGTGTGAAGCCAGAGTAAGCCAACCCGTCCCATGATGAATCTTTCATTGGCACCACCGCAAGTCATTGAAGCCCGGGTGTTGACCTGCATGCCCGACGCCTTGCGACGGCCAATCCGCAGCGCCTGGGCTGACGCCAACAAGCCTGGGCACATCGCAGACAGCTTTCTGGAAGGCCCATGCTTTGACAGGGCGGGCAACCTGTACGTGACGGACATTCCGCATGGCCGAATCTTCAGGATTGACGCTGATTTGAACTGGCATTGCGCAGCAGAGTACGGCGGCTGGCCCAACGGCCTGGCCATGCACGCCGATGGCAGCCTGTGGATAGCCGACTACCAGCAAGGCATCCTGCGCCTGGATCTAGTCGACGGAAGCATCACGACCGTGCTGGGCCATCGCAACAGCGAATCATTCAAGGGCGTGAATGACCTGACGTTCGATGCCAAAGGCCAGTTGTATTTCACCGACCAGGGCCAGACCGGCCTGCACGATCCGACCGGCCGTGTTTACCGGTTCGATCCTGCCAGCGGGCGGCTCGACTTGCTGCTGGCCAACGCGCCCAGCCCCAACGGCGTTGTCCTGAGTGCTGATGGCAATGTGCTGTACGTTGCAGTCACACGCGCCAACCAGGTGTGGCGCGCGCCGCTGCTGGCCGACGGCTCGATCAGCAAGATGGGGGCGTTTCAAACCTTCTTTGGCGCCAGCGGCCCGGACGGCCTGGCACTTGCCCCGGATGGCCGGCTGGTGGTGGCCCACGCCAGTCTGGGTGGCGCTTTCGTGCTGAACACGCTGGGCGAGGTGACCCATTTCGTCAAAAGCCCGGTGGGTGCCACGGTCACCAACATGGCTTTCCGTCCTGGCACCCGCGAATTGATGATGACGGAATCTGCCAGCGGCACAGTGCTGCAAGCGATTGTCTGACACTGCGGCAGTTTCACTGCCGCGCTGAGCCCCCAAACCGTTTATCCACCTGCTTCCTGAATTCGCTCGGCGTCATGCCTTTGACGCCCAGAAAGCGGCGGTTGAAGTTGGCCACATTGTTGAAGCCAACTTCATAACAAATATGGGTGATATAGCGGTCTGACTCCATCAACAACTGGCAAGCGCGGTTCACCCGCACCTGGTTGACGAAGTCGGTGAACGTGTTGCCGGTGGCGCGGCGGAAAAAGCGGGCGAAGCCGGATTCGGTCATGCCCAGTTCGGCCGCCAGTTCGGCCGCTGACAAGGGCGTGGCCAGGTTGTCGGTGATGCGGCTGACGATGCTGTCAATCTGGTTGAGTTGCGCATCGTTGTCCACGCTTTGCAGTTGCGCCTGCGAAAGAAGTTTGTAGTCGCTCCAGCGGGCCAGCTCGCCCATGAAGGCGGCAAACGCGGCGAAGCGCGCCATCCCCTTGGATTCCTTGATCTGACGCCAATGGCTGGTGGCTTGCTCGGACAAGCCAAAAAACTCAATGCCATTGCGCGCCCGCGCGAGCAGGGGCATCACCTCCTCCAGCTCCCGGATATGGGCCGCCGCCTGGGCCAGCGGCTCGTGCTGGAACTGGATCACCAGGTCACGCACCTCGTAGCCGCCCGGAGGCAAATCCAGAGAAAGCCAGTTGTGGGGCAGGCGCGGACCGGTCAGCACCAGATGGCCCGGCTGAAAGGTGCCGATGTAGTCGCCCACAAAGGCTTTTCCGCTGGACGCGACGATCAGGTGCAGCTCGTATTCGTCGTGGTAGTGCCAGCGCGCCAGGGGGGTGGGGAACCCATGCGACAGGCAGCGGATAAGGCCCGCCTCTTCCGCCGTTTCGTAACCCAGGGCCGGGCTGCGCACAAAGTCGTGCTCCAGCTCGGGCTGCAACTGGCGCGGAAGGGTGCGGTGGCGGGCGGGCATCTTTCCGGTCAACTCATGACACTGCCGCCATCGACGTTCAAGGTCTGCGCCGTGATGTAAGACGCTTCGTCGCTGGCCAGGAAAACGGCCGCGCCGGCGATGTCTTTTGGATCGCCCATGTAGCCCATCGGCACGGCCAGCCCCACCTGGCGCTTCTTTTCGCCCAGGGGCAGGTTTTCGTATTTGGCGAAAAGCGCATCGACGCCCGCCCACATGGGCGTGTCAACCACGCCTGGCGAAATCGAATTGACGCGGATCCGGTACGACGCCATCGCCAGCGCGGCGCTTTGGGTGTAACTGATCACTGCCGCCTTACTGGCGCAGTAGTGGGCCACCAAGGCCTCACCCCGCCTGCCCGCTTGCGACGACATGTTGATCACACAGGCGTCTTTTGTCTTTTTGGCCACCATGCGCGCCAGCGTCTTTTGCATGACGAAAAACATGCCCTTCACGTTGACCGCGAACAGCCTGTCGTAACTGGCCTCATTGCTTTCGAGCAAGGGCGCCATGTCGAAGATGGCGGCGTTGTTATACAACACGTGTATGTCGCCAAACCGCTTTTCGGCGGCGTCCAGCAGGGCGTCCACCTCGGCCATCCGGGTCACGTCGGTCTGCGCATACTGGACGCGGCCAACGAATTCCGGCTCCGCCAGGGCAGCCGGCATGTGCGGCCCCATGTCGGCAATGGTGCAGCGCGCGCCCTGCGCCAGAAAGGCCTGCGCCACGGCCAGGCCGATGCCGCCGCCCGCGCCCGTCAACACCGCATGTTTGCCTTTGAGCCGTTCGCCGATTGCGCTTCCTGTCGATCCACTCATGCCCTGTCCTTTTCAAACTGCTTGACCCTGGCAAAGGCGCCGCGCAAACCTTCCACCAGCCGCATATCGCGCGCCATATCGCCCCAAAGCGCCGGGTTTGACGCATACGCGGCCACAGGGTCGGATGCGTCGCACACCGCGCGCGCCACCGCCGGATCCATCGCCTGATCCTGGTAGAGGTAGGGAATCTTGCCCTGGTGCCAGCGTTGCAAGTAAGCCAGAAACAGGGCGGGCAATACCGCCACGCTGTCGATGCTCTCGTTGCGCCGGAGGCGTTCGCGGATGGTGGGCGCGATCATCGCCGGAATTTTGGAAAACGCGTCCATGGCCACACGCTGGTTGGTGTCTTTGAGCGCCGGGTTGCTGAAGCGCTCCAACACGACATCGCGGTATTTTTCAAGATCGATGCTGCTGGGACGCAAAAGCGGAATGGCGTCGTCGGTCACATAGTTGAAGGCCATTTCCCGGATGGCAGGGTCACGCGTCCCTTCGTCAATGTAGGCATAGCCGGCCAGGGTTCCGGCCCATGCGATGCAACTGTGCGTGGCGTTGAGCAGGCGTATCTTCGCCTCTTCGTGCGCCGTGACCGACTTCACCATCTCGACGCCCACCGCCTCCCACTGCGGCCGGCCATTGGCAAAGTTGTCTTCGACCACCCACTGCACAAAACTTTCAGCCATCAGCGCCGCTGGGTCGTCGCAGCCCGTGGCCGCCTTCACCCGCGCGGCCACGTCGGGCGTGGGCCGCGGGGTAATGCGGTCCACCATGGCGTTGGGGCTGGTGGTGTTCTTTTGAACCCAGGAGAGCAATTCCCCGTCGCCGACGAGTTGGATGAAGGCCAGCAACGCGGCGCGGGAGCGCTCTCCGTTGTGGCGCAGATTGTCGCAATTCATCAGCGTCACAGGCCCGCCTGCCTGGCGCATGCGAGCGCGCAGGATGGCCGTAAGCGCGCCGTAAATCGTGGCGCCGGCCTGGCCCGCCTTTGCCGCGGCGATGTCCGCCGCCACGTCGGGCAGGCTGGCGTCAAGCTGGTACGACGGGTCGAGGTAATAACCGCCTTCCGTCACGGTGAACGAGATGATGCGGGTGTTGGCATCAGCGCCCAATGCCGTCAGCCCCGCCAGACTGGGTTCAAACGGCACGATGGTCTTGATCGACTCGATGCGGGTGTAGCTGCGCGCAAGCGCCGGTGTGATGGTCTCCAGCGTGTAGGCGCCGCCCTGCTTTCCCAGCGCTTCAACCGTGTCTTGCATGTCGCCCCGGATATTGCCGCCGGCCAGCTCCCAGCGTGTGTCGCCCGACTGGCGCAGTTCATGCAGGTACACGGCCTGGTGGGCGCGGTGGAAGGAGCCCAAGCCTAGATGCAGGATGACCAGGGGTGTTGCGGCGGCTGACGAAGGCATGTTCAATATCGGGCGATTCTTGACGGTTGAATTCAGGCCGGCACGGCTTCGGAAGCGCCTGCGATACGGCCGGTGTGCGCGATGCGCCCCTGCGCGTCAAACAAGTGCGCGGTTGCGGTGTCGACGTATATGCCCACGTCCTCGCCCACCTTGACAGGGCTGCGTGTGTTTTGCCGCGCTACAAGTTGGGCGCCGTGCTCGCTGGCAATGTAGATCAGGGTCTCGGCGCCAAGCGCCTCCACCAGTTCCACTTTTCCTTTGATCTGGCCGCTGCCAGCGGCCCTCAGCATGACCGATTCCGGACGCAACCCGATGAAGCCGCCGGCGGGCACCGGCGCAGGGAAGGCATGGGCCAATTGCGGCAAGGCGGCGCTGGCCACCATGTTCATCTGCGGCGTGCCGATGAACTGGGCCACAAACTGGTTGGCCGGTTTGTCATACAGCTCCAGCGGCGTGCCGACCTGTTCGATGCGGCCATCCCGCAACACCACCACGCGGTCCGCCAGGGTCATGGCCTCCACCTGGTCGTGCGTCACATAGACCGTGGTGGCGCCCAGATCGCGGTGCAGCTTGGCGATCTCCACACGCGTCTGGCCGCGCAGGGCCGCGTCAAGATTGGACAAAGGCTCGTCGAACAAAAACACCTTGGGTGCCCGCACAATGGCGCGGCCAATCGCCACGCGCTGCCGCTGCCCGCCCGAGAGGTCTTTGGGCTGGCGGTCCAGATACGGGTCCAGATTCAAGATCTTGGCGGCGCGCCTGACCTTCTCGTCGATCACGGCCTTGTCGGCCTTGGCCAGCGTCAGCGCGAAACTCATATTCTCGTACACACTCATGTGCGGGTACAGCGCGTAACTCTGGAACACCATGGCCAGGTCGCGTTTGCTCGAAGGCAGCCTGGTGATGTCTTTGCCGTCCAGATGCAGCGAACCGCCGTCAATGGCCTCCAGCCCGGCGATCAGGCGCAGCAGCGTGGATTTGCCGCAACCCGAAGGCCCGACAAACACCACGAACTCGCCCTTTTTTATTTCGAGATCGATGCCCTTGATGACACTGACCGGACCAAAGTTTTTCTGGACGTTCTTGAGTTGAAGGAAAGTCATTTAACAGCTCCAAACGTCAGGCCCTGAACCAGTTGCTTCTGGCTGAACCAGCCAAACACCACAATGGGCCCGATCGCCAAAAACGACGCCGCCGACAATTTGGCCCAGAACAGGCCTTCCGGGCTTGAATAGGAAGCGATGAGCGCGGCGAGTGTGCCGGCCCTGGCCGCGCTCAGGTTCAGCGACCAGAAGGCCTCGTTCCAGCTCAGCACCAAGCACAACAGGCCGCAGGACGCCAGCCCGCCCAGCGCCAGCGGCAGCAGGACGCGGTGGAACTCCTGCCAGAGCGTCGCGCCATCCATGCGCGCCGCTTCGAGAATCTCGTGCGGGATGTCCTTGAAGTGGGAATACAGCATCCACACCATGATGGGCAGGTTGCTCAAGGTAAAGACAATGATCAGCGCCAGTTGGGTATCCAGCAGCTCGCTTTTTTGCGCCAACACGTAGATCGGCACCAAAGCGCCCACGGCAGGCATCATCTTGGTCGAGAGCATCCACAACAAAATATCGCGGGTTCGTTTGGTTCTGAAAAAGGCCATCGAATACGCGGCAGGCGCGGCAATCGCCAGGCCGAGCAGGGTCGAGACCACACTCGTCACCAGCGAATTTTTGGCGTACAGCAAATAGTCGCTGCGCTCCTGCACCTCATGGAAGTTTTCCAGCGTCGGCGTCCAGAGGAAAAGTGGCGGCACTTCAATGGCCTGCAGCTCGGTCTTGAAGGCGGTCAGGATCAGCCAGCCCAGCGGGAAGAACAACATCAGCGTGACCAGCCAGGCCGCCACGGTACGGATGAGAAGCGTGGGGGTCATGACAATGCCGACGCGCAGGGCCGCCCCAAGCTAGGCACGGCCCCCTCGGGGGGCAGCGCAGTACACGCAGTGACAAGCGTGGGGGTCATGTTATCAGTCAAGATTTTTCCCCACCATGCGGATCAGGAAGATCGACGCGATGTTCGCCAGAACCACGGCAAACAAGGCGCCAGCGGAGGCCACCCCCGCGTCGAAGTTCAGCAGCGCCTGCTTGAAGATCAGGAAAGCCACGTTGGTGCTGGCATCACCCGGCCCACCGCTGGTGGTGGTGAAAATTTCGGCGAACACGCTCAACAGGAAAATCATTTCGATCATCACCACCACCGCGATCGAGCGCCCCAGATGCGGCAGCACCAGGTAACGCAGTTGCTGCAAATAGGTGGCGCCGTCCATGCGCGCGGCTTCGAGCTGCTCGCGGCTCATGGATTGCAGGGAAGTGATGAAAATCAGCGTGGCAAACGGCAGCCACTGCCAGGCCACCATCACAATCACGCTGGAGAGCGGGAAATCCGTCAACCAATCCACCGGCTCGGTGCCAAAAAACAGGGATATCTGCGCCAGCACGCCGTAGATCGGGTTCATCATCATGTGTTTCCACATCAGCGCATTCACCGTGGGCATGACGAAAAAAGGCGAGATCAACAAGACCCGCACAATGCCGCGCCCGGGGAAAGGCTCGTCAATCAGCAGCGCCAGCGCGACGCCGCCAATCACGGTAATGACAATCACCCAGCCCAGCAGCAGCAGCGTATTGACCACCGCAGTGGCAAATGAAGGCTCGGTGATGAAATATTCGAAATTGTCTAGCCCGGCAAAACCGCTGACTTCCGGCTGCATCAGGTTGTACCGGATGAGCGAAAAATAGATTGTCATCGCCAAGGGCACGATCATCCACAAAAAGAGTGTGGACACCGCCGGTGCGAGCAGCAAGCGGGGCAACAGACGGGGTTGGTTATCTGCCATGGTAATACCGTTCAAGGTCCGCCAAAGACTTGCCTGACAGCGGAATCCAGAGGCCGTTCGCCCTGAGCCTGCCGAAGGGCTTCGACAGGCTCAGCCCGAACGGCCGGACTAGGACTTATTTGTAATACCCGCCTTTTTTCATTTCGCGCTCGGCGGCTTGCTGGCCTGCCTTCAAAGCCTTGTCAACCGTCGTCTTGCCTGCCAGGGCAGCCGTCATCTGCTGGCCCACGGCAATGCCAATCGCCTGGAACTCCGGGATGGCAGCGAATTGCACGCCCACATACGGCGACTTCGGCAAGGTGCTGTCGTTCGGGTTAGCCGAATCGATGGCGGCTTTTTCCGCCGGCGCGAAACGGGCGGCCTTCACAAACTCGGGGTTCGCGTAGGTGCTCTTGCGGGTGCCCGTCGGAACCGTCGCCCAACCATTGGTTTTGCCGATCAAGTTGATGTATTCCTTGCTGGTCGACCAGTTGATGAACTTCTGCGCTGCATCCGCGTTTTTTGTGCCGGCGGGGATGGCCAGCGCCCAGGCCCACAGCCAGTTGGCACCTTTGGGCGTCACTGCGGTAGGGGCTTGCGCAAAAGCCATCTTGTCAGCGACCTTGGACTGCTTCGGATCTGACACAAAACTCGCGGCAATCGTTGCATCGATCCACATGGCGCATTTGCCCGCGTTGGTCAGCGCCAGGATTTCATTGAAGCTGTTGTTGGCCGAGCCGGGAGGGCCATAGTTCTTGAGCAGGTCCACATAGAAATTGATGGCGTCTTTCCAGGGCTGCGACTCCAGCTGCGGCTTCCACTTCATGTCGAACCATTGGCCGCCGTGGGTGTTCACCAGCGTGGTGATGAAGGCCATGTTGTCGCCCCAACCGGGCTTGCCGCGCAGGCAAATGCCGTACACGCCACCTTTGGGGTCATGCACTTTGGCCGCGAAGTCTTTGATCTCGGCCCAGGTTGGCTTGTCGGCGATCTTCACGCCCACCTTGTCGGCCAGGTCTTTGCGGTACATCAGCATCGAGCTTTCGCCGTAGAAGGGTGCGGCGTACATTTTGCCGTTGACCGACAGGCCGTTTTTCATGGCGGGCAGAATGTCGTCGGCGTCGTAGGCGGCGTCGGGCTTCAACTCCATCAGCCAGCCCTTTTTGCCCCAGATGGGGGTCTCGTACATGCCGATGGTCATCACGTCAAACTGGCCGCCTTTGGTGGCGATGTCAGTCGTGACGCGCTGGCGCAGCACGCCTTCTTCGAGCGTGACCCACTTGACCTTGATGTCGGGGTTGGCCGCTTCAAAGACCTTGGTCTGCTTTTGCATTTCGATCATGTGGCCGTTGTTCACGGTCGCAATCACGAGTTCGGTGGCTGCCTGCGCGCCGCCCAGGGCGAAAGCGCCGGTCAATGCCAAGGCCGCTTTCCATGTTGCTTTCAATTTCATCGCGTGTCTCCTGAAAACTCTAGGGTTGAGAAGTGTTCGACGCCGCCCATCGCAAACGGAGCATTCAACGCCGACCCCGGTACGATAGGAGCAAATTGAACGTAAATTGATACTTGGCGAGGTGGCACAGGTACTTTATTTCAAGATTTGACTAGGGATTTCACTCATATGACGCTAAAACGTATCTATTTGAAAGCAGGAAATGAAAGCAGGAAAATAAACCCATGACACGCGACGCGCCCCACACTACCGAGATTCGCCCCGAGATTGACACCGGCATCCACAGCTACATTCCCTCAGAAGGCCACGGCCTGCCGCACGACCCGTTCAACGCCATCATGGGGCCGCGCCCGATTGGGTGGATCTCCACCCAGAACAAGGCGGGCCAGTTGAATCTCGCACCCTACAGTTTTTTCAACGGCTTCAACTACGTGCCGCCGATCATCGGTTTCAGCAGTGTGGGGTACAAAGACACGGTGCGCAATGTGGAAGAAACCGGCGAGTTCGTCTGGAATCTGGTCACGCGCGAGCTTGCCGAACAGATGAACCAAAGCTGCGCCGCTGTGCCGCCCGAGGTAAATGAGTTCGAGCTGGCCGGGCTCACACCCGCGCCCTCCCGCGCGGTGGCGCCGCCGCGTGTGATGGAGAGCCCGGTGGCGTTTGAATGCAAAGTGATCAGCGTGCAGCAGTTCAAAAACCATCAGGGCGAGCCGGTCAACACCTGGATGATCTTCGGCGAAGTGGTGGCGGTGCATATCGCCAAACGGTTTTTGGTGAATGGTGTGTACAACACCGCTGCCGCGCACCCCGTGTTGCGCGGTGGCGGCCCGGCAGATTATTTTGAATTGGGCGCGCTCTTCAAGATGTACCGGCCTAGGTGAGCTTCGACCAGAGGTTTACGAGTAGTCCCCCATAAAATTAACTTCCATGTTAATTTTATGAAAAAAAATCCTGCCGCGCCTATTTTTTATTAAGAATCGGCATCTAGGTCGCGTATTTATTGAATAGTTTGATATTAAAAATATAGCAAAATTAAATCCGCAATTCGCTGCAAATCACCACAATTAACCCGGAAGTCAGCCGCAACAGCTTGCCAAATGCCACCACGCTCTTGGTCAAATCAAAATGGGTTATCCAGGCGATCAGGTGACCTTGCTGTACTGTCAGAAATTTTTACACAATTCGATTTTGAATCGAATTGCGAAACAGAAATCTGTTTAAAAACAATGAGTTATCGATGTGGCACAAATCATGCTAAGAAACCTTGCGCAGTCTTCTCAGTTAGCTTCCAGTTACCAAATGTTGATAAAAAAACATCAGAACACACCATGAAAAATCGCCTACTTACCTCAGTCGCCGCCGTTTCTTTGGCATTCGCAAGTGTCGGCGCCCTCGCTGCGCCGATCTTCTGGACAGACTGGTCGACATCGTCAACCACGGCGGGGTTCATCGGCAACGGCACGATCACGACGACAACCTCGACGGTGAACGTCACCTATACCAACCGGCAGGGCATCGCGTTTTTTCAAAATGGCAGCGCTGGCGAGACCGACTTCTGGACCAATGGACAATTTTCATCCACAAGGAACAACGCAACGTCTGCCTACACCAGCGGCCTGGTAGATAACGCGCCCACTGGCACTGACATCATTGCGCTGCAGTTCAGGGGCTCACAAACCCTGCATTTCTCCCAGGCAATTGCCAACCCGGTTTTCTCCTACGTCAGCTTGAATGGCAACGGCTATAGCTTTGACCAGGATTTCGACATTCTCAGCTTTGGCGACAACATCAACCACGACATTGGTTTTTGGGGCATTGGCACATCCTCCAAAAATGTCATTGACCACGGCGGTGGCAACATTGAATACCAGCTCCTGGGCACTGGCGAACCCCATGGCACGCTGCGCTTCAAAGGCGCATTTCAGGACGTCACCTGGACGAGCCTTTCCAACGAGAACTGGAATGGTTTCACAGTCGGTGTGCAAGGCACGGCAGTTGAAGTTTTTGAAACACCGGAACCTGGCAGCCTCGCGCTTCTCGGTTTGGGTCTGGTCGGACTTGCACTGGCCCGCAAACGCAAATCAAGCTGAGCAAAATTTGCAGATCAAGCAAAAGCCCCACTGCGTGGGGCTTTTTTATGGGGCCTTGCCTATTTGAGGGGTCAATTCAAATTGCCATCGCCATCGCGAACCGTAGCAGGCCCTGGCCTGCTACCCCGCAACCCGCTTTTTAACCCGGCGCCGCCTGCAAGGCAGCGATGCGCTCTTCCATCGGCGGGTGGGTGGAGAACAACTTGCCGATGCCCCCGGCAATGCCAAATGCGGCAACGCCCTTGGGCAATTCACCGGGCACCATGCCGCCCAGGCGGGCCAGCGCGTTGATCATGGGCTGCTTGCGGCCCAGCAGTTGGGCAGAGCCTGCATCCGCGCGAAACTCGCGCTGGCGTGAGAACCAGGCCACCACGATGGCGGCGGCGAAACCGAGCACGATGTCCAGCACGATGGTGGTCACCATGTAGCCGATGCCAGGGCCGCTGCTGTCGCTGCCACGGCGCAAAAAGCTGTCGATCGCGTAACCGATCACGCGCGAGAGGAAGACCACAAAGGTGTTCATCACGCCCTGGATCAGCGTCATCGTGACCATGTCGCCATTGGCGATGTGGGCGACCTCATGCCCGATCACGGCTTCGATCTCGTCGTGTGTCATGCCTTGCAAGAGCCCGGTCGAAACGGCCACCAAGGCCGAGTTCTTGAACGCGCCGGTAGCAAAGGCGTTGGGTTCACCTTCAAAAATGCCGACTTCAGGCATGCCGATCTGCGCCTTGTCGGCGAGTTTTTTGACGGTATCGACGATCCACTGCTCGTCTTGATTGGCCGGTTGGTTGATGATGCGCACCCCCGCCGACCATTTGGCCACGGGTTTGCTGATCAAGAGCGAAATGATCGCGCCGCCAAAACCCATGATGAGCGCGTACATCATCAAGGCGCCCAAATTCAGGCCGTTGGCGCCGATATAGCGGTTCGCGCCCGTGAGGCTGGCCACAATGCCCAAAACGACGACGACCATCACATTGGTCAAAACAAACAGGACGATACGTTTCATGGTTTCCTTCTAAAGCGGCTCTATCCACAGGGCCGATGGCGCGAATGTTAGGGGCAAACCGGCAAATTTCAAGGCTTCACCCCATGAAACGTCGGGTTTTGTTGACGTAGGGGCGCGCTGGCCGGAAAACGCTTTTGTCGTCGTAGAAAGCCGCCTCTTCGTTGCCTGGCCACCAACCTGGCACACCCAGCACGGGCAGGTGGGCAAAGGGTTTGGCGGCGATTTTTTCGGCACTCACATCCCTCGCCACGAAGTGATCCAAGTCCGCTATTGATGGCGTAGCGGGCCACACCCGGTACACATGGGCTGTAATCGCTTTTCTAGGAGACACCAGCTTTTCCAACAAGGCATGGCCAAAAAGCACCAGATGCGCGTCTGCCCAGCGTGCACGGTGTGTCACAAACAGAGCTTGCCAGTCCTTGGCTGCCAAGGCGTCCCACAGGGCATCCGGCGCGCTCAAAAACGCGGCGTTTTCATCAAACAGGGTCAAGGCATCACGCACCGCCCCACGCACCTGCCCGACGCCATCCAATGCAATCTGCGCCGCCTGCAATTCGTTCAGGCGTTTTTTGGTCTGCGGAAAGTGCAACCAGCACAGCCCGTTGAAAAAATCATGCAAGTTGTCGCGTGTGGGAACCTGGCCGGTTTTGAAGATGAAGTCTTCGTAGGCCCGGGTGGACGGCAAGGCGGATTGGGGGACGAATAGGACGGGTGGTTTTCCCGCCGCTCCGCAGCAGTCGCCCATTTGCGGGTTCAAGGCTTCAACGGGCGTCGCGCCAGCGGCAAGCTGCCGTGCCAAGCCTTGTCCAACCGATGCAAACGGCGCGAGCCAGGGCGCACGCCAATTGATCGCCGTCAGGTCGATTGAAATCAGATCAATCGCCACAGCAACGCTTCACCCGAGCGCAGCGGCTTCAGTTCGGCCTGGCCAAAGGCAAAACTTTCGGGCGGCGTCCAGTGCTCGCGTTTTAAGGTGATGGTTCCGGTATTGCGCGGCAAGCCATAAAAGTCTGCCCCGTTGAAGCTGGCGAAGGCCTCGAGTTTGTCCAGCGCGCCGACGGAATCAAAGGCCTCGGCATACATCTCCATCGCCGCGTGCGCGGTGTAACAGCCGGCGCAACCGCTGGCGTGTTCTTTCAGGTGCGCGGGGTGTGGGGCGCTGTCGGTGCCGAGGAAAAATTTGGCTGATCCACTGGCAGCCGCTTCAACCAGCGCCAGCCGGTGTGTTTCGCGCTTCAGCACCGGCAGGCAGTAGTAGTGGGGGCGCACGCCGCCGGTGAAAATCGCGTTGCGGTTGTAGAGCAGGTGGTGCGCGGTGATGGTGGCGCCGGTGTTGCGACCGGCGTCGCGCACATACTGAGCGGCTTCCTTCGTCGTGATGTGTTCGAAGACGATTTTCAACCCGGGGAAGTCGCGCCGCAGCGGGATCAACTGCGTGTCGATGAACACAGCTTCGCGGTCAAACAGGTCGATGTCGGACGAGGTCACTTCGCCATGCACCAACAGCAACAAACCTTCGCGCTGCATGGCCTCCAGCGTCTTGTAGGTTTTGCGCAGGTCGGTCACACCGGCGTCGCTGTTGGTTGTGGCGCCTGCGGGATAGAGCTTGCAGGCGACCACACCCGCGTCTTTGGCGCGTTTGATTTCATCGGCGGGCAAGTTGTCGGTGAGGTAAAGCGTCATCAGCGGCTGGAACTTCAGGCCTTCAGGCACAGCGGCCATGATGCGTTTGGCATAAGCACCCGCCAGCGCCGCCGTGGTCACCGGCGGCTTCAGGTTCGGCATGATGATGGCGCGGGCGAATTGCGCGGCCGTGTGCGGCACCACCGTCTTGAGCGCCTCGCCGTCGCGCACGTGCAGGTGCCAGTCGTCGGGGCGGGTCAGCGTGATCTGGTCAAGCCGTGGGGTGGGCTCAAGGGGCTTTTGCGGGGAGTTTGGGGGATTCATGCCGCGATTGTCCCAAAAGATGCTCCCACAGCGCCTGCGCGCTACCCTTGCCCGGCTTGCCCGGCGCGTCCTTGTGGTCCGCGCCTGCGCCTTGCCGGTCGCGCCCGGCCGGCGCCACGCGGTAGGCGCGCACGTCCATCGTGATCTCCAGCCCCCTCATGCCCGGTGGCGCGGCGCTGACCAGGCGTTTGGCACGCAACTCCTTGCGCACCGCGCTGTGCGGCAGAAAGGCGATGCCATGGCCTTCAAGCGCCATCGCCTTGAGGCCTTCGGCCATGTCGGTTTCGTAAACCCGGTCGAAATGGATCGGCACCGGCGATTGTTTGAGGATCAGGTCGACCAGTTGCCCCATGTACGCGCCCGGCGCGTAACCCAGGTAGGGCAACAGCGCCCCCGGCGCGCCGGGCAGCCTGAACATCGGCGCGCCGGCTTCGTCGGCCTTCACATAGGGTGTCACCACTTCCTGCCCGAGGGTCACCATCTCGTAGCGCGCAGGGTCCAGCTGGATCGGTTGCGACGCGTGGTGGTAGGCAATCAGCACATCGCAGCTGCCCTCGACCATGCGCAACACCGCGTCATGCACATTCAGCGCGATCAGGCTGCTTTTGAAGGGGCCAAAACTCTCGCGTAAGCTTGATACCCAGGCCGGGAAAAACGTGAACGCCAGGGTGTGCGGCACGGCGAATTCGATCACATCATGCCCCGCCGAGGTGTGGCCGCGCAACATGGCGCGGGTGTTTTGCAGCGCCTGCAGCACCTCTAGCGCCTGGTCACACAGGGTCTGGCCCGCCGGGGTGAGGCGCGTCGGGTAACTGGTGCGGTCCACCAGGTCAGCGCCGGCCCAGGCCTCCAGCGACTGGATGCGCCGCGAAAACGCCGGCTGAGTCACGTGGCGCAAGAGCGCCGAGCGGCTGAAGCTGCGGGTTTCAGCCAGGCTTACAAAGTCTTCCAGCCATTTGGTGTCCATGGGTGCGGATTATCGGCACTTGCGGGCATACGCCGATGCCACGGCGTCTTTTCTTATTGACCTGCGCTGAACGGAACGTGCTCAGTCGATCGTGGCGCCAGACTTCTTGACAATGGACTGCCACAGCACTGCTTCGCGGGCCAGTTGCCGCGCAAAATCGTCTGGCGTGTTGGCTGCGCCAACGAAGCCTTGCGCCGACAGGTATTGCAGCGTGGCTGGTTGGGCCTGCAGCGCCCGGATTTCGTCGGAAAGGCGTTTGACGATGCCCGGGTCAGTTCCGCGCGGCGCCGCCAGGCCCCACCAGTTGCTCAGTATGACGTCGGGCACGCCCGCTTCTCTGGCAGTTGGCGTGTCTGGCAGGATTTTGAGCCGCTCATTGGCCACCACAGCCAGCGCCCGGATGCGGCCGCCGGACAACTGCGGACCCGCCACGCCGTAGCTGACAAGGAACATCTGGACTTCGTTGCCCAACAGCCCGGTGACACCCGGCTGCGCGCCCCTATAGGCCACATGGATCATCTGCGCCCCGATGGCGTCCGACAACGCAAGCGCTGAGAGGTGCGGCGCGGTGCCGTTGCCCGGCGACCCGAAGTTGAGCTTTCCAGGATTGGCTTGGGCGTAGTCCGCAAACTCACGGTAACTCTGGGCTGGCACGCTGCTGTTGATGAACAGCACCGAAGGCACGTCGGCGACCCTGGTGACAGGCACCAGCGCCTGCAACGGGTCGAAACCCATGGACTTGTACAGGTACTGGTTGATGACGAAGTTGTTCGTGGCACCCAACAGCAATGTATAACCGTCGGGCTTTGCGCGCACCACGTCCATGGCGCCAATGTTGCCCCCAGCGCCGGCTTTGTTCTCCACCACCAGCGGCTGGCCCAGCCGCGCCTGCAGCGCAGGCAACATCTGGCGCAAGATCAGGTCGCCTGCGGCGCCCGCCGGATAGGGCACAACGATACGGATGGGCATCTCGGGCCAGGCCGCATGAGCCAGCGGAGAGGCCAGAGTGAAGCCCGCCGCAGCGAGGGCTGCACAGAAACGCAACAGGGTGGTGAGGTGCATGGGGCGTCCTTTCTTGGCACTGTGGGTCAGAGGTCGATGCGCATGAGGTCGTGCGCCAGCCGCAACGGGCCGTGGTAGTTCTTGCGGATGTCTGCCACCACGTCGTCCATCAGGTGCGGGCCCATCAGTTCCACCGGCAGGTGTTTGCCTGCTGCGCGTTTGAGCACCGGGCTGGTGGAGTCGAAATGCCCGAAGTGCGTCGCCACAACGCTCTTGGCCCTGGCTTCGGCCGCGATCAGGCCCAGGCCCAGCGGGCTGGTGTGCGAGAAGGTGCCCACACCTGACTTGGCGCGGTGGTCGATAAAGGCCTGCGGGAATGTGCATTCGTGTATCAGCAGGTCCGCGTCGCGGGCCAACTCCACCATGGCTGGGCAGGGCTTGGTGTCGCCGCTGAACGCCACTACCTTGCCGTCGGCCTCAATGCGCACGCCGAAGCACTCGCAAATTTCATGCGGCAGATGGTCCACGTGCAGGGCGGTAATGCGGATATCGGCGTCCTGGTAGACCACGCCTGGCGCGATCTCGCGCACGTCGGGCCGCACGGCTTCGATGTTTTCCTTGCGTACCGGGTAGGCCGAGCGGGCCATGAAATCAGCACGGTAGGCGCCATCCTCAAACAGGTGCTTGGCGAAGCTCTTCGTGCCCTTGGGGCCAAGCAGAATGGGCGAACCCTTGCGGTTGAGCATCCAGCTGGAAATCACGAAGTAAGGGAAGTCGCTGATGTGGTCGTGGTGCAGGTGCGTGAGGAATACCAGCCCCACGTCGGCCGGGTTGATATTGGCGCGCACCATCTGTCGCGTCGCGCCCTCGCCGCAGTCGAACAGGTAGTGCTTGCCCGCGTTGGTGGAAATGAGAACAGCCGATTGACCCCGTTCCGGGTCGGGCAGCGCCGCGCCGGTGCCGAGCATGGTGATTTTCATGGCGTGTTTCTTTGCTTGGGGCTGCTTCGCAGGACGGGATCGGGGCTGGATGCTGGAAGACGGTTTGGCAAATAGTAGGGCCAGGATCGATTCGCGACAAATGAAATATCATGATTGAAAGATTCAAATTGTGAATCTCTCTGTGGACAGGAAAGCGATGCACCCACACCTCGACAACCGCCTGCGCGCCAAGCTGCGCCTGCGCCACATCGAGCTGCTGGACGCACTGGGCGATACGCTCAACGTTCACCGTGCCGCGCCACGGCTTAATCTGAGCCAGTCATCCACGAGCAAACTGCTGCAGGAAGTGGAGGGAATCTACGGCACACGCCTGTTCGACCGCCTGCCGCGCGGGCTGCGCGCCACAACCGCAGGTGAAGTGGCCATCCGCTGGGCACGGCTGCTGTTGCACCAGATGGGTGAATCGGTTGCCGAGGTGCATCTGGTGACCGCTGGCGCCTCTGGGCGTGTGCGGGTGGGGGCGCTTCCGGTGGCCATTCCCACGCTGGTCAACACAGTGCTCCAGCGGGTGCGCGCGGATATGCCCGCGCTGGTGGTCACGGTTACCGAAGGCGCCAACGAGATGCTGCTGCCGGCGTTGGCGCGCAATGAACTGGACATGGTGCTGGGTCGCCTGTCTGCCGACACCAAAACTGCGGTGTACGTGTCCGAACGCCTGTACGACGAGCAGGTGCGCCTGGTGGTGCGCAAGAAACATCCCTTGCTGCGCAAACACGCGCTTTCATTAAAAGACCTGGCCGACGTGCAGTGGGTGCTGCCGCCGGAGTTGGCGCCGATGCGTTGGCAACTCGAACAGGTGCTGGCCGGGCATGGGCTGCAGAGGCCAAGCCCGCGCACCGAAACAACCTCTCAGATGCTGGTCGAGATCATCCTGAACCAGACCGACATGGTCGCGGCCATGCCTTTCAGCGTCGCCCAGCTCTACCAGTCACGCGGGCAATTGGCCATCCTGGACATGTTCCTGCCCATCACCATGCCCCCCGTGGGGCTGCTGCTGCACGCGCAGGCTTTGCGTTCGCCCGCCGTGGAGGCGGTCATCAGGCTGGTGCGTCAGGTTGCACAGATGCAGCACGGCGCCGGCAGTGGCAGCTGAAAACGCCATTGGTTCCCATGCGGCAACATCAAAGTATTACAATACCAGAATCAGTAACACTGCCAAAGGCCACCCATGCCAACCACACTCACCAGCAAAGGTCAAGTCACCATCCCCAAGCAAATCCGCGACGCATTGAGCATGGCGCCCGGGTGTTCGGTGGACTTCGCTGTGAACACTGAGGGCGACGTGGTAATCCACAAAGTGGGCGCGCGACCCAGCAAAAAACGCGACCGCTTTGATGCGGCCCGCGGCAAGGCCGACGTGAAATGGCGCACTGACGACTTAATGGCCCTGCTGCGCGGCGAAGCCTGATGCTGCTGGTTGACACCAACGTGCTGGTAGACGTGCTGGAGGAAGATCCACAGTGGGCGGATTGGTCAGTGGGGCAGCTGCGCGCGCAGTCCAAAATCCACCGGCTGGCGATCAACCCCATCATTTATGCCGAGCTGTCGTTGACATTCTCGACCGCCGAGGCTTTGGATCAGGCCATAAAAGACCTCGACCTGGCCATGATCGACATCCCCCGCCCTGCCTTGTTCCTGGCCGGCAAGGCTTTCATCCGTTACCGGCGGCAGGGCGGCACGAAGACCAATGTCCTGGGAGACTTCTTCATTGGCGCCCACGCTGCGGTGTCTGGTTGGGCTGTATTGACGCGCGATACGCGGCGTTATGCGTCGTATTTTCCGAGCGTGGTGATGGTGTCGCCGTAGGGGACGTACGGTTTTGGTTGGGTATCTAGCTGGGTAAACGGATATTTCCATCGGTCTCAATGATTTTCAGCATATCCCGAAGGCCTCGGATAGCCAGCACCACCCGAGCTACGGCTGGCGCGGTAGCCGTGGACATTCCCACGAGGCGGCAAACCGACCGTGCTAGGTCCTGACGTGGGGCGCTGCCCGCTTGTTGCAGCACCTGCAACACAATCGCAGAAATCTCTTCCAGGCAAACTTCATCAATATGTCGTTTGGATGCAGCGCTGTCATTGGCTATGCGGAAGTGACTCAATGACGCATGCGGTAAAGTTTTTGACCAGTAGAAAGTGTTCGAGTCCTCGTAGGTTTTGCTTGCAGACGAAGGTGCTAACGCTTTCAGCCGCTCGACAATTCGAGAGCCTGTGCGTTCCAGCCCCCAAGCGCGGGCAACTTTTCTGAACAGTACCGCCTCTGATACAGGGCCTTCACCGTCGATTACCTGTGCCATTTGCTCAGTAAGCATAGGACCAGTTCTGAGCTCATAGAACGCCTCAGGGCCTCGGGTGCTCAGCGTTACAGGTGCGTAAACTGGGAGAACGGCACCAACGGGCTCAAGGGGTTTGGTGTCCTCTGGTGTGGGTACCGGAACAGTGTCTTCTGGAGCATCCAAGGTAGCAGCATCTTCCTTAGGCTCATCCGCTGTTTGCTCCGGCTCTTCCATAAGAGCTTGTAACCGTTCGAGAATTTTCTTTACTTCGCCTTCGGGATTGAGCCACCAGTCGGTGGACCAAATCCTGTGAATGCGCCACCCAAGACCTTCAAGCACGTGTTGACGCAATCGATCCCGGTCTCGGGCGGTGGCTCCCGAGTGATACGTGCGACCATCACACTCGATACCGACCAGATAGCGTCCACGCGCCCTCGGGTCAACCACCCCGATATCAATGCGGTAACCAGAGCATCCGACCTGGGGGTGCACTTCCCAATTGTGGTTGCGCAAAATCTGAATGACTGCCGTCTCGAATGGGCTATCTGGTGCCAATCCAGTTGGCATGCTTTGCTCCACGAGCGCACGCGGTCCCTTGATTGCAAATTCAAGGTAGTGCTTCAGGTCTCGAACGCCGGCAGCTCGCACTTTCGACAGCTCAATTTGCTCGGGCAAGAGGGTGCTGTAAATGACGACTGCTTCACGTGCGCGTGAAATGGCGACATTGAGGCGGCGATGGCCACCCTCGCCATTGAGTGGACCAAAGTTCATGGTCGTCTTTCCAGCCGCGTCAGGGCCGAAAGTAATTGAGAAAAAGATGAAGTCCCGCTCATCCCCTTGCACGTTCTCCAGATTTTTGATGAACAAGGGCTCGTGCGAGCGGGCGGCGATGGCATGGTCTAGCTCCGGACTTGCCCGGCGGCGTGCATCCAACAACGTCTCGATGAGCGCTTGCTGCGGCTGGTTGAAAGTGACTACACCAATCGTCAGAAGCGCCTTTGCAGGCGTCAGATAGTGTTTTTCAATACCCTTGACGATGGCCTCAGCCTCAATTCGATTTGTACGAGTCGCACCACGGTCGTAGACTCCGTTGACCCGCTCAAATTTGACAGCTACGTCATCCGTAACCGGCGAAGGGAAGGTGACCAGGCACGAGTCGTAGTAGTGGACGTTGCTGAAGGTAATGAGACTCTCATGGCGGCTGCGATAGTGCCACTGCAAGCTCAGTCGATTCATTCCTGCACCGAGGCATTCGTCCAGAATGCTCTCAAGGTCTTCTACCTGTTCGTCTCCAGCTCCTTCGGTGTCGGTCGACTTGCTGAAGAAGTTGGTTGGAGGCAACTGCTTGCGGTCCCCAACTACGGCCAATTGCTTTCCACGTGCAATTGCACCGACGGCATCCCATACCGGGATTTGGGAGGCTTCGTCAAAAACCACCAGGTCAAATGGGGCGTATCCCGCATCAAGGTACTGGGCGACCGACAGCGGGGACATCAAAAGACACGGCTTGAGCTTCGGCAGCAGGGTTGGCAAACCTTTGACCAACTGGCGAACTGGCATGTGGCCCCGCTGCCTTTGCAGCTCACGCCTCAACTTCCCGAGCTCGCTGTCTGCTCCCACCATCGCTCCGGTTGCGGTCGGTATTCGGCCTGACAAAGTTGCAGCGATGTATTTCTCGGTCAACTTCTGAAACTTGGTGTCTGTCTGGCGGAATTCCCGAATCTTGCGCTCATGGTCGGCACTGGAGAATTCACGCAAGATTGGATCAATGTCCATGATTTTCTTCAGCCACCAGTCGCAATAGCTGAAATCAAAATGTGCTTCAAGGTCCGGCAGTTCGACTGCACCGATCTCTAAGCTGGAGACCAACCCTTGAAGTCCCTGGGACATTGCCTTGTCTCGCACGCTGCGCCACAAGCACCATGGCCGCAGCTGCTGCTTGGCCAAGTTCCAACCAGTAAGCACGCCTTGCATGCGTGCCAAGGCGCCCGCAGCTCCGGGCGGACCGGACAACGGCTCAACGGGCTGCGCAAGACTGTCCAATACGTCCTTCTTCTGGCGAACATCCCGCCATGCGTCGCGATATGCCAGCAGGGCTCGACCGACTGGACCCGAGGGTGCCAAATGCGAACGGTTTTCGCTGACTAACGCTTGAAGGCTCGAACGCAGGGCACCAATTGCCTGTGGGTCTGTGCCAGCGACTTGGGTAACGGCATCCGTGAATTTCTGCGCCCAGAGCTCGTGTGCGGCCAGAGCTGTCCAGTCTGTTTGAATACCGTTATACGCACCCTGCAGAACCGTCTCGGCTTCGGCGTGCATGGTCAACAGGATTCGGTCTTCGTCATTAACTTCGGCCAGGGCATCAATCATTGGCTCAATTTGGGATGCAGTCGGTCGATTGCTGTCAGCTCGAAATGCAACCAGCTTTCCTGAAAAAGCCCTCTTGTCAAACCAAGACTTTGGCCACCACACCAATTTGGTCCGAGACCATTGGGACTTCAGATCCGCGGCATTCAGCTTTGACAACTGTGGCGTCCACCCAGGGCCAGCCTTCTCCCAATGCGCGCCCCGTGCGATCCCGTGTTTGGCAAGGGACTGCACCATGGTTCGCACTCGTGTGTCATGGGCCTGCCGGGCCAGTCCTTCCGGTACTTTCGGCGCGGCCAGAAGCACATCGGCAAGCTGGTCGAGAGCAGCATAGTCCTCAAGACTAAGTCCCAAAGTCGTGTGCCTGATGAAGTCTCCAACTGCCTGAGACTTTTCAGCCAGGGTTTGAATTGCCCTATCCAGCAGCTTAGAGGCAGAACTCAACTCATCACTCCAGCTCGGCGACCACACGGATTTACCAATGACGGCAAGGGGGTGGCCACTTAAGGGCCCAAGGTCCTCTGCCATCGCAGAAATACGTCGGGACGTCTCACGAAGACCATCAAGCTGTTCCTGAGAATGGGTGAAGGCGTCGGGCCAAGGCATCGTGGACTGTGCCCTTCCTGAGAACTGAATGCATGTCCCAATTGCTGAAAAGGCGGTCAAGCCGTTGGGGTAGGTCTTGTGTAAGGTGTCTACAAGCCCATTCAAATCCTGTCGCAATTGCCCCAGTCGTTCAGCTTCGCGCGCCCAGTCACTGGCGGTGCGCTCTGCAGTGATGTCCAGTGCTTTCCCGAGCTGTTGGAGTACTTCGACTTTTCTTGCCTTGGATGAGTGAAGTTCCAGACAGAAAGGACCTAGCCCTATGTCATTCAGCCGACGGTGGACTACCTCCAGAGCAGCCATCTTCTCCGACACAAACAAGACCGTCTTGCCTTTGGCCAAGTTGTGTGCAATGAGGTTGGTGATGGTCTGGCTTTTACCAGTGCCCGGCGGGCCTTCAAGGACCAAATCACGGCCCGCATCAATAGCGCAAATGGCCTTCAGTTGGGAAGAGTCAGACAGCAAGGGGGCCAGAATGTCCTGGGGTTGATGGGTGTCATCCAGTCTGTCGAATTCATCGCCCTTGCTCTCTCGTGCGAAAGCGACTCCCGGATTTTCTATCAAGTGCTTGACAACACGATTGCCTTTCAGCTGCTCGGCGCGATCTTGCAAATCCTTCCACATGAGGTACTTCTTGAAGGAGAAGATGCCCAGGTGAACCTGACTCAAAACTTCAAATTTCACCATCCCACCCACTGCTAATCGAAAAGCCTGGAGAACTCTCGCAACGTCGATCCCCTTTTCATCGGCCGGAATGATGTCCAAGCCGGCAATGCGCAATTCAAAACTGTTCTTGAGCAGTTGCAGAAGGGTAGGATTGACAATGGCTTCGTCATCGTGCCGACGGAGGCGAAACCCTGAACGAACAGATTGGCGCTCCAGCGTTACGGGAACCAACAGGATAGGGGCCAGGTGCTTGGTTTCGGCCTTCTCGACTTCGGTCCATTCGAGTAGCCCTAGGGCCAGGAACAGCGTATTTGCACCACCCTCTTCAAGTCCTGTTCTGGCGGCATTGAATATTGACAGCAGATTCCCGTCCAGCGCATCCTTAGCAACGTTGGCAAGAAACTCCTTGTTTGCGAGAGCCTCCAAAGCCATGTCGTCCAAAGCTGTCCGTCCACTTTTGCTGGCATGGACCATCCCCGAACGAGGGTCATTTCCATCCATGATGGCCGGTAGGGGACGAATCTTGAATTCGGAGCCATCCGAAAGCGCATCTTCTAAACTTGATAAGTTTGGAGCAATGAACTGAAGTGTTGACTTGGTCGACTTGAAGTTCAAAAGTCGATTTCGAAGTGTCAAGTCGAGGAGCTTTGACTTCCAGTTTGAGAGCCGTCCTTCAGGCGTGTCTTCAGTTTCAAGGACTATTGGGGTCAAAAACTCCGGGTCCAAAGTTGGCATCAAAGGCGTGGCCTCGATACCACTGGGCTCCTCGGAATCCTCTGTTGCGAGTAGCTTTGTCAGGGTTGAGCGCGATGGCAGGGGCTTAATCTGAACTTCACGAGCGCGGTGAATGTCGACTGCGTACTGGAAGGTGTCCTTCTCCCGCAGGTGCTCTTGCCCACGCTCTAATGCGATGCGCAACGAAAGGCGACGAGTGTGGTGCTGTGCAACGCCCGTAGTCTCGAAGGCCAGGAATTCGCCACTATCGACCCGTTTGCGGACGGCCTGAATATCGTCAAGGAGTGGGTCTGGAAAACAGGCCGAGTGCAGCCATACCCCAACCCAAGCATGCCCCTCTTTGAATAAAACTACCGGTCGCAATCCTGCCTGCTCAAGGCAAGAGCAAAACAGCATGGTCAGATCCAGACACGTGGCAACTCGGCCTTCCAGAATGCGGTCGGCGGTACGAATCTTTTGCCCGTCCGTGCCGAATGAGGCGGGGGGCTCTGCGTATTGAAGGTTTTCTGCGGAAATCGTGCTGTAGATGGCTGAAACTTGCTTCCAAACGACGTCCCGGCTTTTTGACTGATAGCCGTTCATTGACAGTTCGTTGTACTGGGAGCGCAACAGCTTTGATGCCTTCCCGACAAGTACGTCTATGGCTGGGTTGTTGGGCATGCAGAATGCCGCTAACAGCTCTGGCAACGCATGAGTCCCAGCCCACTGGTCATACGCCAATACCTGGATGTTCTGGGACTTGGCCGCAATTTCGGTTGAACCCGCCAGTACCGATACCGTGACGGAGGCATTTACCGACTCTTGCAGGTCTGCCAAATATGAGTGATCTGGCTGGAGCTCAATAGGCGATATTTGCCGCGTTTCACCAGGAGCCAAGTGGTCGAAGCGGAGCTTTGTACCTTGGGCAAATCCAGGGTTGCAAGCAATCAGTACCTCCAGCCCTTCCAGAGTGTCTTCACCTTGGTTGGTCAATCGCAGGGAGCGAATTACAGGTACTGAGTTCTGGATTGAGGCGTATCCGAGCGTAGAGTCTGATTCGATTTCTATGGCAACGCCGGTGGGCTTAGAGTCGTCCGTTGGGCTTGCAACTGCACTTTCAAGTTCCATTTCGGATAGCCTCCCGAACCAGTACGTTTTTATGACTATTTGCGTTACCCACTGTAACAGCCTGACATGTTGGACGAAATTCCCGCGCCTCACCTGCGTGAAACAGAGGAGGCCCTGGGGTTTCCATGGAACAACATTGTCCGCATAGTGCCCAGGTTCGCAAAATAATACCCATTTTGGGTATTATTGTGGTTCATCATGCTGCATTGCGATAAAAATAGGGCATTGAGTCACGTATTATATGGATAGTTTGCTATATAATATATAGCATATTAATCTACATCTGATACCGCTGCTGCGGGTTCGCTGTTTTGCTGTAGCGCCCACATCGCCGCATAGCGCCCGTTGGCCGCCAGCAGCGCCGCGTGATTGCCGCGTTCGATGATGCGCCCGGCGCCCATCACCAGAATCTCATGCGCGTCCACCACGGTGGAGAGGCGGTGCGCGATCACCAGGGTGGTCTTGTTTTGCGCCACGCTTTGCAGCTCGGCCTGGATGGCGCGTTCGTTGGCGCTGTCCAGCGCGCTGGTGGCTTCGTCAAAGATCAGGATGGGCGGGTTCTTCAGCAAGGTGCGGGCGATGGCCACGCGCTGCTTTTCGCCGCCGCTTAATTTGAGGCCGCGCTCACCCACCATGGTGTCGTAACCTGTGGGCGTGGCGCTGATGAAGCTGTGGATGTGCGCTGACGCCGCCGCCTCCTCCACCTGGGCGCGCGTGGCGCCCACCTGGCCGTAGGCGATGTTGTATTCCACCGTGTCGTTGAAAAGCACGGTGTCTTGCGGCACGATGCCTATGGCCTGGCGCAGGCTGGCCTGGGTGACCTGCTTGATGTCTTGCCCGTTGATGGTGATGCGGCCCTGCTGCGTGTCGTAGAAGCGGAACAGCAGGCGCGCCAACGTGGACTTGCCCGAGCCCGAAGGCCCGACCACCGCCACCGTTTTGCCCGACGGGATCTCAAAACTGATGTTGTGCAGGATGGGGCGTGCGGGTTCATAGGCAAAACTCACGCTATCAAATTTAATAGCACTAGATGCAGACGTGACGAGGGCCAATGCCCCCGGGGAGTCATCAATCTCGCGTTCACGCTCCATCAGCGTGAACATCTTCTCCAGGTCGGTCAGGCTTTGCTTGATCTCGCGGTAGATCACGCCCAGAAAGTTCAGCGGGATGTAAAGCTGGATCATGAAGGCGTTGACCATCACCAGGTCGCCAAGCGTCATGCGGCCATCCACCACGCCCTGCGTGGCGCGCCACAACATGGCCACCAAAGCGATGGCGATGATGAGCTGCTGGCCGGTGTTGAGCATGCTCAGGGTGGTTTGGCTCTTCACTGCCGCGCGGCGGTATTTCTCCAGGCTGCTGTCGTAACGTTTCGCCTCAAACTCTTCGTTGTTGAAATATTTGACGGTTTCGTAATTGAGCAGCGAGTCGATGGCGCGGGTGTGCGCGTGCGAATCCAGCTCGTTCATCTTCTTGCGGAACTGCGTGCGCCACTCGGTGATGGAGACCGTGAACGTGATGTAAAACACCAGCGCGACGATGGTGATGATGGCAAACCAGACGTCAAACTTGACGGCCAGCAGCGTGAGCACCAGCGTCACCTCGATCAGTGTGGGGATGATGCTGTACAGCGAATAACTGATGAGCGAATGCACGCCACGCGTGCCGCGTTCGATGTCGCGCGTCATGCCGCCGGTCTGGCGCTCCAGGTGAAAGCGCAAGCTCATGGCGTGCAGGTGGCGGAAGACCTGCAGGCTGATGGAGCGCGCCGCGCCCTCGGTGGCCTTGGAGAAGACCAGCTCGCGCAGCTCGGTGAAGAGCGAGGTCGAAAGCCGCAGGGCACCGTAACCGATCAGCAGCGCCACCGGCACGACCACCAGGGCTTTCACGTCGATGCTGGCGCCCACCAGGCCACCATTGGGGCTCATCGAATCGACCAGGTTTTTCAGCAGCAGCGGCACGCCCACGTTGGCCAGCTTGGCGCCCACCATGAAGGCCAGCGCCGCTAGCACCCGCCATTTGTAGACCCACAGGTAGGGGAACAGACGGCTGAGCGTGGACCAGTCGGAGCGCGGCGCGGGTGTGCCGCCAGGGGTGTTTTCGGAAAGCTGCGCGGGAGCCGCCGCAGCAAGTTGACCATGTTGGCGCATCGTGGAGAATCTGTGGGTCCGCAAAGGGCGGTAAACAGAGGATTGTGCCTATGTCGAGTAATTCAAGTGCAGACACCCGCGCCGGCGCAGCCGCAGCGGCCAGTTCCGGCGCGCGGGCGGCCTCGGCCGACGTGCAGCTTCCGGCGGACAAGGAGCTTGTTCTCAAGGTGATCCCGCTGCCGGGGGACGTCAACGCCAATGGCGACATCTTTGGCGGCTGGGTGATGGCACAGGTTGACCTGGCAGGCTCGGTGGTGCCCGCGCGGTACACGCAGGGGCGCATGGCCACGGTGGCCGTCAACGAGTTCATCTTCAAGCAGCCGGTCCGCGTGGGCGACCTGTTGTCGTTTTTCGCCAGTGTCGAGCAGGTGGGGCGAACCTCGATCACGATCAAGGTCGAAGTCTATGCCGAGCGCATCCGGGCGCAGCGCAAATACGTGAAGGTGACAGAAGCCTCGCTGACTTACGTGGCCATTGACGAAGACGGACAACCCCGACCGCTGCCGAATCCGGAAGGCTCCCACCTGCTGGCGTTCTAGGCTCCGCGCGGCTAAAACTTGCCGTGGCGGCCCGCGCCCCCGGCAAACCGCGCCGCGCCTTGCACACCGTCAGCAATACAGGCTTTGCCACGCTCCCATTCCTGATGCAAGGCATGGGGCACATCCAAGTCCCACTGGGTGTAGGCGCTCATGCGGTCGGCCCGCATGGTTTTTTGCGGAAAAGCACATAACTGGTGCGCCAGCGCCAGCGCAGCTTCCAATGCAGTGCCGGGTGGCACGACGCGGTTGCATAGGCCCATTTGCAAAGCTTCTGCGGCCTCCACTTTGCGCCCGGTCAAAATGAGGTCCATGGCATGGCCCATGCCAATCATGCGAGGCAGGCGAACCGTGCCACCGTCAATCAGCGGCACGCCAAAACGGCGGCAATAGACGCCAAAGTAGGCGTCTTCCTCCATCACGCGCAGGTCGCACCACAAGGCCAGCTCCATGCCGCCCGCGACGGCAGCCCCGCTCACCGCTGCGATGACAGGCTTGGACAATACCAGGCGCGACGGGCCCATCGGGCCAAGTGGCTGCACGTCCGGCGGGGCAAAGTCAAGATCGGAAAAGGGGCCTCTGCTTTGACCACCAGGATCCACCTGCCCAGTGACTGCCAACTTTGCGCCCGCTTGCAAGTCCCAACCGGCGCAGAAGTGTCCGTTCGCGCCATGAAACACCGCCACTTTGGTCGACGCGTCGGCGTCGAAAGCGAGAAACGCATCGTAAAGTTGCTGCGCCGTGGCGGCGTCGACGGCATTGCGCACGGCGACGCGGTTCAGTGTCACGAGCGTGACTTCATCAAATTGTTGTGTTGAGACGGCGTTCTTCATACACAGATTAAAGCGGGCTAAACGGCACGCTGCACTGGGAACAACCCTATCGGAAATTTGCCACAGGCAAGCTATAAACGGGCATTCGCAAACAGGAGTCAGTGTGCAGTTTTTACAGTTGGTCATCAGCGGCATTGCGCAGGGCTGCATTTATGGCCTGATCGCGTTGGGCTTCGTGCTCATTTACAAGGCCACCGAAACCGTCACATTTGCCCAGGGTGAACTGATGATGCTCGGCGCCTTTGGCGGGCTGGCCGGCATGACCATGGTGGGGTTTCCGTTTTGGCTGGCCGTGGTCAGCTCGATATTGGCCATGGCCGTATTTGGCGTGTTGCTGGAGCGGGCCGTGATCCGGCCGATTTTGGGTCAACCGGCCTTCAGCATCGTCATGCTGACCATCGGCATTGGTTATGTGGCCCGTGGGCTGATCACCATGATTCCTGGCATTGGCACTGAAACCCACACGATGCCGGTGCCTTACAAAGACCAGATATGGAAGGTCGGCGGCTTGATCCTCAACGTGGAACAAATGGTGGTCATCGCCGCTACCGCCGTTTTGTGCGGGCTTTTGTTTGCATTGTTCAAATACAGCAAGCTGGGCATCGCCATGCAGGCGTCGTCGCAAAACCAACTGGCGGCGTATTACATGGGCATTCCAGTGAAGGCACTCAATGGCCTGGCCTGGGGCCTGGCCGCTGCGGTCGCGGCGGTTGCCGGGCTGCTGCTGGCACCCATCACCTTTGTGCATGCCAACATGGGCTTTATCGGGCTTAAGGCCTTTCCGGCAGCGGTGGTCGGCGGATTCGGCAGTTTGCCGGGTGCCATTGTCGGCGGCCTGATCATCGGCATCATCGAGTCGCTCTCCGGCTTTTATTTGCCGGATGGCTTCAAGGACACAGCCGCTTACATCATGGTGCTGATCATGCTGATGGTCAAACCCAACGGTTTGTTTGGTGGGAATTTGAGGAAGAAAGTCTGATGCGTTTCATATTCAAAACTGATTACGCGCAAGACCTCAAACTCGCCAAACACGGCGGCCACCTGTTTTGGTACGGCATCTTGATGCTGGCCCTGGTGGTGGCTCCTTGGGTGGTTGCAGAATACTGGCTGGCTCAAATGACCTTTGTGATGATTTACGCCATCGCCGGCCTGGGCCTGATGCTGCTGGCGGGCTTCACGGGCCTGTTCTCACTCGGGCACGCGGCATTTCTGGGCGTTGGCGCCTATACGCAGGCGGTATTGACCAACGCGGGCATTCCTTTTCCGCTGGCGCTCACGGGGGCTGCACTGCTGTCGGCTGCCGTCGGATTTGTCGTGGGGCTGCCTGCCTTGCGGGTCAAAGGAATCTACCTTGGCATGGCAACTTTGTCGTTTGGTTTCATTGTGGAGGAGGTTCTCGCACGGTGGGAGTCTGTCACCGGTGGCAACGCCGGCAAACACATCAAGGCACCTGACCTTTTTGGCTGGAAGCTCGATACGGGCAATGAGTTCTACTTTTTGTGTCTGGCCATCACTGTTCTTGCCACACTCACGATACTGAACCTGCTGCGTGCGCCGACCGGACGTGCGTTTGTGGCCATTCGGGATTCTGAAATCTCGGCGCAAAGCATGGGCATCCAGCTATCGCATTACAAAACGCTGTCTTTCGCCATTTCTGCGGCGTTTGCCGGCGTCGCGGGGGCACTGTATGCGCACAAGTTGCAGTTCATTTCGCCTGAGCAGTTCAATATCCTGCAATCGATTGACCTGCTGTTGATGATCGTGATCGGCGGCCTGGGTTCGGTGCATGGCGCATTTTTGGGCGCCATTTTCCTCATCACCATGCCGCAGATCATTGCCTTGTCGAAAGACTTTTTGCCGCCGATGATCGGACAGGCGCCGGGACTTCAAGGCCTGGTGTATGGCGTGGTGCTGGTGTCTTTCGTGTTGTTTGAGCCCATGGGCCTGTATGGCCGCTGGCTCAAGGTGCGCACCTATTTGCAACTCTTCCCGTTCTATCGCAAAGGCATGTTCAAGCGGCAGAAATCGTTCCAGAAATCGGATAGATTGAAATGACTGACATTCTGCTTTCAGCTAAAAATCTGAGTGTGCGTTTTGGCGGCGTGCTGGCCGTCAACAACGTCAGTTTCGATGTGCAAAAGGGGGAAGTCTTCACGCTGATCGGCCCCAATGGCGCCGGTAAAACCACAGTGTTCAACCTGATCAGCCGTATTTACACGCCCACCGCTGGTGAGATCTTCTACCAGGGTGAGAAGCTGACGGCTTTGCCGCCACACCAGATCGCCTCATTGGGCATTGCGCGCACATTCCAGAACATCGAGTTGTTTGAAAACGCATCTGTGCTGCACAACCTGCTGATTGGCCGCCATACCCACCGCAAAACCGGGGTGTGGCAAGACATGTTCTTCACCTCAACCGCGCGCGAGGCAGAGATCAAGGCGCGCCAAAAGGCCGAAGAAGTGATTGATTTGCTTGACCTGCAACACCACCGCGATTCCTATGTGGCCGGCTTGCCGTATGGTGTGCGCAAGGTGGTCGAACTGGCGCGGGCGCTGTGCACGGAGCCGAAACTGCTGCTGCTGGACGAGCCTTCCAGCGGCCTGAACGTGGAAGAAACCGACGACATGGCTTTCTGGATTTCCGACATCAAGAATGAACTGGGCATCACGGTGCTGATGGTCGAACATGACATGACGCTCGTAAGCAAGGTGTCGGACCGGGTCTTGGCGATGAACCAGGGCGAGGTGCTCGCCATGGGCACCCCGCGCGAGGTGCAAAACGACCCCGGTGTGATCGAAGCCTACCTCGGTTCAGTGGATGATGTGTCGTCTTTGCGGAGGTCTGCATGAGCAATATTGAAGCCGCTTCAGACAAACCTGCGGTGTTGACGCTGCTCAACGTTGAAAGTGCCTATGGGCCGATCAAGGCGATCCGTGGCGTCAGCCTCAAAGTACGGCAGGGCGAAATCGCCACCGTGTTGGGTTCCAACGGCGCTGGGAAAACAACCATCCTTAAAACCATCTCGGGCATCATCGACCCGCGCAAAGGTTCGATTGAATTCAAAGGCCGCGACATCACCGCCCGCGACCCGGCTTTCATCGTCCAGCAGGGCCTGTGCCATGTGCCCGAAGGCCGCGAGGTTTTCCCCCTCTTGAGCGTGCGCGACAACCTGCTGATGGGTGCCTACGTCCGCAAAGACCGGGACGGCGTCGCGCGCGACATGGAGACCGTGTTCAATTATTTTCCTATTCTGCGTGAACGTGCCACGCAAGATGCTGGGCTGTTGTCCGGCGGCCAGCAGCAGATGTTGTCGATCTCGCGCGCGCTCATGGCCAACCCTGAGCTCATCCTGCTGGACGAGCCCAGCCTGGGGCTGTCGCCCAAACTCACAAAAGAGATTTTTGAGATTGTGGTGCGCATCAACCGCGAACGTGGGACCACCATTTTGCTGGTCGAACAAAACGCCAACATGGCACTGAATGCGTCCGATTATGGTTATGTGCTGGAAAACGGCCGAATCGTGATGGAAGACACCTGTGCCCGTCTGCGCGAAAAAGACGACATCAAGGAATTCTTCCTCGGCATGAAAGAAGAAGGCCAGCGCGCCGAGCGGCGCTGGAAGAAAAAGAAAAATTGGAGATAACAGGATGAGCAACTTGTGGACTCTGACCCAGGCGCATTTCAGCGACGATATCCTGACGCCGGGTGAAACCATTCCTGAGATGTTCTGGAGCGCCGTAGGCAAACGCGGCGACAACATCTGGATGCGCCAAAAAGAGCTGGGCATCTGGCGCAGTTGGACCTGGAACCAAGCCGCCACCGTCGTGCGCGAAATCGGAGGCGGCCTTCTGAGCCTGGGGCTGCAGCCCGGCGAATGTTCAGCCATTCTTTCCAATACGGTGGTCGAATGGGTGTTGTGTGATCTGGCGATTTTGAGTGCCGCTGGCGTCACCAATGGCATCTACCCGACCGACGCCGCAAGCCAAGTGCACTATCTTTGTGAAGACTCTTCCACCACGATTCTGTTTGTCGAAGACGACGAGCAGCTCGACAAGGCGTTGGAGGTGCGCTCCCAGTTGCCCAAGCTGCGCAAGGTGATTGTGCTGGACATGGAAGGCCTGCACGCTGTGGATGACCCGGATGTGATGTCGCTGGATGCTTTGCGCAAACTTGGCCGCGAGTTCAACGCGCAAAACCCTGGCCTCTTGGAGCAACGGGCGAAAATGCGTAGGCCAGAAGATTTGGCCATTTTGGTGTACACCTCGGGCACCACAGGAAAACCCAAAGGTGCGATGCAAAGCCATGGTGGCTTGGTGTTCGCCGCGCGCCAAGCGGCAGCGTCACTTCCCCAGACGGAATCCGATGAGCGCATGTGTTTTCTGCCGCTGTGCCACATTGCTGAGCGTGTCATTGGCGAATACACCTCCGTGTACACCGGCTGCCTGCTCAATTTTGTCGAAAACCCCGAGACTATTCCAGAAAATGTGCGCGAAATCGCGCCGCATTTCCTGTTTGCCGTGCCGCGCGTGTGGGAGAAGTTTTATTCAGGTGTTGTCATCGCCATCAAGGAAGCCTCTACGCTGCAACAGGCCGCCTATGCGTGGTCGATCGGCGTCGGCGTTCAGGTTGCCGAAAAGACACTGGCTGGGGAGCCCATTGATGGTTTTCTCAAGTTCAAGTTCACCTTGGCCCAATGGCTTAGCCTGAACAATGTGCGCAAGATGATCGGCATTCACCGGGCACGGGCGCTGCTCTCGGGTGCCGCACCTATCTCGCCGGAATTGATCCGCTGGTACCTCGCGCTTGGCGTGCCGATGCTCGAAGGCTGGGGCCAGACCGAGTCGGGCGGCCTCGGCACCTTCACCCGCGTCAACTTGATGAAGCCCGGCACCATCGGCCCCGCGTCGCCTAAAACTGAGGTCAAGGTTGACGAAATCACAGGTGAGTTGTTGATCCGCGGCCCCAGTGTGTTCATGGGCTACCTGAACCAGCCTGAAAAAACGGCTGAAACCATCGACAAAGATGGCTGGCTGCACACGGGTGACGTTGGTTCTGTCGACGCCGACGGGTTTTTCAAGATCACGGACCGGATGAAAGACATCATCATCACGGCGGGCGGCAAGAACATCACGCCCAGCGAACTTGAAAATGAACTCAAGTTCTCGCCCTACATCACCGATGCCGTGGTGGTGGGTGACAAACGGGCTTACCTCACGGTGATCGTCATGATCGACCAGGAGAACGTCGAAAAATATGCGCAAGACCATGACGTGCCGTTTTCCAACTATTCCAGCTTGACACGCTCCAAAGAAGTGCAAGACCTGATTCAGGGCGAGCTGGACCGCGTCAACAAGAAGTTCGCACGGGTTGAGCAAATCAAAAAATTCTTTTTGCTCGAGACGCAGCTCAGCGCCGAAGACGAGGAACTCACGCCCACGATGAAGCTCAAACGCAAACTTGTCGAGAAGAAATATTCACCGCAGATCGAAGCCATGTACCGCTGAAGACTTTTGATCGTTTTCCATTTTTCCCAGGAACTACCATGCAACTGAAACACTTATTGGCTCTCAGCATTATTGCGTCTTTCGCTTCTATTTCTGTAGCACAGCAGGGCGTCAGCAAATCCGAAATCCTGGTTGGCACGATTCAGGACATGTCCGGTCCGCTGGCTTCTTTCGGCAAACAGGCGCGTTTTGGCATGTTGCTGCGCATCGATGAGCTCAACGAGCAGGGCGGCGTGCATGGGCGAAAGATCAAATTGCTGCTCGAAGACTCTGGTTACGATCCCAAAAAGGCCGTGCTTGCCGCCCAGAAGCTGGTGAACCAGGACAAGATATTCATCATGGCCGGGCACGTTGGCACAGCACACAACAACGCGGCTTTCCCGGTACAGGCCGACAAGAACATCATCAATTTCCTGCCGATCTCCTCTGCACGTGACATGTACGAGCCTTTCCATAAGCTCAAGTACTCATTTGGTGTGCCCTATTCGGATCAAATCCGCACTGCGCTGCCCAAACTGGTGAAAGATAAAAGCGCCAAGCGGGTCTGCACTGTGTACCAAGACGATGACTATGGACTTGAAGTGCAGCAGGGTGCCGAAGCCGGGTTGAAGACGATCGGCATGGAAGTGGTCGAGAAAACCTCCTTTAAGCGCGGCTCAACTGATTTCTCATCCCAGGTGGCCAAATTGAAGGCATCAAATTGCGATTTTGTTGTCCTGGGCACCATCATCCGCGAGACAATTGGCGTCGTGGGTGAATCCCGCAAAACGGGCTTCAACCCGACGTTTCTCACCCCCAACGCCGCTTACACCGACCTGATCCCCAAACTTGGCGGAAAAATCGTGGAGGGCGTGTATGCCACCATGACAGTCCAACATCCCTATTTGGATGAGACCTCGCAGCCCATCAGGTTCTGGGCCAACAAATACAAAACCAAGTTCAATGAAGATCCTGGCACCGTGTCGATTTATGGGTACCAGATCATCGACTTGTTCATCCGTGCCGCGCAAAAAGCTGGCCCGAACTTGACCACCGAATCATTCACCAAGGCCATGGACAGCATGAGTGTGCCGCCTGATATTTTTGGCACAGATGCCATGGTGTTCTCGGCGACCAAACGCTTGGCCAGCAACGCCTCGCGCATTTCACAGATTCAGGATGGCCGTTGGAAGGTGATTTCTGAATACACAAAACCGGCGAATTGATACCGCTGATTGAGACCACCGTTGTTGCAAATTTTCCTGTCATTTACTTTTTTTTAGGAGACAAACGATGAAATTCAAAATCTCGTGCATTCTGGCGATTGCCGCATTGGCCGCATCAGCGGCGCAGGCCCAAAAAGCCCCCCCATTGCAAGGCGTCAGCCCGACAGAAATCACATTGGGGTCGATCCAAGACTTGTCTGGCCCGATTGCGGGTTTTGGCAAACAGTCACGTTTGGGCATGTTGCTGGCCGTTGACGAAATCAACGAGCAGGGTGGCATCCACGGGCGCAAACTCAAGCTGATCGTTGAAGACTCCGCTTACGACCCCAAAAAGGCAGTGCTGGCGGCGCAGAAGCTGGTCAACCAGGACAAAATTTTCGCCATGCTGGGCCACATCGGCACCGCCAACAACTTGGCGGCGATGCCAGTGCAATTCGAGAAAAACGTCATCAACTTTTTTCCGATCACGGCTGCGCGGGAGATGTACGAGCCATTGCACCGCCTGAAATATTCGTTTGCCGCCACTTACTTTGACCAAATGCGTACAGCCCTGCCAAAGATGGTGAAAGAAAAGAACGCTAAGAAAATCTGCACGATTTACCAGGACGATGATTTCGGTCTAGAGGTGCAACGTGGCGCAGAGGCTGGCCTTAAAACCATCAACATGGAATTGGCTGAGAAAACCTCGTACAAGCGTGGTGCTACTGATTTCTCTTCCCAGGTCGCCAAGATGCAGTCTTCAGGTTGTGACTTGATCGTCATGGGCACCATCATCCGGGAAACCATCGGCACCATTGGTACGGCGCGCAAATTGGGCTACAACCCGACCTTCCTCGCCTCCAGCGCCGGTTATACCGATCTCATCCACAAACTGGGCGGCCCAGCCATGAATGGCCTTTATGCCACCATGACGGTACAGCACCCCTACTTGGACGACGCCTCCAAAAACGTGCAGTTCTGGGCGAGCAAATACAAAACCAAGTTCAATGAAGACCCCACCGTGTTTTCAGTATATGGTTATGTGATCGTCGACACTTTTGCTAAAGGCCTGCAAAAGGCCGGCAAGGGCCTCACAACCGACACCTTCATCAAGGCGATGGATACCATGAGTATTCCAGCTGATATGTTTGGGGCCGCCCCGTCGAGTTTCACCGCCACCAAACGACTGGGCAGCGATGCGTCGCGCCTGTCGCAAATTCAAGATGGCAAATGGAAAGTGATTTCCGAATACATCAATTGAGCGGTCGATCGGGACAGAAAAACCGCCTTCGGGCGGTTTTTTTACGACACCATATAGGCGGCTGCTGCCGTGGCCAGAAGTTTGCCGTCTGCGCCCAGAAAATCCATGCGTGTGGTCGCCACCCGCGAGCCCAGGCGCAAGACTTTGGCAGTCACAAAAAAATAGTCTCCGATGCCCACGCTCAGGTAGTCCACACGCAGGTCGATCGTTGAAATCTTGCTGAACCTTGGCATCAATTGCGCCAGCGTTTCCTCGGGATGGCGCATCGCCATGGCCGCCATGATGGCGAAACCGCCTGTCACATCCATCGTCGCGCTAATCGCGCCGCCATGCAAACGGTGCGAGGGCCGGTGGCCGACCAGATCGGGCCGCATCGGCAGCCGAGCCGTCACCAGATCTGGCTCGAAAGCGTGCAGGCTCAGCCCCATGAGTTTGTTGAACGGGGTTTCCTCTTCGAAATAACGCCGCTGTAGCGCCAGGAATTCAGCGGTGAATTTGCCGTTCGTGCCTAAAGCCAGAGCGGACAAATTGTCGGCTTGGGTTTTCATCTTGCCTTCATCAAAACCCGAGTTGGCGCGAGGCCAACTCTTTCATGATTTCCTCTGCACCGCCACCAATCATCATCACCTTCACTTCACGGTAGATGCGTTCGGACTTGGTGCCGCGCATGAAACCCATGCCGCCCAGAATCTGCACCGCCTGGTCGGCGCAAAACTGCATGGTTTGCGTGGCGTGGTTTTTCAGCATACAAACTTCGGCCACCCAACGCGAAGCCACATCTTTGCCCGCTTTCTCCTGGCCAGCGTCGGCCCGCGCCGTGAGCGCATCGCACCAGGCCTGGCTGCTGGCGATGCGCATTTGCATGTCCACCAGCTTGTGGCGGATGACCTGGCTTTCGATGAGTGCCTGGCCAAAGGTTTTGCGTTGCCGCGCCCAGTCCAGCGCCTCGTCAAAACAGGCTTGAGCAAACCCGAGTGCGAGCACTGACATGCCCAGGCGTTCGCCGTTGAAGTTGCCCATGATCATTTTGAAGCCTGTACCCTCTTGGCCCACCAACAGGCGCGCTGGCACGCGGACATTTTCAAACCGAATGTGCGCGGTGTCCGACGCGAGCCAGCCCATTTTGTCCAGCCGAGTGCGCGACACGCCTGGCAAATGCATGGGAATGACGATCAAGGAAATGCCGCCCGCGCCTTTGCTTCCCGCATCGCCGGTTCTGACAGCCGTGGTCAGGAAATCACAACGCACACCCGAGGTGATGAAGATTTTTTCCCCGTTGACGAGATAGTCGTCGCCCCGGCCGTCACCCAAGCTGCCGGAGATGCGCACTGCGCTTGTCTTGATGGCAGCAACATCGCTTCCACCACCCGGCTCCGTGATCCCGAGCGCCGAAATTTTGTCGCCACCCAACACCGGCGGCACAATTTCCTGCTTCAGCGCAGCGCTGCCATGTTTGATGATCGGCGGCAGGCCAATCGAGTGTGAATACAAACTCGCGTGCACACCGCCGCTGCCGGTGACGCGTGCAAATGTCTGGCTGACCAAACTCTTCATCCGGTGCGTGGCGGGCGTGCCGCCGAGTTCTTCCGGATAACCCAAACCAAGCAAGCCCAACTCAGAGGCCCGTTTGTACAAGGGGCGCGGGAACTCTCCCGCCGCATCCCATGCGGTCACAAAAGGGGCGATTTCGTCTTTTGCAAAGCGCTCGACCAGCGCGACCAAGGCTTCCTCGTCCGCGCTGTCGAAGCGCGGGGCATCGACTGCCGGCGTGTCCAGGCCGCTCATGTCGCTTATATTGTTCATGCCGCCTTTGGCGGCTTCTTGGCGATGCCCATGGTTTTGGCCAAAATGCCCATCATCACTTCATCGGCGCCGCCGCCGATGGAGCCCAGGCGGCCATCGCGGTATTTGCGCGCTACCTTGTTTTCCAGCGTGAAGCCCATGCCGCCCCAGAATTGCAGGCAGCCGTCGGGAATCAGCCGGTTCAAGCGGCCAGTCTTGAGTTTGCACATGGAGGCAAGCTCCGTCACATCCTGCCCGCTCACATACAACTCGCAGGCGCGGTACGTGAGCGCCCGCAAGGACTCCACTTCCGTCTTCATTTCCGCCAGCTTGAACTGCACCCACTGCTGGTCGGCCAAGGTGGCGCCAAACAGCTTGCGCTCCTGCGCCCATTCAATCGTCCACTGGATGCAATTGGTCAAACCCTGCAAGGCGCTGCCCGCCGCCCACAGCCGCTCCTCCTGGAACTGCATCATCTGGTACATGAAGCCTTGGCCTTCGTTGCCAATGCGGTTGCGCTGGGGCACACGCACTTCGTCAAAATAGATCAAACCGGTGTCGCTGGAATTCATGCCGATCTTGCGGATCTTGCGCGCCACCTCGATGCCCTTGACGAGTTTGCGGTTCACGCCCTTGCCGGGGCCTTCCCGCATGGGCACCATGATCAGGGTTTTGTTTTTGTGCTGGTTGCCGCCGGTGGCGCTTTGGGCGTCGCCGGTGTTGACCAGCATGCACATCCAGTCGGCCTGCAGGCTGTTGGTGATCCACATTTTCTGGCCGCTGATGACGTAGTCGTCACCATCCTTACGGGCATAACTTTTGATGGAGGCGACATCGCTGCCCGCACCCGGTTCACTCACACCGATGCAGCCCACCATGTCGCCGGCAATCGATGGCGCCAAAAACTCCCGCTTGAGCTCGTCGCTGCCGAAACGCGCCAGTGCGGGCGTCGCCATGTCCGTCTGCACGCCTATCGCCATCGGCACGCCGCCGCAGTGGCAGTGGCCCAGGGCCTCGGCCATGGCCAGGCCGTAGGTGTAGTCCAGCCCAGCGCCGCCATAGGCTTCGGGCTTGGTCAAGCCCAGGAGGCCCAAATCGCCCAGGCCCTTGAACACCTCATGCGCCGGGAAAATTTCGTCTTCTTCCCATTGATCCACATGCGGATTGATTTTTTCTTCAATGAAACGCTTGAGAGTCTTCTGGATTTCGAGGTGTTCGTGGGTGTAGTTCATGGGGATACAGGGGTGGAATGATGGAATGAACGAAGGCAGGGCCGAATTCAGGGCGTCTGAAAGACTTTCGGCATGACGAAACGGTGAAATCCGTTGAAAGGTTTGATCGCGTCCCGGGTTTGGGCGTCCGCCGTGGCGGTGCGCTGCTCGTTGCCGGTGCGGGTTTGCGGGCGGCCAGCGTCGATGCGCAGGGTGATGCCGTTGATGAAGTTGGCGGCTGGGCTGAGCAAAAACACGATGCCGGCGGCGATTTCGGCTTCAGTGGCAAACCGGCCCAAGGGCACATGTTTGAACTTGGAGACCAGCATCTTGCCGACTTCGGGCGGGTAATGGTCCATGCCGCTGCTAGTCACATAACCGGGTGCCACCGCATTGCTGCGCACGCCGTTGTGGGCCCACTCTACGGCGGCTGTCTCAGTGAAACTCACCATGCCCGCGCGCGCTGCGCCGCTGTGGCCCATGCCGGGCATAGAACCCCACATGTCGGCCACGATATTGACGATCGCACCGCCATTGGCCTGCATCGACTGCAGATAACACTCGCGCGCCATCAAAAAACCGCCCGTGAGGTTGGTATTGACTACCGCCTCCCAGCCCTTGGCGCTGATCGATTCCAGCGGCGTCACGTACTGGCCGCCGGCATTGTTCACCAGCCCATCGATCTTGCCTTGCGCCGCGACCGTCGCCGCGACCACCTGTTTGACGGTTTCTTCCTGGCGGATGTCGCAGCTGTGAAAACTGGCCTGTCCGCCATCGCTCAGAATTTCTCCCTGCACGGCTTTCAACTTTTCAAGCTTGCGGCCAATCAGCACGACATGCGCCCCCAAAGCGCTCAATTCATGCGCCGTGCAGCGGCCAATGCCCGAGCCACCGCCGGTGACGATGACCACCCGCCCCTTGAACAAACCTGGTGCGAACACCGATTGGTAACGCGTTGTTGCAGCTATTTCACCTGTTTCACTCATCCTGCCTCCACTGGTTTTAGCCCTTGATTCTGTCCGATCTGCCGCTTTGGGTCTGTCAAACCGGCAACACCGCTGCGCAGTCGCTGGTCACACTGCCGCACGGCCTGCGGATGGACGCGCGATTCCGGGCTTCAAGCCAGCGACGGCAAGGTCGACAGCAGGCGCTGGTTCACCTTGATCGGCATCGACAGCAAAATTTGCCCCATGCCTTTGCCCAGCGGGTCGTTGCGCATCGACGCCATGCCGCCGCCGTCGAGCGCCTGTTCACACACGAAATTGAAGGCGTGAATGCCCGGCACATCAAACCGGGTGACGCGCCCTTTGACAAAATGTGCGAGGTACGCGGCGACTGCGGATTCGCTCAACTGCTCGCGCAGCGTTGGCAACCAATCGGGGTGTCGTGCAATCACGCCGATATTGGAAATGTCGCCTTTGTCGCCACTGCGGGCGTGCGCAATTTTTATCAGTTTTATTTCAATTTCAATTAATTTTTCGTCTTTTTTATAATCAATTTTATTACTATTTTTAGTAGCAATACATGAACTATTAACGTGGCCTAAGGTCCGAATAGAATCACTAAATAATATTTCATTATTATTTATCATAATTTTAACATTGAGCTGCGTCTTATCCAGCAAGAAGCCAAACTGTTTGATCGACGGCGCCGCCGCCGAGCGGCCGCCGCCCGAGCCGGTGGTGCCGGGGCTCCACGAGGTGCCCGCAGGCGCGACCTCACGCGCCAGGATGTCCAGCGCTTCTTTGCGGGCGTGCATCGCGGTGAGCCGCATGATCACCTCGCGCGCGCCCTGGGCCGTGGCATGCGGGCCAAAGCACGACTCGGTGCCCAGCACTTCAATATTCGTTTTGGTGTACGCGCCCAAACCCAGCGTGGCAAACAGCCGCGACGTGCGCTCGATGATCGCCTCGCCCGTGCGCTGCGCCTTGGCCTTGGCGTCAAATCCGATGATGGTCAACTGCGCCGACAACTTGAAGCCGTCCATGTAAGTCGCACACACCTTGTACGTCGGCGTGGCCGGTTTGCCGCGCGCACCGCTGACATGCACGCGGTGCTCGTTTGCACTGCCCATCTGCACCATGCGCACCTGGGTGAAATCGCACACCAGGTCGGGCAAGATGTAGTGGGCCGGGTCGCCGATTTCATACAACATCTGCTCGCTGATCACGGCGGGCGTGACCAGGCCGCCCGTGCCCGCTGGCTTGGTGCTGATGAAGCTGCCATCCGCGCTGCATTCCACGATGGGATACCCGATGTTGGCCCAGTCCGGCACGGTCTGCCAGTCGGTAAACAGCCCGCCAGTCGCCTGCGCGCCGCATTCAATGATGTGGCCGGCCAAGCTGCCACCGGCCAGCTTGTCGAGGTCTTCTGCGCTGTCGGCGCGCCAGCCGAATTCATGCATCAACACGCCCAGCGTCACAGCGGAATCCACGCAGCGCCCGGTGATGACCACCTGCGCGCCCGCGTCCAGCGCGGCTTTGATCGGCTGTCCGCCCAAATACGCATTGGCTGTCAGCACCTTGGGCGGCAGCGGCGCACCGCTTTGCAGCTCGCGCACGGGCGGCTCGGCGGCGCGTAGCTCGGGCAAAAGCGGCATCACGTCGTCTCCGGTGACCACCGCGATTTTGAGTTCAACGCCCTGCTCTTTGGCCAGCGCCGCCAGCGCATCGGCACACCCCTGTGGGTTGACGCCCCCGGCGTTGCTGACCACCCGGATGCCCTTGGCCACGACGTCTTTGAGCACGGCCTTCATCGTCACGCTGACGAAATCCGTGGCGTAGCCTAGCTCCGGTCTTTTCAGCCGCGCGCCCGCCAGGATCGACATGGTCAACTCGGCCAGGTAGTCAAACACCAGGTAGTCGATCTGCCCGCTGGCCACCAGTTGCGGCGCGCCCACGCTGCTGTCGCCCCAGAAACCCGAAGCGCCGCCAATTTTTACCACTTTGCCCAATTCGCCAGTTGTCATACTTGCCTTTGCGATGTGTCTGAATTCACACACATCAGTATAGGCAGGCTGGCCTGGCAAAGGCCAAGCCGGATCAGTGCGCGGCCTGTTCACCCCAGAGTTGTTTGAGCCGCGCGTCACGCCCGCAACTGGTGCGGTAATACTTGTAGCGAATCGGGTTCTTCAGGTAGTAGTCTTGGTGGTAGGCCTCTGCCGGGTAAAACACCGATGCCGCGACGACTTCCGTGACGATGGGCGCCTTGAAGGGCTTGGTTTTCTCCAATGCGGCGCGTGACGCCTGGGCGATCTTCAACTGCTCGGGGCCAATGGCGAAAATGGCGGTGCGGTAGGGCGAACCGTGGTCGCAAAATTGCGCATCTTTCACCGTCGGATCGATGGTGCGCCAAAAGTGCGCCACCAGTTTGGCGTAGCTGACCTTGGCGGGATCAAACACCACTTCGACCGCCTCGGCATGCCCTGTGCCGTGGCCGGACACCTCGGTGTAGGTCGGATTGGCGGTTTTGCCGCCGGTGTAGCCCGAGGTGGTCGAGATAACGCCGGGCACCTTGTCAAAGTCTGACTCAACACACCAAAAACAGCCGCCTGCAAAAATGGCTTTGGCGCTGGCTTGGGCTGTGGCGGTTTGCGTAACTTGCTGTGCCACTTGTTGCGCAGGGGCATTTTGCGCCTGGGCAGCCACACTGCCCAACGCCAACACACCTGTGAAAAACGCCGGGCAGAGAGCCGGATAAACGGCTTGCAAAAGCCCCGCCAAAATTTTGCTGCGGTTCATACTGCCGCCACAAATTTAAGCGCGACACCATTGTTGCAATACCGCTTGCCGCTCGGCTTCGGGCCATCATTGAACAGATGGCCGTGATGCCCTTCGCAGCGGGCGCAGTGGTATTCGGTGCGCGGCAAAATCAGCTTGAAATCAGTTTTTGTGACGACAGCTCCCGGCAGGGTATTGAAAAAACTTGGCCAGCCGGTGCCGCTCTCGTATTTCATGGTGGAAGAAAACAAAGGCAGGTCACATCCCGCGCAGAGAAAGCTGCCCGCGCGTTTCTCAGCGTTAAGGGGACTTGAACCCGCCCGCTCCGTGCCTTCTTTGCGCAAAACATCGTACTGCGCGGGGCTCAGGCGTTTTTGCCACTCAGCATCAGAAAGGCGCAGGGGCTGGATGGCGGGTGTGGCGCCAGCTACAGCGGTGCTAGCTGGGGTGGCAGACATCACGTCAGACCCCATGCCAAAGCCGCCAAAAAGAGCCAAAATAGGGCGTCGTGTCATTGATAAACCTCGTTTGTGGTGTTCGTAACTTGGGTGAGTTTTTTTGATTGCGGGGGTTTGTCGTGCCAAGTTGATAAGTCTTTCACTTTATTGTTGCCCGCCATGCCCACCGTTGAATTTGCCGCCAGCCTGCGCCGCCATGTGGCCTGCCCCGCCCAGCGCACCCCCGCCGGCACCCTGCGTGAGGTGCTGGAGGTGGCCTTGCTTGCTGCCCCGGATTTGGCGCGTTATGTATTTGACGATCAGCGCGCTGTGCGCAAACACGTGGCCATCTTCATCAATGCCGATTTGGTGCATGAGCGCGTCCGCCTTGATCGTGCCGTGACGACCGACGACCGTGTGCTGGTGGTGCAGGCGCTCTCGGGCGGCTAGAGTAGAGGAAACATTGGGCAAGCAGTGGCAAAAGGCGTGAATTCGGGCCTCAACGGCCCAGGTCAAAGGAGTTTGTGATGAAACAGGTTTCCCAATTGCTGGTGGCTACCCGAAAAGGCCTGTTTGTGTTGCAGCCAGACGCGGGCCAGTGGCGCATCAGCGCGCACCATTTCAAAGGCGAACCTGTCTCGCAGGTGTTGGCTGACGCGCGCGATGGCAGCTGGTACGCGGCACTGAACCTCGGGCACTTCGGCATCAAGCTTCATAAAAGCCGTGACCAAGGCACAAGCTGGGTTGAGATTGCGGCGCCCGCCTTTCCCGCCAAACCCACCGACAGCCCCTCAGCCGATGACCCTACGCCCTGGAGTGTTGATCTGATCTGGTCACTGGCCAGCGGCGGCGCTGACGAGCCGGGCACGCTATGGGCGGGCTGCATTCCGGCGGGGCTTTTCAAATCGACGGACGGCGGCGCCAGTTGGGCCATCAATGCGCCGCTCTGGGCCGAGCCGCGCCGCCGCGCCTGGGTTGGCGGCGGGTATGACCACGCGGGCATCCATTCGATTTTGGTGGACCCGCGCGATTCAAAACACCTCACGCTGGCCATTTCCTGCGGTGGCGTGTGGCAGAGTTTTGACGGCGGCGCGACCTGGGCGCTCACCGCCAAAGGCATGAAAGCCGACTACCTGCCGCCTGAATCAGCGAATGACGAAAATGCCCAAGACCCCCATTGCCTGGTGCAATGCGCCGCAGCGCCAGACACCCTGTGGGTGCAGCACCATTGCGGCATTTACCGCTCAATGGACGGTGGCTTGGAGTGGCAAGGCATCGGTGACGGCATCCAAGCGCCCGCGCCCTCCGGTTTCGGCTTTGCGGCAGCTTGCGACCCCAACAACTCCCAACGCGCCTGGTTCGTGCCCGCCCAAGCCGACGCCTGCCGCATCCCCGTGGGTGGCCGCATGGTCGTCAACCGCACAGATGATGGCGGCAAGACTTTCAAGACATTCGGCGACGGCCTGCCTCAGCAACACGCCTACC
>JANLYO010000194.1:0-8123 GCA_031365665.1 Rhodoferax sp. | reverse complement strand
GTGCCCGCCAGCGAATTGGTGGTGGGTGTGCAGTGTGGTGGAAGCGACGCGTTCTCGGGCGTCACCGCCAACCCGGCGGTGGGTTATTGCACTGACCTGCTGGTGCGCGCCGGCGCCAGCGTGATGTTTTCGGAGACGACGGAAGTGCGCGACGGCATCGACCAGCTTACTTCGCGCGCCTCCACGCCCGAGGTGGCCGAGGCGATGATCCGTGAGATGGCCTGGTACGACGCCTACCTGAAACGCGGCAGTGTGGACCGCAGCGCCAACACCACGCCGGGCAACAAAAAGGGCGGCTTGTCGAACATCGTCGAGAAGGCCATGGGCTCCATCATCAAGAGCGGATCGGTGCCCATCACCGGCGTGCTCGCACCGGGTGAAAAGCTCAAGCAGAAGGGTTTGACCTATGCCGCCACGCCCGCCAGCGACTTCATCTGCGGCACCCTGCAACTGGCCGCCGGCATGAATCTGCACGTGTTCACCACCGGGCGCGGCACACCTTATGGCCTGGCCGAATGCCCGGTCATCAAAGTAGCCACTCGCAGCGACCTGGCGCGGCGCTGGCACGACCTGATGGACGTGAACGCCGGCACGATTGCCGACGGAACCAAAACGGTCGAAGAGGTCGGCTGGGAGTTGTTCAAGTTGATGCTCGAAGTAGCCAGCGGCCGCAAAAAAACCTGGGCCGAGCACTGGAAGCTGCACAATGCGCTGGTATTGTTCAACCCCGCACCTGTGACCTGACGGAGCGTTAATAAATCCAATTGCAGGGCGCATTGCTGCGTTGCAAATCCTCGTAATACGGGTGTATTTCTGTGGCTAATCTCGTGGTGCAGGCCTTGCACTGCATCCCTGAAATTGAATTTCTAAATGCTCCGTTTTCGTCAATTTAAAATGTCAAATTCACAGCAAAACCCCGCGGGCTTATTGCGTGCCATGTTCGATGCAGCTGTTGCCGCCGCGCAACCAGCGTTGTGCCTGCCCGCGCATCTGCCTGCGCCGCCCGCCGCTGGCAAAGGCCGCACCCTCGTCATCGGGGCCGGCAAAGCCTCGGCAGCCATGGCGCGCGCGCTGGAGGACCATTGGGCCGGGCCGCTGGAGGGGTTGGTCATCACGAGGTATGGCTACGAAGTGCCGTGCCGGCGCATCGAGATCGTGCAGGCCGCGCACCCGGTGCCCGACGAAGCAGGCTTGCTGGCGACGCAGCGGGTTCGCGAACTGGTGAGCAACCTGGCTGAAGACGATCTGGTCATCGCGCTGGTCTCGGGCGGCGGCTCTTCGCTGCTGGTGGCCCCGGGCGAGGGGCTGACGCTGGCCGACAAGCAGGCTGTGAATTCGGCCTTGCTCAAAAGCGGCGCCACGATCACCGAAATGAACTGCGTGCGCCGCCACCTCTCGGCCATCAAGGGCGGGCGCCTCGCTTCGGCCTGCCATCCGGCTCGGCTGGTGACCTTGCTGATCTCCGATGTGCCGGGCGACGACGCTATCGACATTGCCTCCGGCCCCACGGTAGCCGACCCAACGACCTGTGCTGACGCGCTGGCTATTCTGGCAAGGTACCGCATTGAGGTATCCGCTGCTGCGCGCACCTTGCTGACCAGCGGCTCTGGCGAGTCCATCAAACCCGGTGACGCGCGCTTGCAACATATCGAAACCCGCATGATCACTGCGCCGCAAATCGCGCTGGAAGCCGCTGCCGAAGTAGCGCGTGCGGCGGGCATCACGCCTTACATACTGGGCGACAGCCTGGAGGGTGAGGCGCGCGACCTCGGCAAAACCATGGCCGGCATTGCGCGCCAGGTGGCCACGCGCGGCCAGCCGTTCAGGACGCCGTGTGTGTTGCTCTCGGGGGGCGAAACCACGGTGACAATGAAGGGCAAGGGGCGAGGCGGCCGCAATGTCGAGTTCCTGCTGTCACTCGCCGTCGCGTTGCAGGGCCTGCCGGGTGTGCATGCGCTGGCGGGCGATACCGACGGTGTGGACGGCAGCGAAGACATCGCCGGCGCCATCATCTCGCCCGACACGCTGGCGCGCGCCTGGGCGCAGGGCATCAACCCCCGCACGAGCCTGGACAACAATGATGGCCACGGCTTCTTTCAGGCGCTGGGCGATTCGGTTGTTACCGGGCCGACGCTGACAAATGTGAACGACTTCAGGGCGATTCTGATTACCTGATTCAGGTTGATTGCCTGATTGCCAGGCTTGCCTTTACATTAACCTGAGTGTTAACAAAATTACCTGTTTTCGAAAATTGTTAATACCCATGTTAATTACCGAGTAAAATGGAAAAAATATTGATGTTTTGAGGCTCTAAGCCTCGTAAATATTCGATTTTATGCTATTTTTATTATAGTAATCACCGCGCAGCGACCGGGCAATGTGCATGCGGTTTTGGGGTGGAAGTTCCGCGCGGGAACGAAAATTTCGTGCGCCGCGGTGGTCGCGACCGGAAAGGCAATAACTTCCGGTGCGGCAACCAGCCTCCAGCCATCTTGACCGAAAGGTCAATTCACATTAATCAACCGCCAATCCAGCCGGTTGTCCGCCCGGTGCGTCACGTCTACATTTTTCTTCATCGCCCAGGGGATGATCTGGTTGTGCAGGGGAATATGCGACACGGTGTCGTTGGAGAGTTGTAGCGCTTCGGTCATGAGGCGGTTGCGCACGGGCAGGTCGGTCTCGGCTTTGACGCGGTCCACGATGTAGTCCATGCGCGGGTTGCTGTAGCGGCCCACGTTGTAGTTGCCGTCGCCCCCCTGGCCTACGCTGCGGGTGAGCGACTGCAGGCTGTACAAGGCGTCGAAGGTGGGAACACCCCAGCCCAGCATGTAGATGCTGGCTTCATAGCGCTGGATCATCGGGAAATAGGTGACCAGGGGCAGGGTGCGCAACTTGGCTTTGATATTGGCTCGCGCCCACATGGCGGTGACGGCCTGGCAGATTTCTTCGTCGTTGATGTAGCGGTTGTTGGGGCAGGCGAAATCGACTTCGAAGCCATTGGGGTAGCCGGCCTCTGCCAGGAGCTTCTTGGATGCCTCAGGGTCATAGGCATGGCGGCGGTGAACACCTTCAGTCCAGCCATTGACTTGCGGGGCCACCATCGCACCCGTCGGCTGCGAGAGGCCGCGCATGGTGACTTTGTTGATGGCGTTGATGTCGATAGCCTGGTACAGGGCCATACGCACACGCTGGTCTTTGAGCGGGTTTTTGCCTTTGACGTTGGAGCCGGGCAGCTCATCACGGAATTGGTCCATACCGAAGAAGATGGTGCGGTTTTCGATGCCGTCAACAACTTTCAGGTTCGGCGCGGCGCGCATCCGGGGCAGGTCTTGCGGGCTGGGGTCGAGGATGAAATCGACTTCGCCCGAGAGCAAAGCGGCGACGCGCGTGGCCTCGGCCTTGATGGGGGTGTAAATGATTTCGGTGACATTGCTCGTGCCGGTGCCCCAGTAGTTGGGGTTCTTCACCAGCACGAGGCGCTGGTCTGGCAACCATTCTTTAACGGTGTATTGGCCAGTGCCCATGGCGTTGCGGTGGGCGAAGTTTTCGTCTTTGGCGCGGATGTCTTTCGGGTCGACCGATTTGTTTTTCTCAGCCCAGGCTTTGCTCATCACACGCAGCTCGGTGAGCTGGTTCAAGAGCACAGGGTTAGGGCCTTTCATCATGAAGTCGACAGTGCTGTCGTTGATCTTGACGACTTTGTCGATGCCCTGGGTGTAGACATTGAAATTGGAAGTCTTGGCCATGGCGCGGTTGATCGAAAAAACCACGTCGTCCGCCGTCATGGCGCTGCCATCGCTGAACTTCACACCCGAGCGCAAGGTGAAGCGCATTTGGGTGGGCGAAATTTCTTGCCAACGGGTGGCCAGCAAGCCTTCGACTTTGAAAGTGCTGCTGTTGTAGTACACAAGCGAGTCGTAAATCGCGGCATGCACACCATTGCCCAGGGCGTTGTTTTGTGAATGGATGTCCAGCGTGGGGATGTCGCTGGCACTGGACCATTTGAAGGGTTTGGCGAAAACCGCGGGGGTTGCCGTCAGGGCCGCCACGGTGGCAGTGGCGATCATGGTGATTTTGAATGTCATGGAGACCTCTTGAATAGAAGCCGCCACTATGCAGCAAGCCAACTCGCGGCGGCCTAGGATTTTCCCCAAGCTAGGGGAGAAAGCCTAGAAATGACGCAGGTCAGCGCAGGCGGGGATTCAGCGCGTCCCGCAGCCAATCGCCCAGCAGGTTCACTGAAAGCGCGATCAGGATCAGCATCAGGCCGGGGAACACGGTGATCCACCACTCGCCGGAAAACAGGTAGTCGTTGCCCACCCGAATCAGCGTTCCCAGCGAGGGCGAGGTGGGCGGCACACCGACGCCCAGAAACGACAGCGTGGCTTCTGAAATGATGGCGGTGGCCACCTGGATGGTGGCCAGCACCATGACCGGCCCCATCACATTGGGCAACACATGGCGCATCATGATGCGCAGGGGGGCCACGCCCGTGACACGGGCCGCCTGCACGTATTCTTTATTGCGCTCGACCATGGTGGTGCCGCGTACAGTGCGGGCGTATACCACCCAGCCGGTCAGCGTGATGGCCAAAATCAAGACGCCAAAGGCAACGCTGTCTTGGGCATTGGGGAACATCGCGCGGCCCACGCCGGCGATCAGCAGGGCAACCAAAATCGCTGGGAAGGACAGCATCACGTCGCACAGGCGCATCAACAGCGTGTCAACCCAGCCGCCCCGAAAACCCGCCAGCAAGCCCAGCGCGACACCTGCCAGCATTGACAACATCACTGAAGCCAGGCTGACGACCAATGAAATTCGGGCGCCAAAAATGACTGCCGAGAGAATGTCTCGGCCCTGGTCGTCGGTGCCCAAAAGGTATTTGCGGGTGCCGCCGTCTTGCCAGGCGGGCGGTTTGCGGGCGTCGCTGAGCTCCAGCGTGGCCAGGTCAAACGGATTGTGCGGCGCAACCCAGGGGGCGAAGGCCGCAGCAAAAACACACACAAAGGCGATGGCTGCCGCGAACATGGCCACGGGCGAGCTTCGGAAACTGAAACCCACGTCGCCATCGAGCCAGCGCGTGATGAAGTTGCCAGGGGGTTTGGCCGGAACGGTTACTGTGGGCACAGCAGCTAAATTGGTCGGATTGCTCATAGGCATGACCTTAACACGTGGGCATAAAAAAAGGCCGCATGACTGCGGCCTTTTTCGCAAGGGAAAGCCCTGATTACTTGAGGTGCTTGCCGATCAGGCCAGCCATCTCAAACATCGACACCTGCATCTTGCCGAAAATTTCTTTCAGCTTCGCGTCAGCGTTGATCATTCGCTTGTTGACCGCGTCTTGCAGCTTGTTTTTCTTGATATAGGTCCACAGCTTGCTGACCACCTCGGTGCGTGGCAGCGGCGCTGCGCCAACGACGGCAGCCAGGGCGGCGCTGGGGGTCAGCGCTTTCATGAAGGCGGCGTTGACGGTGCGCTTTTTGGCTGGCGCTTTTTTTGCAGCTGGTTTAGCAGCAGCTTTCTTGGCCGGAGCGGCCTTTTTGGCTGGCGCAGCTTTTTTGGCCGGAGCGGCCTTTTTAGCTGGAGCAGCTTTCTTTGCGGGCGCCTTTTTGGCTGGCGCTTTTTTCGCAGGAGCTTTTTTTGCAGTTGCCATGATTGAATTGTCCTTCTAGAAGTTGATTAATCACCAATGAAAAACGTGCACTTCACTGGCACTGCGGATGCTACTGGAGAAATAGCGGGTTTGATAGGGGAAATCAGGTTTTTTCATTGGCAAACGTTGTTTTTTTCGCCCGAAATCATGGGTTTTGCCTCCAGAGGGGGCTCAGAGGGGCTTCAAAAGGCCTTCGCAGGGCCTGCGGGCCGCGTCGTGGTGGCCACCATCACACCGGCCAGCGCAATCGCAAATGCCAGCATTTGCAGGCCCGAAATCGACTCGCCCAAGGCCAGCACTCCGGTGAGTGCGGCTGAGATGGGCAACAACACAGTGAACACGCCGGCCTGTGCGGCGGGAACGGTTTTGAGCCCTGTCATCCACAACCAGACCGTCCACACACAGGCCGCCAGCGAATAAAAGACCAGCAGACACCAGATCCCGGCTGAAATGGCCTTGAAATCGAAGTCCAGCGCCAGGTACAGGCCAAACGGCGCCATCAACACAAACCCCCACAGGTTGATCAACGCGGCAATGCGTTTGGGCTCCAAGGTGCCCGACAGCTTCTTGCCGATCACGGCGTAGGCCGCTTCACACACCACCGCGCCAAACACCAGCAGCTTGCCCCAAAGCGGACTGCCAAAAGCAAACGGCGTGGAAGATCCTTTGTTCATCGGTTCAGGAAACTCGTTTTTTGACAGCACGAAAAAGGCCACGCCGAGCACCGCCAGGGCCACACCCAGCCAGACCCGCGCACCAATGCGTTCGCGTAGAAATGCCCAGCTCATGATCGCCACCATGGCCGGAATCAACGCCATGATCACCCCGGCCGAGACGGCGCTGGTCATGCTCACGCCGTACAACATGCAAATGGAGAAGAGAAAATTGCCCAGGAAGGACTCCACAAACACGAGCCAACGGGTGGTGCCGCTGAGCGGCGCTTCTGAAGGTGGCTTTTTCAACCAGTGCGGCATCGCCAAAACACCAATGCCAAACCGCAACCAGGCCAGCAGAAACACGGGCAACGTGGCGACCAGGGGTTTGGACAAAGCCACGTAGCTGCCGACCAAAGCCATGCTCAGGGCCAGGCAGGCAAACGCCGTCAGCCGCGACGGCTCCACCCGGAGACCCATAGGGCGCTGGGCTTGGGATGTGGCTTGTGGAATCATTAGACTGCACCAATATACAGATAATCTTATGGGCAACTTCACGGACACCTAGCCCTGCGATCAATCACATCATGCCAGCCGCCTCCAACCCGCCGATTTCAGATGCAGCTCCATCGCCCTTGGCCGACCACGAGCTTGCATTGCGCCACGTTTTTGTCTACGGCACCTTGCGCCAGGGTGATGACAATGACATCACCCGTTTTACGCCGCCACCGCGGTGGGTGGGCCAAGCCCGTGTGGCGGGCCAGATGTACCACTTGGGCGCGTACCCAGGCGTCGTATTGGGCGCGGCGCCCTCGCCGCAGGTGGCGGGCGAGGTGTATGCCATCGAACCCGCGTTGGAACGCCAACTGGACGAACTCGAAGAGGTCTATCCGCAGCAACGTGACGAATATTTCAAGCGTGAGGTTTTAGTGGAGGTGGCAGGGCGGCGGCTGACCTGCATCGTCTACGAAATCAACCCGCGATACGTGATGAACTGCCCACTGATTGCCAGTGGCGATTGGGTGCGTGATCGCCACGCTTCTGCAATTTCGAAAGCAATACCCCGTGCCTAATTCCACCGGGCGTTTAGCGTTTTCATATGGCAAAAAATATTTGGTGCAGTGCAGAAAAATTTCTCAATATGAGAAGTTCAAACTCATATTGCAAAATTACTTTACTAAGTGATTGATTTTAAATATTAAAATAAATGTCTTATATAAGACATAAGATCGTTTTAAGTCTTCTATAAGACATAGAATAGACGCATCAGCAGCGCAATCTGACACAGCTTACGGCTACCCCAAACCGCACTGCCGAGCGTTTTTATTCACTTCAAGGAGTTTTCCATGCCCCAGAGCCTTACCGAACAACTGAGCCGCGAGCAGCAAATCAAGGCGCTCGAAAAAGACTGGGCCACCAACCCGCGCTGGAAAGGCATCAAACGCGGCTACAGCGCGGCTGATGTCGTGCGTTTGCGCGGTTCCTTCCCCATTGAGCACACCCTGGCCCGTCGCGGCGCAGAAAAACTCTGGGATCTGCTCCACACCGAAGACTACGTCAATTGCCTGGGCGCATTGACCGGTGGTCAGGCCATGCAGCAAGTCAAGGCCGGCGTGAAAGCCATCTACCTGTCGGGCTGGCAAGTCGCCGCTGACAACAACACCTATTCGTCGATGTATCCCGACCAGTCGCTGTATCCGGTCGATTCGGTGCCCAAAGTGGTCGAAACCATCAACAACACCTTTCGCCGTGCTGATGAAATCCAGCACTCCAAAGGAATCGACGCTGGCGACGCTGCCTACATTGACTACTTCGCG
>JANLYO010000121.1:0-33190 GCA_031365665.1 Rhodoferax sp. | reverse complement strand
AGCAAGCCAACGGACAGCGGGTAACTCATCAGCCCCACGCCGCACATTGCGCCCACCACAAACAGCAGCGAGTCGCCCGGCAAAAACGGCATGACCACCACGCCGGTCTCGACAAAAATCACCAGAAACAGCAGCGCATAGACCCAGGCGCCGTAGTTTGTCACAAAGGCTTCGAGGTGTTTGTCGACGTGCAGAACAAAGTCAATCAGAAAGCTGAAGAATTCCATGGTGAGGGATTATCCCTGCGCCCTAAAATGGGTCGGTGAATGCCATTTTTTCCCCCGCCACCTCCGCCGCTAATCTGCCGCGTCGCCCCATCCGCGAACTGCCCGACGAGTTGATCAGCCAGATCGCCGCCGGTGAAGTGGTGGAACGGCCCGCCTCGGTGGTGCGCGAGCTGGTCGACAACGCGCTGGACGCCGGCGCCACGCAGGTCACCGTGCGCCTGCTGGCCGGTGGCGTGCGGCTGATTGCGGTGGAAGACGACGGGGCGGGCATCCTGCCCGACGAGTTGCCGCTGGCCTTCAAGCGCCATGCCACCAGCAAGATTGCCAGTTTGACAGACCTGGAATCTGTGGGCACGATGGGGTTTCGCGGCGAAGCTTTAGCCGCTATTAACTCAATAGCAGATTGTGCTATATCCACAAGACCCAGCGGCCATCCAGACGCCTGGCTTCTGGACGGACGCTCAGGTGAGCTCAGCCGCATCGCCCGAAGCCTGGGCACCACGGTGGAAGTCAAGGAGCTGTTCTTCAGCACGCCGGCGCGGCGCAAGTTTTTGAAAACCGACGCCACTGAGTTGTCGCACTGCGTCGAGGCCGTGCGCCGCCATGCGCTGGCGCGGCCCGATGTCGGTTTTGCCATCTGGCATGAGGGCAAACTGGTAGAGCAATGGCGCGCTGTTCCGGGGCACGCCGCCACCGCCATCGAACAGCGCCTGCGTGATGTTTTGGGTGACGATTTTGTCGAGCGATCGGTGCGCGTCGATTACACCAGTGCACCGCAGCATGGCCAGCCCGTGCGTGTATGGGGTCGCGCCGGCATCCCGGACGCCGCCCGCGCGCGCGCCGACCAGCAGTTTGCCTACGTGAATGGCCGCTTCGTCCGCGACAAGGTGCTTGCCCACGGCGCGCGCAGCGCCTACGAAGACGTGTTGCACGGCCACCGCCAGCCGGTGTACGCCCTGTATGTCGAGATTGACCCCACGCGGGTGGATGTGAACGTGCACCCCACCAAAATCGAGGTGCGCTTTCGCGACAGCCGGGAAGTGCACCAGGCCATGCACCATGCGGTGGAGGATGCACTGGCCAAACCCCGCGCAGGTTCGCCGCCCGCCGCCCAAAACCAATCCTTCGTTGATGCCACGCGGCTATCAAGCCAGGCCACTTGGCCGCAACAACTTATTCATTTCGCAGCAAATCAGCCCACAGCGGCAGGCCACCGCGTCGAGGACATCGGCGCTTTATGGCAAGCGTCTACGCTCAGCACGGCACCGGCTGCCGCGTTCGCAAGCACCCGTCCTGGCGAATTGGCGGCCACGCCAATCGATCAAGCTGAAGCCGTCTGGCCGCTGGGCAAAGCCCTCGCCCAGTTGCAAGGCATCTACATCCTGGCTGAAAACGCGCAGGGTTTGATCATTGTGGACATGCACGCCGCGCACGAGCGCATCGTGTATGAGCGGCTCAAAACGCAGATGGACGCGTCGGCAGACAAACGCATCGCCAGCCAGCCTTTGCTGATTCCGGCCACTTTCGCGGCCACGCCGCTTGAAGTGGCGACCGCCGAGGCGCACGCCGAGTCACTGGCGCAACTGGGTTTGGAGATCAGCGCGTTTTCACCAAAAACCCTGGCCGTGCGCGCGGTGCCGGCCCCGCTTGCACGGGACAACGCCGAACGCAACGCCAGCGAACTGGCCCGCAGCGTGCTGGCCGAGCTTGCGCAACATGAGGCCAGCAACGTGATCGAACGCGCGCAAAACGAGTTGCTCTCCACCATGGCCTGCCACGGCGCCGTGCGCGCCAACCGCAAGCTGACTCTCGAAGAAATGAACGCGCTCTTGCGCCAGATGGAAGCGACCGAGCGCTCCGACCAGTGCAACCATGGCAGGCCGACGTGGCGGCAGGTGTCGATCAAAGAGATGGATGCGCTGTTTTTGCGGGGGCGTTGAGCAAGCGGAACCTTGGCGGGCAAGCTTGCCCGGTTTTCGCATCTTCACATCTTTCACATCTTTCGCGTGCCGGCATTTGCATCAATACAATTGTTAACTCCTATGTTAACAATAGCTCGGATTTTCCCGTTTTTGAAAATTATTTGACGTTTTTGGCATCTAGGCCACGAATTTATTCAATAGTTAGCTATATAAATAGTAGCACCCAAAAATTCAACCCGGCGCAATATTGCAGTCCCGCCGCAACAGCGCCATGGCGTCGCGCAACTCGTAGTCATGGTCGCTGAGCAAACGGCCTTGCGCATCCGCCCAAAAGTCTTGCCACATCTGCAAATAGCCGCTTTGATAGTGCGCGGGGGCGTTGCCCAAAATGTAGGGCGGCACCAGCGTCGGCTTCATGCCGGACTTGCGGATCCTGCGAACCAGCGTGGCGGCAGATTTGGCGCTAAGCAAGGTTTTATGGGCGCTGCCTGAAGCGATGCACAGGAAGAGCGTGAGCAGCGAGCCGTCGTCACTGTGGCCCCCGGTGGCTTTGTTCCACGCTGCGGAGGCGGCGCGGTCGAAATCGTCGACCTGGCTCAGCGCGTCTTCGACCCAGAAGTAGCGGCCCATGAAGGCAGGGGTTTGGTCAAAGAGTTTTCTGGCAGGCAGGGTGCTGTCCAGAATTTTGGGCATGTCCGACAGGATGGTTTTGCGCACGCCCTCCACCACGGTTTTGAATTCAGCGGGCAGATTGTTGGGCAGATTTATGACGAGCTTCTTTGCAGCGGCGGCTTTTTTCTTGAAGGCAGCCATCGTTCTTTGAAACCCCACCCAGTCGGGAAAACGCGTCTGCTGCGTGGCCAGCGCCAACAGGCCGGTGCGGATCACGGCTTCGGCATCGCGGCCCGAGTCTTCGAGTTCTTCGACGTCCATGCCCAGTTGCTCAGAAAACCATAAGGCCGCATCGACAAGCTGCGCGACGTAGCTGCGTTTGGCGAGCTCGGCCCGGTAGTCCGCCAGGCTGCGCAGCGTCCATTTGGCCAATTGCGGGATGTGGTCGTCGCTGAATCCGCCGTGGCCGCCCTGTTCGTTCATCCCGAAGTGGCTGCTCTGCGGCATGGTGATCAAGGCCTTGAGCATGTCAGACGCGCCCTTGGAGCGCGACAGCAAGCTGTGGTCGCGCAGCGCCTCGGCGGCTTTGTGCAGGTCGCCCTTGCTGCTGTGCTCCAGGTTCAGGCTGACCAGATTGACAATGCGCTCGCGGGCGCGCTCCAGTTCGGGGCGCAGGAACTCGCTGCCGAAGTAACGCGCAATCTGCACCATGCCTTTGGGCGCTTCGGCCTCCATCGCGCCAAGCTTGGCCTGATCGATGATGCTGTGTTGCAGGCCGTAGGCCAGAGTTTTCTCAAAAAAGGGCCGCGCGTCGAACAGCGCAACCGCCTGATCTTCGGCAAGGGAAGTCGATGGTGATTCAGGCATGGTGCACTGGCAATTCCTGAGCGGGCTTAGATGGCGGACTCTTCGTCTGCCTCCAACGCCGCGGGTGTGGCCTTGCCGCGGTCAGTTTCACTGGTGTCGAACTTGCCATCATCCTCCTCGGCGGGCGCTTCCTCGCCCTCACCCGCATCATGGGCGCGGGCCTTGGCGCGCAGCACCAGCAGCGTCTCCACAAACAGATCAGGGCAATCGTGGCGCAACAGCCAGGCCAGCTGCATCCAGTCGCGGTCAGCGACTTCGTCTTCGTCCACACGGGGCTTCACGTAGGCGTTGGCCAGCAAGGCAGCTTCCGGCAGGATCTCGCCATCGTCCTCCACGGTATCAAAGGTGCCGCTACGGGCGAAGGCTTCGATGCGGGCCCATTTTTCGGTGAAGTAGTCGGCCAGCGCTTCGGCCCCGCCCTCCAGCCCGTCGATGGCATTCAAAAACTCGACCGGGTCGGCGTCTTCCCGGAAGATGATGGAGTTGACCATGCCGCGCAGATGCGTGTGGCTCAAATCTTTGTACTGCTTCTCGATGACCACGGCGCGGGCGAATTGCCCAGGCGAGACCAGCAGGTTGATGACGGACTCCTTGGAGTTGTCGTATTCGCGGATCACGGCCAGGATGTCTTTGGGCGGCAACTGCTCCAGCACCACCATCAGGGCCTTGTCGCCCTCAGCGTCAGCCAGTTCGACCAGCGCCGCTTCGGCGGCCACGATGTCGCCGGCGGCGATGAGGCTTTGGGTTTTGGCAATCAGGGCAAGGGCGTTCATGAGGTGTTTCTTCTGTGTTTGGCGGCGTCAGTCTTTGCGGTCAAAACCTTGTTCAACCAGCCAGTCATTGCCGGCGTCTTCACGGGCGCGGGCGTTGGCCTCTTCCTCGTCGTGGTCTTCGGTGTGGTTGTCGTCGTGGCGCTGGTTGCGCAGGGCGTCGCGGTCTTGTTTGCCGCTGCTTTTGTCGCCGTCTTTGCCACTGTACTTGTCACTTGGCGCGTCGCTTTGGTCCCCATCTTCGTCTTCGTTTTCAAGCTGGGCGCGCTCAGCCGCCGTCAACGGCTTATGGTGCATGTATTCAAGCGCGGCGGCAATGGTCATGAACCAGTCGCCCATGGGTTCTTTCAAAATGGCCTGCACGAGTTCACGTGCCCACGGCGCCACTTCAACCGTGCCGCTGATGCTGTGCCAGTCAGGCAACTCGTCCGCATCCTGCGCCACCAAATGGTCCATGGCGGCAGGGATGGAGAAACGAAAAGCCTGGTGCAACACAACCGCCACCATCTCAGGGCTGATCTCCATCATCTTGACCAGAAAACCCATCTCGCGGCGCTTCGCAGCCAGGCGTTTGTGCAGCACATCGCGCCCCTCGGAGTCGGTGCGCAGATCGTCAAGCTCGGCCTGGTAGGCACTGCGCAAGTTGTGAAAAAAGGAGGAAGTGCTCAAGGGATAAGTTGCTCTGGTGGTGGGAGGCTGAAGGGCAGAAAGCGGGTGGCGGCGGGTAGGGTGGGCGGTGTTAGGGCGCAGTCAGCGCGCAGCCTGGATGAGCGGTTGAAAGTAAGCCTGCCAAATCTCCCGCGCCGTCTGCGCCGGGTCGTCCAGCAGATTGCGGCGGCGGTTGTCGTCATAGGCCAGGCGTTTGGCATCGTCTGACAGCACCTCGTAGGCCTCTTGCACGGCGCGAAAACGCGCCGGCGCGTCGGCATCCGAGTTGCGGTCGGGGTGGTATTGCGACGCCTTCTGGCGAAACGCCTTCTTGATGTCGGCCAGCAGGGCGGAGCTGGCAAGCCCCAGCGCGGTGTAGTGGTCTTTCATGGGCGGTTGGGTTGGGCGGGAATCTGGAACGTGGAACGGCAGGCGCTCGATGAAGGGCTGGCCAGCGGGCATGGCTGCGCTGATTTTAGTTGCTGCGCGTGGCCATCACCCCATGGGCGGCCAGAATTGCAGTCGATTGGGCTCCAAATTCGCGAGCCTGCGCACATGAGCCCGAGTGTTTTGGATAGGACAATGGGCAGGATGCAGTTCAAGAAGCTATCCCAGACACATTTCACAGCACTTATTGGGGGACTTTGGCGGGGCTACGCCAGAAGGGCCAATTTGGCCGACCGGCGTGCAGTGTCGGGAGTGGCCGCGCGCCGCGCCAACAGCAGCGCCCGCAATACGATGGCGGGGGACGCTTGATCCCCACAGATTCAGCCAGTCCGCGCGACCCGCCCAGTCCGCCCCATCAACCAGACTTTGACCCGAAGTTGGCTGCACTGGCCCAGGCTGCGGCCCATGTCTGGCGGCGGCACCAGGGCATGGATATTGAACGCAGGCGCCTGCTGCTGGCGCTGCTGCTCTCCGTGGTGATGCACATCGTGTTATTGAGCCTGAGCTTGGGTGGCCAGGGGCTCGGCCTGCCGGGCTTGAGCTTCCCTTGGGCTGAACGGCGCGGCTCGGTGCCTGATCTGCACCTTGTTCTGGCGCCAGCGCAGGCCGCAGCAGCGGAGCCTGCGGGCGGTCCAGCGCCCGCCGTTGCGGAACCGCCGCGTGATGCGCCCGCGCAGACGGCGGTGGCAACGCTTCGGGATATTGGAGACGCGGGGGCTGCGCAAATCAATCGGGAGTCGCGGCAGCGAGCCGCGCTGGCGCAAGCGCAGCAGCGGCGCGACGCGAAGCTGAAGGCCGAACGTCAAGCGGCGGCCAAACGCGAAGCGGCCGCCGTGGAGGCGGCGCGAGTCGAATCCGCACGGCTACAGGCCGGCCGGCAAGAGGCGGCGGCAGCACAGGAAGTAGCGCGACTAGGCCAGGCGCAAGCAGAATTGGCACGCCAAGAAACGGCGCAGCAAGAAGCGCAAAGACAGGAAACGGCTCGGCTGACGGCTGCAAGGCAAGAAGCAACGCAGGTCGAAACCGCGCGACTGGAGGTAGAGCGCCAGGAAGCCGCACGGCAAGCCGCAGCGCGGCTTGAAACCCTGGAGTTGGAGGCCGAGCGCCAAAAGGCCACGCAACAGGAGGCGGCGCGGCAGCAAGCTGCGCGACTTGAAATCGCGCGTCAGGAGGCGACTGCAAAACTGGAAGTGGCACGGCAGGAGGCCATGCGCGTCGAAACCTCAAAGCTGGAGGCCGAGCGCCAAGCGGAGGTGCGGCAGGAAGCTGCACGCGTCGAACTTGTTCGGCAAGAGACGAACCGTCAAGAAGCGCAACAGCAGGAGGCGGCGGCACGGCGTGATTTGGCGCTACGGGAGGAGACCAGGCGTGAAGCGGCGCGGCAGGAAGCGACCCGGCTTGAGGTCATGCGGCAGGAGGCTGAACGTCGTGAAGTCGCACGGCAGGAGGCAGCAAGACTGGAAGCGGCACACCAAGAGACTGCACGGGTGCAAGCCGCGCAACAAGTGGCGGCCCGCCAGGCTGCGGCACGTCAAGAAGCGCAACAGCAGGAGGCTGCGCGGATTGAGGCCTCACGGCAAGAATCGGCGCGGCAACAATTGGCGCAAAAGCTGGCACAACAAGAGGCCACGCGAGTCGAAACCATGCGGCAAGATGCTGCGCGTGTGGAGGCCGCGCGGCTCGAATCCGCACGCCTCGAAGCAGCACACCTCGAATCCCTGCGCGTGGCGGCCGAGCGCCAGGAAACAGCGCGGCAAGAGGCTGCGCGAGGCGAAGCCATGCGTCAGGAAGCGGGACGCCAGGAGGCGGGACGCCAAGAAGTGGCGGCAAACCGAGAAGCCGCCCGGCAGGAGGCGGCACGGGTTGAAACCGCGCGGCTGGAGGCTGAGCGCCAGGAAACAGCACGGCAAGAAGCGGTGGCGAGACGTGAAGCCTTGCTGCGTGAGATCGGGCGCGAGTTGGACGAAAAAACCGCCCGGCGCACCGCAGCATCCGACGCGGCCCGCCTGCCACCGTCGGCTAGCAGCCTGCGCCGAGGCCGGCTGTTTGGACACACCGACTCAAACGCGGAACTCGTCCTGTACGCGCAAGCCTTGGCCCGCAAGATTCAATTGAACATGACGTTTGACATGGTGCGCGAAGCGGTGAGGCAACCCCACAGCAACCCGATTGTGACCATGGCCATTCGCAGCGACGGCTCGGTGGAGTCGGTGGCCTTCGTTCGCACCAGCGGCGTCGCAGCGATCGACGAGGCGATACCCCGCATCATCCACAGCCAGGCGAACTACCCCGCGTTCCCGCCGGGCCTGGCCAGCGAATACGATGTGGTCGAGATTCGCCGGACTTGGCACTTTGATATGACCGTGCGGCTGTATTGATTGCTTAACGTGGCGTTGATTTGGAATGCGGGCCGTGGGTCGGTTCGTCAAGTATACGTACCCAAAATGGGGTTGATTGGACGAAATTTGACTGCCCCGCACTTGGTTTAAAGACAAATATGCCCTTAGGTCACGTATTTATTATATATTTCACTATAAATACAGTAGCAAATAAAATTTAAACGGACTCTGCCCCATGGCCCACGGCGGTGACGGCGATTGGCATTCAGCGCTGGATCACCTGCACATTTACCAGGATCAGGCCGGTGGGGAGCACGGCGCAGCCAGGGGCACTGCGGGGGTTCAGGCCGCCCCCAGGCGCGCGCGCCAACAGCCCGACTAAAATCAAAGACTAACCCGAGATTCACATGGCAAGAACGCTTTACGACAAGATTTGGGACGAACACGTCGTCCACACCGAAGACGACGGCACGACCGTGCTGTACATCGACCGCCACTTGGTGCACGAAGTCACCAGCCCGCAGGCGTATGAAGGCCTGCGCCAGGCCGGGCGCAAGGTGTGGCGCATCAGTTCCATCGTCGCCACGGCCGACCACAACACGCCCACCACCGGCTGGGAAGCCGGCTACGACGGCATAGCCGACCCGATCAGCAAGGAACAGGTGATGACACTGGACGCCAACATCGCCTCCAGCGGTGGTTCGGCGGCCTACTTCCCCTTCCTGCACAAACGCCAGGGCATCGTGCACGTGATCGGCCCGGAGAACGGCGCTACGCTGCCGGGCATGACCGTGGTCTGTGGTGATTCACACACCTCCACCCACGGCGCATTTGGCGCCCTCGCCCACGGCATTGGCACCAGTGAAGTCGAACACGTGATGGCCACGCAGACGCTGCTGGCCAAGAAGGCCAAAAACCTGCTCATCAAGGTCGAGGGCAGTTTGCCCAAAGGCTGCACTGGCAAGGACATCGTGCTGGCCATCATCGGCAAAATCGGCACTGCGGGCGGCACCGGTTACACGATTGAGTTTGCCGGCTCTGCCATCCGCGCCCTGTCGATGGAAGGCCGCATGACGGTCTGCAACATGGCCATTGAAGCCGGCGCCCGTGCCGGCCTGGTGGCGGTGGACGAGAAAACCATCGAGTACCTCAAGGGTCGTCTGCTGGCACCCGGCACCGACGCGGTAAGCGGCAAGTTTGTCGGCGGCCCGGAATGGGACCAGGCCGCAGCCTACTGGAAAACGCTGCAGTCCGACCCCGGCGCCAAGTTTGACACCGTGGTTGAGCTTGATGCGGCCAGGATCATTCCGCAAGTCACGTGGGGCACCTCACCCGAGATGGTGTTGGGCATCGACGCCATCGTGCCCGACCCGGACAAGGAAAAAGACCCCAACAAGCGTGACGCCATCGAGCGCGCACTCAAATACATGGGCCTGCAACCGGGCAAACGGCTGGACGACATTTTTGTGGACAAGATCTTCATCGGCTCCTGCACCAACAGCCGTATTGAAGACATGCGTGAGGCGGCAGCCATCGTCAAAAAGCTCGGTCAGAAAGTGGCCAAAAACGTCAAGCTGGCCATGGTGGTGCCCGGCTCCGGCCTGGTGAAAGAACAGGCCGAGCGCGAAGGCCTGGACAAGATCTTCAAGGCCGCCGGTTTTGAATGGCGCGAACCGGGCTGCTCCATGTGCCTGGCCATGAATGCCGACAAGCTGGAACCCGAAGAGCGTTGCGCCTCCACCAGCAACCGCAATTTTGAAGGCCGCCAGGGCGCGAAGGGCCGCACCCACCTGGTCAGCCCCGCCATGGCCGCCGCCGCCGCCGTGCACGGGCATTTTGTCGACGTCCGCAAATTTGCCTGAACCCCACGTTTAAGGAATTGTCATGAAAGTTCTCACACTCTGCGCCAGCGCTTTGCTGGCCTGTGTTTTGATGGGCTGCAACACGGTCAAAGGCATAGGCCAGGACATCCAAAAAGCGGGTGAAAAAATTGAAGATGCGACGAAGAAAAAATGAGCCAACTTCAAAAACTGCTGTTGAGCGTTCTCTCTGGCCAAGGGGATCAAAGCATCAGTTTTTTAGAACTTGTCAAGTTGCTTTCCAGGTTGGAGTTTGACAAGCGGATCAAGGGATCGCACCACATTTTCACCAAGCCTGGCGTTGATGAAATCATCAATATCCAAGCCAAAGGCTCGGCGGCAAAGCCCTATCAAGTCAAGCAGGTCAGAGAACTGATTGTCAAATACAAACTACATCTGAGCGAGGTCGATCATGAATAACAAGTTTGAGATCATCATTTATTGGAGCGAAGCAGATTCGGCTTATCTGGCCGAGGTGCCAGAGTTGCCGGGCTGCATGGCTGATGGCGCAACGCACCAAGAAGCTTTGGCCAACGCCCAGGTCGTAATCGACGACTGGATTGAAACCGCCATGTCCTCGGGGCGGTCAATTCCAGTGGCCCGCGGCAAACTGATGTTTGCCTGAAACAAACCCAACTTCATCATGCAAAAATTCACCGTACACAAGGGCCTTGTCGCCCCGATGGACCGCGAAAACGTTGACACCGACGCGATCATTCCCAAGCAGTTTTTGAAGTCGATCAAGAAGACCGGTTTTGGCGAAAACCTGTTTGACGAATGGCGATTCAAAGACGCCGGCTACCCCGGCCAGGACCCGGCCACGCGCCAGCCCAACCCGGACTTTGTGCTAAACCAGCCTCGCTACGCCGGAGCTTCGGTTCTTTTGGCGCGCAAAAATTTTGGCTGCGGCTCCTCGCGCGAACACGCGCCCTGGGCGCTGGACCAATACGGCTTTCGGGCCATCATCGCGCCGTCTTACGCCGACATCTTCTTCAACAACAGTTTCAAGAACGGCCTCTTGCCCATCGTGCTGCCTGATGCGCAAGTGGGCGCGCTGTTTGACGAAGCCCTGGCCTTCCCCGGCTACCAGCTCACCATCGACCTTGCGCGCCAAGTGGTGGTGAAACCGCAGGGTGAAGAGTTGCCCTTCGACATGCAGCCGTTCCGCAAATACTGCCTGCTCAATGGCTTTGACGACATTGGCCTGACACTGCGCAATGCCGACAAGATCAAGGCGTTTGAAGCAGCGCGGCTGGCGCAGAAGCCCTGGCTGGCTCATACCGCTTAACGCGCTGGAAAACGAGCGATCATACCCAAATTGGGTACGATTTTGCCTTGAAGAGCCTCCCAGCCGTTTTTTTATAATTTTTGAGGCATTATCCCTCGTGTTTATTGGATAGTTTGCTATGAAAATTGCAGTTTTGCCGGGTGACGGCATCGGCACCGAAATTGTCGCCGAGGCCGTCAAAGTGCTCCATACGCTGGATTTGAAGTTTGAGATGGAGACGGCGCTGGTCGGTGGCGCGGCCTACGAGGCGCACGGCCACCCGCTGCCAGAGTCAACCCTCAAACTTGCCAAAGACGCCGACGCCATTTTGTTTGGCGCCGTGGGCGACTGGAAGTTTGACAAACTGGAGCGCCAGTTCCGCCCCGAGCAGGCGATTCTGGGTCTGCGCAAAAACCTCGGCCTGTTTGCCAATTTCCGTCCCGCCATTTGTTACGAGGAGTTGGTCGGTGCCTCCAGCCTCAAGCCCGAGCTGATCGCGGGCCTTGACATTTTGATCATCCGCGAACTGACCGGCGACATCTATTTCGGCCAGCCGCGCGGCCGCCGCACCTCGCCTGACGGCAACTTCCCCGGCGCCGAAGAAGCCTTCGACACCATGCGCTACACGCGGCCCGAGATCGAGCGCATTGCCCACGTGGCCTTCCAGGCGGCGCAGAAGCGCAGCAAGCGGGTGACCAGTGTGGACAAGGCCAATGTGCTGGAGACCTTCCAGTTCTGGAAAGACGTGGTCACCGAAGTCGGCAAGCAGTACCCCGACGTGGCGCTGGACCACATGTACGTGGACAACGCCGCCATGCAACTGGTACGCGCACCCAAGAAATTTGACGTGGTCGTCACCGGCAACATGTTTGGCGACATCCTCTCGGACGAGGCCGCCATGCTGACCGGCAGCATCGGCATGTTGCCCTCTGCCAGCCTGAACGCGTCGAACCAGGGCCTGTACGAACCCAGCCACGGCAGCGCGCCCGACATCGCCGGCAAAGGCATTGCCAACCCGCTGGCGACCATTTTGAGTGCCGCCATGATGCTGCGCTTCTCTTTGGGCCAGCCCGCCGCTGCGGACCGCATCGAGGCTGCGGTCAAGGCGGTTTTGTCGCAGGGCCTGCGGACGGCAGACATTTATTCGGACGGCACGACGAAGGTGGGAACGGTGCAGATGGGCGACGCTGTCGTCAAGGCGCTGAAAGCCTGACAATGGCTTTCAAATTGCCGATTACCGGTAAACGGTATAAAATACAGACATGATCCTTTCGTTTGCAGACAAAGACACTGCCGAGTTGTTTGCGGGGGTCAGAGTCAAACGGTTGGTCAACATCCTTTCAATCGCCGAGCGGAAGCTGCAACAACTGGATTCGGCGGCGACTTTGGATGCCTTGCGGGTTCCGCCGGGGAATCGGCTGGAGGCCTTGGTTGGCAACCGCAAGGGCGAGCACAGCATCCGTATCAATGACCAATGGCGCATCTGTTTTGTCTGGAAGACTGACGGTGTTTACGACGTTGAAATTGTGGACTACCACTGACACAAGGAGTTTGAAATGAGCATTCCAGCCCCCAAAAACGCCATGCGTCCGGTTCACCCCGGGGAGATTCTGCGCGAAGACTATCTCAAGCCACTGGGCATGAGTTCAAATGCGCTCGCAGCAGCCGTACGGGTTCCTGCGTCGCGCATCAATGACATTGTTCTGGAGCGGCGTGGCGTCACAGTGGACACGGCGTTCCGGCTGGTGCGTTTCTTTGGAGGTGATGTGCAGACATGGATGAACCTCCAGTCGACCTACGAAGTGAAGGTCGCGCAAAAAACTATCGCCAGAAAAATCGAAAAAGAAGTCGTACCAATGGCAGTGTGATGACCTTGCCCCGGTCTGTTCCATCAAGGTATAATGGCCCCGTCATGAACGCATTTTTGGCACTCACCAACACCGCCCAGCGCCTTGCCGCTGGGGAAAGCCTTGTGTTGGGCGCGTTCATTGCCACCACTAAAACGACCACCATTAAGGGCTAGCTGTAGCCTGGTTCGTCGTGCGCCTACCCCGGAGCCTGACGAGCCGGGGGATCAGCCACTTCTGAGTGATTACTGATTGATTTTGAAAGGCGCTTTGAACATGAAAACAGGAAACCTCGTAGGCCTCGTAGGCTGGCGCGGCATGGTCGGCTCGGTGCTGATCGACCGCATGATCGCCGAAAGCGATTTCGGGCTCATCGAGCCGGTGTTCTTCTCCACCTCCAACGTGGGTGGCAAGGCTCCGGCGCAGGCCAAAAACGAAACCACGCTCAAAGACGCCTTTGACATAGCCGCACTGCGCAAGTGCGACATCATCATCACCGCCCAGGGCGGCGACTACACCACAGAGGTGTTCCCCAAGCTGCGCGCTGCGGGCTGGAAAGGCCACTGGATCGACGCCGCCTCCACGCTGCGCATGAGGGACGATGCCGTCATCATCCTCGACCCGGTCAACATGCCCGTGATCAAAAATGCGCTGCTGGCAGGCGGCAACAACTGGATCGGCGGCAATTGCACGGTGAGCTGCATGCTGATGGGCGTGGGTGCGCTGTACAAGGCCGGCCTGGTGGAGTGGATGAGCACGCAGACCTACCAGGCGGCCAGCGGCGGCGGTGCGCAGCACATGCGCGAACTGCTGACGCAATACGGCACGCTTAATGCGTCCGTGCGCCATTTGCTGGACGACCCGAAGTCCGCCATTCTGGAGATCGACCGCCAGGTCATCGCCACACAGCGGGCCCTGCCGGCGGACGAAACCGCCAACTTCGGTGTGCCGCTGGGCGGCTCGCTGATCCCCTGGATCGACAAAGACCTCGGCAATGGCGTGTCCAGGGAAGAGTGGAAAGGCATGGCCGAAACCAACAAGATCATGGGCCTTGGCGACGGGTTCGCTGGCACCCGCGCGGTGCCCATTGACGGCTTTTGTGTGCGTGTAGGCGCCATGCGTTGCCACAGCCAGGCGCTGACGTTCAAGCTCAAAAAAGACGTGCCACTGGCCGACATTGAGGCCATGATCGCTGCCGACAACGCCTGGGTCAAAGTGGTGCCCAACACGCGCGAAGCCACCGTCAGGGACCTGACGCCTGTCGCTGTCACCGGCACCATGGGCATTCCGGTGGGCCGCATCCGCAAGATGGCGATGGGCCCCGAATATCTGGGGGCCTTCACCATTGGCGACCAATTGTTGTGGGGTGCGGCAGAGCCTTTGCGCCGAATGCTACGGATTTTGTTGGCCGCGTGATTCACGAGCCCTGACGGCGCAGGCCGTAATAATCTGTAACTGATCGCGGCGGGGGTCGTTGTCGATTGGCAACGTAAATGGCGGGCTTGCCGCTGCGATTTTCCACCTGCGGCCATTAAGTGCTTTCTGAGCTTGTCAGGCTAAGACATTGATGTTAAGGTACTTTTCTTGATTGAAGCAGTCAGGCAAAGTGTCGGCGCATTCCGCCCGGCGAGCTATAGTTGCCCCATGCGTGAAACACGGAGGCTAGCAAATTGAACCCAATGTCACATCGATGGCCCAAAACTGCGGTGCGTCTTGCCAAAAAGACCACGTTCACGGCTGTCGCCGCTGCATTGTTGACCCTGTCGGCACCAACGGTTCAGGCCTTGTCGCTTGGCCCCATCGTCGTCCAGTCGGCCTTGGGTGAGCCGCTGCGCGCTGAAATTGACATTTTGGAGATCAACGCTGAAGAATCTGCATCGCTGCGCGCTGCGGTAGCGTCGCCTGAGGCCTTTCGCGCCGCTGGTTTGGACTACAACGCGGCGATGGCGAATCTGCGCGTGACGCTGCAACGCCGCGCCAATGGCCGCAGCTTCATCCGGATCAATAGCGACCGCCCTGTCAACGACCCGTTTGTCGACATGATTCTGGAAGCCAGTTGGTCCAGTGGCCGCATTGTGCGCGACTACACCATGTTGTTTGATCCGCCCAACCTGCGCGGAACCGCCGTGGCGGCAGCACCCGTTACAGCACCTGCAGTTCAAGAGGCAACAACTCCCCCCGCTACAGTGGCTACAACCCCAGCGCCAGCGGCGCGCCCTGCGACCGCGGGGCCACGCGCAGCCGCTGCGCCCAAAGCTGCGGCGGCCACCAAGTCAACGGCGCCGACCAAGGCTGGCGAGGGCCAGATCACCGTCAAACCAGGCGACACTGCCAGCAAGATTGCCTTGGCCACCAAACCGGCCAATGTCTCGCTGGACCAAATGCTGGTGGCGCTGCTGCGCGCCAACCCGGATGCCTTCATCAACAGCAACCTCAACCGCATCAAGAGCGGCGCGGTGCTGAATGTGCCCACGGCTGAGCAGGCTAGCGCCCTGGGGGCTAAAGAGGCGACCCAAACCGTGATCGCGCAAAGCCGCGATTTTGGCGATTTCCGCAAAAAGCTTGCGGGTGTGGCACCCACGGCCCAAGTGGCCACGGCAGACCGCCAGTCTGGCGGCAGCGTGCAGACGAAAGTTGAAGACAAAAAGCCAGGTGCCGCCGCACCCGACAAACTGACGCTCTCCAAGGGTGCAGTGGCGGCCCAAGCCAATGCCGACAAACTGGCCAAGGAACTCGCGGCCAAAGAGGCTGCGGCAACGAAAGCCGCCACCGCCAAAATCAACGCAGATCTCACCAAACTTGGCGCAGCTTCCGCGCCCGTCGCGTCCGGCACACCGGCTGCACCTGCCGCAGGTGCCTCTGCGGCTGGCGCTAAACCTGCCGCCGCCGTCACACCGGTCGTGGTAGCTGCCGTTGCGACGCCCGCACCGGCTGCTGTGTCGGCAGTCACGCCCGCGCCACCGGCCGCACCTGCCACAGTGGCGTCTGCTGCCGCTGCTTCGGCTGCGGTTGCGGCGAAACCCGCCAGCTCAGCCCCAGCCAAGCCAGTCGCCAAAGCGCCGATGGCACCGCCGCCAGAGCCTTCTTTGATCGACCAACTGACCGAAAACCCGCTGGTTCCAGCAGCGGGTGCTGGCCTGGTGGCCTTGTTGGCGGGTTTTGGGGTGTACCGCGCACGCCAGCGCAAAAAAGCGCAGGAAATGGACAGCGCTTTCCTGGAAAGCCGCCTGCAGCCTGACTCTTTCTTCGGCGCCAGCGGCGGTCAAAAGGTGGACACCCAGGACAGCCAGCAAGGCGTGGGTTCTTCCATGGTCTACACGCCTAGCCAGCTCGATGCGGCGGATGACGTGGATCCGGTTGCTGAAGCCGACGTGTATTTGGCTTACGGGCGCGATGTCCAGGCCGAAGAAATCCTCAAGGAAGCGCTGAAGACCAACGCGGGGCGCATTGCCATCCACCAAAAACTGCTGGAGATCTACGCCAAACGCCGTGATACCCGCAATTTTGAGCTGGCGGCCAACGAAGCCTTCAAAATTTGCAACGGTGAAGGCCCGGAATGGACGCGGATTTGCGACCAGGGCCTGGGCATCGACCCCTCCAACCCGCTGTATATGCCGGGAGGCAAGCCACAGATCGCTGTCGGCATCCCGTCGCAGCCCGCGTCGCTGGAAATGCTCAACGCTGCGGCAGCAGCTGCGCCAGTGGGCGTCTCCACGATGCCGTTGGCTGCCACGGCAAGTGCCGCCGCCGTAGCGGGGCTTGCAACCGTCGCGCTGTCCGCCAACAGTTTCAATGCCACCACCTCCTCGATGAGCGCGCAACCGGCTCAAGCCAGCTCGGTTGACCTGGACTTCGACCTCGACTTCTCGTTGGACGAAGACAACGCCCAAGTCATCAGCGATCTGGGCGGCGCCGAGCAAACCTCCAAGATGCGGGCGATGGATTCCGGCCCAGCGCCGCTGGACATGAATTTTGATATGCCGACGAGCCCTTCGACGGTGTCGTCCCCCATGACGCCGCCGACCAAAGCCGCGCCGCTGGAGTTCGACTTGCCGGGCATCACGGGTTTGAGCAATTCGGGTGAGGTCTCGCGGCCAGCGCCCCTGATGCCGAGTTTTGCGCCGTCAGGCGGTTTGTCGCTAGCGCCTGCCACGGTTGATCTGGAAGAGTTCAAGCAGCAGGCGGCCGTCAGCTTTGGTACCACAGTGGCCGGCCCGCTTGCCACTTTTGCACCCAAAGCCCCAGCACCCGCTGCCCCCACGCCAGGCTTGATGGAGTTTGATTTGGGCTCGCTGTCCCTGGATTTGGAAGACTCCACGCCCGCAGGCAAAGACCACACGTCCCCAACTCCGATCACCGCGTCTACACCGCTTGAAGACCCGCTGGCCACCAAACTCTCGCTGGCCGAAGAGTTCAACAGCATCGGCGACCACGACGGCGCACGCGCGTTGATCGAAGAAGTTTTGCTCGAAGCCACCGGCGAAGTCAAAACCAAAGCGCAACAGGCACTTGCCAAAATGAGCTGAGTGGCAGCAGTTTTGGTGAAGACGCCTTCTGTGTGACGCCCTTCATGTGAGGATTGCGCTCGGTCTCAGTTACAACGGGCAGGCCTACCAGGGCTGGCAAAGCCAGGCTTCTGGGCAAACCGTGCAGGACAAGCTCGAAGCCGCGCTGGCCGAATTCACCGCCCTGACCGCCACCACCGGACAAACCCGCCTGCCCACTCTGTGCGCAGGCCGCACCGACGCAGGCGTCCACGGCCTGATGCAGGTCGTGCATTTCGACACTGACGCGGTGCGGGAGCCCTGGGCTTGGGTGCGAGGCGTCAACGCGCTGCTGCCACGCGACATTGCCGTGCAGTGGGCGCATGAGGTGCAGCGCGATTTCCATTGCCGCGCCAGTGCCCTGTCACGCAGATACGCCTACGTGCTGCTCGCATCCAAAGTGCGGCCAAGTGTTGAGACCGGACGGGTGGGCTGGGTTTATCAGCCCTTACAGCTACAGGCGCTTCAAGACGCTGCCGCGCGGCTCCTGGGTGAGCATGATTTCTCCAGCTTCCGTGCATCGAGTTGCCAGGCGCTCTCGCCTGTGAAAACCTTGCAACGCATCGACATCACCCAGCACGGCGCTTACTGGCGCTTTGAATTCGAAGCCAACGCCTTCCTGCACCACATGATCCGCAACCTGATGGGTTGCCTGCTGGTCGTGGGTGACGGTCGCCAGGGGCCAGAATGGATCAGCGAGGTGCTGGCCGCGCGCAACCGGGATGCCGCTGCGCCGACGTTTTCGCCCGACGGCCTGTATTTCATGGGGCCTCGTTACGCGCCGGCTTGGGGCCTGCCGGACGCCACACCTGCGTATGATTGGTTGCCATGATCCGAACCAGAATCAAGATATGCGGTCTCACCCGCGAGCAGGACGTTGACGCAGCCGTTGCAGCGGGGGCCGATGCCGTCGGCTTCGTGCGTTACGCCAAAAGCCCGCGTTACGTGACGATCCAGCGCGCTGCCGAGCTGGCCCGCAGATTGCCGCCATTTATCACGCCCGTGTTGCTTTACGTCAATGCGGATGCTACTGAAATAGTAGCTGATTGCCTCAAGATTCAGGGGGCTACCATCCAGTTTCATGGTGATGAATCCCCCACAGACTGTGATTCAGTCACCGGAGGTGGTGCCCGCCCTTACGTGCGTGCGGCCAGAATTCCGCTGGATGCTGGCGCGGCCTCCTTTGACCTCGTAAAATACGCTCACGACTATTCAAACGCCCAAGCCATCCTGCTCGACGCCCACGTCGACGGTTATGGCGGTGGCGGCAAGGTTTTCAATTGGTCACTGCTTCCTCCAAACGTCAACGCTCACCTCGTCTTAAGTGGTGGGCTCAATGCTGCAAACGTGGCCGACGGCATCTTGCAGGTGCGCCCGCGCTGTAAAACGCTGGCGGTGGATGTGAGCTCCGGCGTCGAAGCCGATGGCCCTGACGGAAAACCCCTCAAAGGCATCAAAGACGCTGACAAGATCAACCAGTTTGTCGCCGCCGTGCGCGAAGCCGACAGACGCCTTGCAGGACATTTCAATGAAAGATTACCAACAACCTGATTCCGCGCCTTACGCATTGCCTGACGACAAGGGCCACTTCGGCATTTACGGCGGCAGTTTCATCTCCGAAACCCTGACCCACGCCGTCAACGAGCTCAAAGCCGCTTACGCCCGATACCAGCACGACCCTGCCTTTATCGCTGAATTCGAATCGGAGCTGGCGCATTTTGTCGGGCGCCCTTCGCCCGTGTACCACGCTGTGCGCATGAGCCGCGAACAGGGTGGCGCACAGATTTTCCTCAAACGTGAGGATCTCAACCACACCGGCGCACACAAGATCAACAACACCATTGGCCAGGCCATGCTGGCCAAACGCATGGGCAAACCACGCGTGATCGCAGAAACCGGCGCCGGCCAGCACGGTGTGGCCACGGCCACCATTTGCGCCCGTTACGGCCTGGAATGTGTGGTCTACATGGGCAGCGAAGACGTCAAGCGGCAAAGCCCCAACGTCTACCGAATGAAGCTGCTGGGCGCCACCGTCGTCCCTGTGACCAGCGGTAGCAAAACACTCAAAGACGCCTTGAACGAAGCCATGCGCGACTGGGTGGCCAATGTGGACAACACCTTCTACATCATCGGCACCGTGGCCGGGCCCCACCCCTACCCGATGATGGTGCGTGATTTTCAAAGTGTGATCGGCAAGGAATGCCGGGTGCAGATGCCCGAGATGCTCAAGGCCGGGGGCTGCAAGACGGCGCAGCCGGATGCTGTGGTCGCCTGCGTGGGCGGCGGCAGCAACGCGATGGGTATTTTTTACCCCTACATCGCGCACAAAGAAACCCGCTTGATCGGCGTGGAAGCGGCGGGTGAAGGCATGGAGAGCGGCAAACACTCCGCTTCGCTGCAACGCGGCAGCCCCGGCGTGTTGCACGGCAACCGCACCTACGTGCTACAGGACGACGACGGCCAGGTCACCGAAACCCATAGCATCAGCGCGGGCTTGGATTACCCCGGCGTGGGCCCCGAACACGCCCACCTGATGGACATGGGCCGCGCGGAATACGTCGGCATCACCGACAAAGAAGCGCTGGACGCCTTCCACTACCTGTGCCGCACGGAAGGCATCATCCCTGCGCTGGAATCCAGCCACGCCGTGGCCTACGCCATGAAACTGGCCAAAACCATGCAACCGGATCAGTCCATTTTGGTCAACCTCTCCGGGCGCGGCGACAAGGACATCGGCACCGTGGCAGATTTGAGCGGCGGCGACTTCTTTTGCAGGCCGAGTTGCCAAGGGCAGGCCGTCAAGGGTGGCGCTCAGCCAGTCACGTTGCACAAAGCCGGGGTTCCAGCATGAGCCGGATTACCGCCACTTTTACACGGCTCAAAGCGGAAAACCGCAAAGCCCTCATCCCCTACGTCACCGCCGGTTTCCCTTATCCCGACATCACACCTGCGCTAATGCGCGGCATGGTGGCGGCCGGGGCCGACGTGATCGAGCTGGGCGTGCCCTTCTCCGACCCTTCCGCCGACGGCCCGGTGATCCAGAAGGCGGGAGACCAAGCCTTGGCCGCTGGTGTGGGCCTGGTGCAAATCCTGCAAATGGTGCGCGAGTTCCGCTTGAAGGACAACTCAACGCCCGTGGTGTTGATGGGTTACGCCAATCCGATTGAACGCTACAACCAAAAACACCCTTCCACCCACGGCCAAAGCGCCTTCGTGCGTGACGCCGCCGCCGCCGGGGTTGACGGCATGCTGGTCGTCGACTATCCGCCTGAAGAGTGCGAGGCCTTTGCCGTCGAGCTGCGCGCCGCCAATCTGGATTTGATCTTCCTGCTGGCCCCCACCTCCACATCCGAACGCATGGCCCAGATCGCCAAAATCGCCACGGGTTACGTGTATTACGTCTCGCTCAAAGGCGTGACGGGCGCGGGCACGCTGGATACCGGCGCGGTGGAGGCCATGCTGCCGCGCATCCGCGCCCACGTGGGCATTCCCGTGGGTGTAGGCTTCGGCATCCGCGACGCCGCCACCGCGAAAATCATCGGCAAGGTCGCCGATGCAGTGGTCATTGGCACCAAAATCATCCAGATCATTGCCGACCAGCCCCGCCACCAGGTGGTGCCGGTGCTTGAAAGTTTCCTGCGCGAAGTCCGAGCCGCGCTGGATTCATAATGGCGCTGATTCCAATTTCGGACACCTGAGGAACCCACACCATGTCCTGGCTAGAAAAACTGCTGCCCTCCAAAATCCAGCACACCGACCCGGCCGAGCGGCGCAGTGTGCCCGAAGGCTTGTGGATCAAATGCCCAAGCTGCGAGTCGGTGCTGTACAAGACCGATCTGGAGCAAAACCAAAACGTCTGCCCCAGCTGCAGCCATCACCACCGCATCGGCGCGCGGGCTCGGCTCAACGTGTTTCTGGACAACGAAGGCCGTTACGAAATCGGCCAGGAAGTGCTGCCCGTCGATGCGCTCAAATTCAAAGACAGCCGCAAGTACCCCGAGCGCCTCAAGGAAGCGCTTGAAAACACCGACGAGACCGACGCGCTGGTGGTGATGGGCGGCGCGGTGCATTCGATTGCCGTGGTTGTGGCTTGTTTCGAATTCGAGTTCATGGGCGGCAGCATGGGCTCGGTGGTGGGCGAGCGCTTCGTGCGCGGCGTCCACGCGGCCATTGAGCAAAAAGTGCCCTTCATCTGCTTCACCGCCACCGGTGGCGCGCGCATGCAGGAGGGCTTGCTGTCGTTGATGCAAATGGCCAAAACCAACGCCGCCCTGACCCGCCTGGCCAAAAAAGGCCTGCCTTTCGTGAGTGTGCTGACCGACCCGACCATGGGCGGCGTGAGCGCAGGTTTCGCCTTCCTGGGTGACCTGGTGATCGCCGAGCCCAAGGCCTTGATCGGTTTTGCCGGCCCGCGCGTGATCGAGTCCACCGTGCGCGTCACCCTGCCAGAAGGTTTCCAGCGCTCGGAATTCCTGATGCAAAAAGGCGCCATCGATTTCATCTCCGACCGCCGCGAGCTGCGCAAGACCATCGCCAATGCGCTGGCCATGTTGCAGCGGCAGCCTGCGGATGCGGTGAGCTGACCAGCCTCCTGCCTGCCAGTTTGGAAGTAACAGGCTTTTGTATCGGTTGGGGACGGGATCAGGCCGACGGGGCACTCTGCTCCGCGGCTGTCCCCCGCAGCGGCCTTCGCCGACTGCTCCTCCTTGATGCCGCTGCGCAGAACGCCCCGCCGACCTGAACTGATTGCCGGATGCGGGTGGTTAAGCGTCAATGACCAATCACTCGCGCCGGTCTGGACAGCAGGCATGGCCAGTTAGGCTGGGCTGCGGGCGCAGCCGCATAACGGTTTGGCAACTTAAAAAGGCCTGATCCGTCCATGCCTCTGTTTACACCTTACGCACGAATAACCGACCCACAACAAGCTGCTGCGTCACCCCTTCCCGCTGTTGCGGGTCCGTATCGATTGTTATGTAGGCGACCAGTCTATCAATCGCCATTTTTCAATAGCCTTGCAAATTTAACTGAAACAGGGCCAGCTACAAACCACAGCAAGAAAAGCGGAAGCGCCCAAAAAAAAGACTCGGCAGCGCGATTTGCTTCGACTGGATTCTGAACAAACATCGGTACACAGCTGGGAACGAACAATATGGCTGTTCCCGCAAATAACGCCTTCATGTAAGCAACGGATTTGCGTTGCTCACGCCAGCCAAACATGAACGCGACCGCAACAGCGATACCGAAATATACCCAGAACGCTTGCATAGGCGTGCTCCCGACCGGACGCTAACGGAGCGTCTCCCGCAAAACCTGCGGTTGACTAAAGTTGCTGCCGTTGATTGGGGTCATGAGCCGAATCATAGATGATTGATTCGTCCTGCTGCGGCACGGCTCAAATCGGTTCGACCATTAAATCTAAAAAAGGCTTGGCCTCAATGTCTTCAACGCTTGACCACCCGCCCCTCAACCAGGATCAGGTCGATGGGGCACTCGGCGTAGCGGCATCAAGACACCGTTGTGTTTGTCAAGTGGTGATTGGCTTCAAATAGTTGGGATCGAACGGTTTTCCTGAGCGTAGCACGCCGTACGCAATCGCCAGCAGCTTGTGCATGCAAGCCACCACGATGACTTTGCCCGGTTTGTTCTGGGCTTTGAGCCTGTCCCAGAATACCGTCACCAAGGGGTTGTAACGCGCAGCCACCATCGCTGGAAAGTACAACGCCCGCTTGAGCTGCTGATGCCCCATGGGATGGGTTCCTTGATGGCTGTTCAGTGAAGAGCCCGACTGTCGGATCAGCGGCGACAGGCTGGCAAATGCAGTCAGCGCTTTGACGCTTTTGAAGCGCTCGGGACGCCCAATGTAGGCCAGCAGCTGCGGGATCGTCTTGTCGCCCAGGCCTGGAATCGATTGCAACAACGCTGCGCGTTGCTTCAGATCGGGGTCATCGTCGATGGTGCTGGCAATCTGGGCCTTGATCTGTACGATGGCTGCGTCCAGGCCGTTGATCACCTGGCGCACCGAGTCTGTCACAGAGCTGTGCGCGACCTCCAGGCGGTTGCACTCGGCTTGGCGCATGGCCTGCAAGGCATCCAGACGAGCCACCAATGCTTGCAGCGCCCTGACAGCCAACGTGGGAACTTGCCAGCGCTCAGGCCTTTGCGCCTGGCAGAACAGGGCCAGGCATTTGGCATCACCGCCATCGGTTTTGTTGCGCAGCCGGTTGACCTCGGCAAAACGCTTGACCAACAGCGGATTGACCACGGACACCATCAGGCCATGGTCGCTCAGGAAACAGGCCAGCGCCTCGTGGTAGCTGCCGGTGGCTTCCATGCCGATGTGCAGCGCCTCGCGTGCGTCGGGCATGTGGCCCAGCAGCCAGTGCAGCAGAGCTTCAAAGCCCTGGGCGCTGTTGGCGAACACCTTGGACTTGAACTTGCCATTGGCCAGCAGCAAGGCCACATCCAGCTTGGCTTTGCTGACATCGATTCCGAGGAAATACCGCATGTCAAACCTCCCTGTGAACAGGAACCACACGCTGTATTCGACATGCGCATCCTAATATGCGGGGTCGCCGCCATCAGGCCAAAAGGCCCGACAGCAGCGCCCCAAGACACCGTACGAGCTACAGCATCGAAACCGAGTCGTGCACCAGTCTTGATGTCGGGATCAATGTCCCAAGGAGGAGCACGGGGTCAACGACTCGGGCCCCTTCCAGCGCGGCCGGGGCAGCTTGATAATATTAGGAGGAGCAGGCGGCGAAGGCCGCTGCGGGGGACAGCCGCGGAGCCGAGCGCCCCATCGGCCTGATCCCACCAGGGACGTACACACCAGCCTGCTACTGCGCTCGCGCAACCGAGCGTCAGCGCGTCACCGTCTGCTACACCGCCCCCGACTCAATGGCTGCGATTTGTAGCAGCACCAGCGACGAAAGGTCAATGCCGCCCATTGACCTTTACGGCGCGCCCCGTCCATGATGAGTCGCATCGCAAGTCAAAGCCCGCCCGATCGTGTCCAAAAGCACATGCTCGTTGTCAGGCGCCTCGCAAGTGCGTCTCAAGCATGATCTGACGGCCCTGCCGCAGGTTTTTTGCCGTGCAACATGGCCGCCAGCAGGTTTTCGCGATGCCGCCAGGAAGTGAACGCCACACCGGCCAGATGCAAGGCCAAAAGCGGAATCAAAGCATGCCCGAGCACGCTGTGCAGGCTCTCGAGCCAGGCGTAGCCAAAGAAACGATCCGTGGTGTAAAGCCAGCCGGTCAGGCCCGTGGCAATGGCATCAGCCAAGAGCGCCAGCACCATCCAGGCTCCCAGCGGGTTATGGCCCAGAAAACGCGGCTCGGTCTTTTTGATAACCTGCAAAGCGTAAGCCCAGGTGGCGGGCACAGCGCGGACAAACTGCCCAAAGCGCCAATAACCCGCGCCTGTAAATCCCATCACCAATCGTGTGAGCGCTGCTGCCAGCGCCACGTAACCCGTCCACTCATGCCACTTGCCACCGCCTTCATGGGTGGCAAAACTGACGATCATTGACACCGCCAAGAGCCAATGCAGCAGCCGCAGCGACGGGCTCCACACGGTTTGCATCGGTATGGCGCCCGGCACGATTCTGCGGGCTAGTTAACGTGCTTTGGTCGGTACCGGCGCCAGGGTCACGGGGTGAAAATAATATTCACCGCGCTCGCCTTTTTCGTTGAGCGCGTATACCTCATAACAGCCGCCATCTTCCTTGACGCGGCGCACCACAAAGCCTTTTTCCTTGAGTATCTGTTCGAGTTTTTCAACTGGCTGCCAGCCGCTTTTGGAGCCTGAATCGCAAGTCGCCAAACCAGTGGCGGAGGCCACGCCGCTGAGGCTGCCAAAAAGACCCAAGGCCAATGCTGTGGCCCAAGCTGTGCGCGTCATATCGAACCTTCCGGGTGATGTTGCAGGTGTCCTGTTTGCATCGGATGGTAGGGGATTTTTGTAAAGCTGGTGTGTCGCGCCAAAAAATTTCGCCCATGGCGAAACACCCAGCGCCGCAGCCAATCCACCAGCGCTAGATCGGGCGGGTAAGGTAGAGGCCTTCGCGGCCAACAATGGCGGTGCGCGCAGGCATCATCACCGTGCAGTGGTCACAGGGCGCGCGAACCTCCTCGGCGCCATCGGTGGAAATCAGCTCGCCTTTGGCAAACACCTCAAAGCCAATCAGGGGCCGCACGTGCGCGAAGGCGGTGGTTTTGATGACGTGGGTGTGGAGCAATTCCAGGCGCAGTTGCGCGGGTTTTGGCACGATGGGAGCCTGGGGCGCGACCAGGCCGAAGTGGGCCAGAAAATCCAGGGTGACAGCGGTTGCCAGCTCGCTGCTGGCGCGTTTGAAGTGTTGGCCGCATTCGACCACCATCGACGCGCCTTTGGTGCTGCCCTGCTCGGGCGACTTGCCGTGTTCGCCGTATTCCATCAAGGGGGCGCCAGAGCTCATGCCGCCGGGCATCACCATATGCACTGAAGGTTGCCCGATGGCCATCGCCACCGCCGCGTTGCGCTCGAACGGTTTGTAAACCCAAAACGGCACCACGTCCTGGCTGGTCGAGTGAATATCAAGAATATGGTCTGCCGCTGCGACCACTGGGCGCATCAGGCGTGCGCGGCGCAACTCCGGGCTGTCTTCTGGGCCATCCAACCAGCTATTCGACCAAATGCGGTTGAAGTTATGCACCAGTTGGCGGCTCTCAAACGGGTTCGAAGGGTCGAAACTTTCGTAAGCCTCCACATTTGAAAAACTCACGGTGAGTGTGCCGATCAGGGGCCGCACGCCGGTGTCCAGCAGATGGGTTGCGGCGGACATGCCGCAGAATTCGTTGCCGTGCGTCAGCGCGTTGATGAGCACGTGGGGGCCGGGTTTGCCGGATTCAAACCGGTGCACGTAATCGATGCCCGTATTGCCTTTTTTGTAGGCGGCCAGGTCACGCGGCACCACCTCAAACGCAGTTTCGGCGTTGGTCGTCACAGTTCAGTTTCCGAGTGCCGGGGCTAAATTGGGGGCGTTGCAGATGGCTTGCTGAGCGCTGCTCTTGCTGAAAATCAGCTTGGGCTTGAGCCAGCTTAACTTTGGTTAAAGCTGGAGCGTCCCGCAATGTGGCGGAACATGATGCGGCCTTTGGAGAGATCGTAAGGCGACATTTCCAGAGACACATCGTCGCCCGCGATGATGCGGATGTGGTTCTTGCGCATTTTGCCGCCCGAGTAGGCAATCAGCACGTGGCCGTTCTCCAGCGTGACGCGGTAACGCGAGTCCGGCAGCACCTCCGAGACCTTGCCCCGCATTTCAATCAGTTCTTCCTTGGCCACTTCAATTCTCCAAAATTCGCAACAATCTGCAATCGGCTTGCTTTGAGCAACCGACTATTGTACTTCGCAGGGCAAAATTGCGCAGTCTCTGGCGCGGCCTCCCGCGTTGGGCAGTTTTGCGGCGAGGCTGTCGCACCGCCGGAACTCGCCTCAGTTGCGCTTTGCAATCGTGGCTTTTTTGCCGGCTTTTTGCGCTTCTTTTTTCGCGGCCTTGTCTGCCTCGGCCAGCGCCGCAGCCGCTTCCCAGGCCAAAAACTCGGCGGGGGTCTCCAGGGTGATGTGGCCCAACGCGCCGCTCCTGAAATCATGGATCACAATTTCCGCCGCCTTTTGCAGATTGGCCTTGTTGCCGGCCTGAAGCGCCGCGCGTTGGCGGGCGATGGCGGTGAGCAGGTCTTCTTCGGGCATCGTGGCCATGTCCACTGCATCGGACAATTTGTAGCGCAATGCCAGCAGGCCGACGTAACGCGTTTTCAGGTAAGCCAGCACCGCCAAGGCCACATCGATCTCTTCGTAGGCATTTTTGCCAATCGCGCCGCTAGCGGCAAGGTTGTAGCCGCTGTGTTCAATGGAAATTTTGGGCCACAACACGCCGGGGGTGTCGAAGAGGTAAAACCCGTCAGCCAAGGTGATGCGCTGCGTCAAGCGTGTCACACCGGCTTCGTCGCCGGTTTTGGCAGAGCGTTTGCCGGTCAGCGTGTTGATAAGTGTGGATTTGCCGACATTGGGAATGCCGCAGATCAACACCCGCATGGGTTTGCTCATGCCGCCGCGCGTGGGGGCCAAGGCCATACAAGCGCGGCGCAATTGCTGCGCCGGCGCGCTCATGCTGGCGTCCAGGCCAAACGCCTGCGTGGCAGGCAGTGCGTTGTAATGCGCCAGCCAAGCGCTTGTCTGGGTTGCATCCGCCAGATCCTGCTTGTTGAGGATTTTCAGGGTGGGTTTGCCAATGGTCAACGCGGCCAGCATCGGGTTGGCGCTGGAGCCGGGCAAGCGTGCGTCCAGCAGCTCAATGACCACGTCAATCTCACCAATCCGCTCGGCAATGGCCTTGCGGGTGAGGTGCATGTGCCCCGGAAACCACTGGATCGCCACGTTTATGGGCGCCTGTCAGGGCGCGTTCAGGCGACCGCGCAAAAGCTCGGGCAGCAAATCAACTTCCATGCGGAACGCGCTGGCTTGCGGGTGGCCGCCGCCGCCCATGCTTTGCGCCAGTGGAATGCAGTCAAAACCTTTTTGTGAACGCAGGCCCGCCTTGATGGCGCCAGTCTTGTGGACCGTCCAGATCAATGCAAACGTGCCGCTTTTCTGGCTCAACACATTGCCCAAGAGGCTGTGAAAGACATTGGGCGCATTGACCATCAGTCCCTCAACGCCGTTGAAAACGACAGGTTTGGCGCTTTCGGCAATGCCCTCGGCAAGTTTGTTGAACTTTTCGTCCATGGCTTGGCCCCGGGCCAAAAACGCAGCCATTTCGGCCGGTCCGAAATTGGCGATATCTGCCCAGCGCTGGAATGTCTGGGTTTCCATGTCCAGCGCTGCCAGAAACGGCGCACTTTGCGGATGCAACCAGACCCACAGGTCGCGGTCTTCTACAAAACGCACCAAGTCCGGCAACGCACGGTTGGGTTGGAAAAACTCCCAGGCCAGGCGCGCGCCGCTCTTTTTCATGTCGAAATGCAGGGCCCCGCAGCGGCAGGTGAAGCCGCCCAGCGCATCGGCGGCGCTTTGGTGGTGATCCAGCAGCATCAAACGCGCGGCGCGTTCGTCAATCGATTTCAAGATCGCTTCAGTGAACGAAAAATCCAGCACATACACAGCTCGGCCTGCCACGTCAGGCAGATCGCCCATCGAATGAATGTCGCCATGGTCAGCCGCTACAAATTCTGCGCGGCCAGCGTAGAAAAACCAAGCCGCGAGCGCCGCTGCAAAGCCATCCGGGCAACCCCCACCGTGGTAAATCACCAGGGGGCGCGGGTCGTCCAGCTGTGGCGGGGCCAACAGGCTCACGGGGAGAATGCTCATGTGTAGTTGCCCAAATTGGAACCAAACCTGCCCGCCAACGCAGGTAATCGGGCAAGGTCAGCCTGCGCCATCACGCCGGGTCGAACACGCGCAATTCAACATTCTTGACGAAATCCTTCACCGCCGCGCGGTAACTCCTCATGTGCGGCGCAACGGCGTGCGCCTTGAGCGCGTCCACACTCGCCCACTGTTCGATCACGGTCACGCTGTTGGGGCCGGTCTTGAACTGCGTGGGGAAACCGGTTTCGGCATCAAGCGCCGGTGCATAGGCAATGCAGCCGTTTTCAGCCAACACCAAGGGCACGTTTTTCTTGAATTCGGCCAGAAACGCCTCGCGGGTTCCGGGGTTCAAATCGATGGTGGCAACGACGAAAATCATGATTGTTCTTTCCTGCTTGAGGGTTTTCCTGAATGACGGAGTTTAGCGGCGCGAGATGGACAAGGGAAGAATCGGCAAAAATGGCTGCACCATGAAATCCAAACTCTCGCCCAAACTCCTCCCTCTTGCCAGCCGCAGACAAACCCTCGGCGCCCTCGCGGCCAGCCTGGGCAGCCTGGTTTTGCCCTCGCCAAGCGCCGCGCAAACTTTTCCCGCGAAACCGATCCGCGTCTTGATTGGCGTGCCCCCAGGCGGCACCATGGACGTATTGACGCGCGCCATTGCAGCGAACGTCAAAGACTCGTTGGGCATCGTGATTCTGGAGCACAAATCCGGAGCGAATGGCAACATCGCCATGGAGGCTGCAAAAATTGCCGAGCCTGACGGACACACCCTGGTGCTGGGCACGGCTTCCATGTTGGCGATGAACCCGCACACCTACAAAGACGTGAAGTTTGATTCACTCAAAGATTACGAGCCGATCGTCCTGGCGGCGCGTTTCGAGCTGGCGCTGAACGTACACCCGTCCGTGCCCGCCAACAACCTCAAGGAGTTGATCGAATGGATCAAGGCCAACCCGGCCAAGGCCTCCATCGCTTCCTATGGCGCAGGCACGCCGTCCCATTTTTTGATCGAGATGCTCAACGAAGCTGCGGGCATCAAAGCCACCCACGTGCCCTACCGGGGCGCTGCGGGCGCGCGGCAAGACATTCTGGGCGGCCAGATTTTGATGTTTTTTGACGTGGTGGGCGGCACCATCGCGCACCGCAACAGTGGCAAAGTCAAAGTGCTGGCCACCAGCGGCGCGACGCGTTCACCCTTCATGCCGGATGTGCCCACACTCATCGAACAAGGCTTTCCCAAGCTGCAGGCCACTGGCTGGTTCTCTTACCTGGCACCGGCTAAAACCCCCAAAGCGGTGATGGAACGCCTGCACGCCGAGTTCAACAAAGCCGTGCAGTCGCGCGAAGTGCGGGCGCAATTGCTCGCTGCGGGCATGTACCCGGTAGGTGGCAGCCGCGCGGAACTCACGGCGAAGATCAAGGAAGACTCCGCACAGTGGGCGCGCGTGGTCAAAGCCACCGGGTTTGTCGCATCATGACGGCCATTGTGCCGGCCGGCCGCCCCAACATCATCTTCATCGTCGCTGACGATTTGGGCTACGCGGACCTCGGCTGTTACGGTGGCCGCGCGCCCGTGTCGCCAGTGATCGACCAGCTCGCCGCAAATGGCATCAGGTTCACGCAAGGTTATTCAAACTCACCGGTCTGCTCGCCCACCCGTTTTGCGCTGATGACGGCGCGTTACCAGTACCGCCTGCGGGGCGCGGCAGAGGAGCCCATCAACAGCAAAAGCAAAGGCAGCACGGTTCTGGGCCTGCCGCCCGAGCACCCCACATTGCCGTCGCTGCTCAAAGAAGCCGGCTACCGCACCGCCTTGATCGGCAAATGGCACCTCGGCTACGCACCTTCGTTTGGGCCGCTGAAATCTGGCTACGACGAGTTCTTTGGGCCGATGTCGGGCGGTGTGGACTACTTCACGCATTGCGCGTCCACCGGCGCCCACGACCTGTACGAGGGCGAACAGGAAAAACACGAAAGCGGTTACCTGACCGACTTGATCTCAAAACGCTCGGTCGATTATGTGAACCGCATGGCCGGGCAAGACGCCCCCTTCTTCCTCAGCATGCACTACACCTCGCCGCATTGGCCCTGGGAGACCCGCGACGACGCCGACTTGGCTGAATCCCTCACGGGCAAACTCTTCCATTTGCATGGCGGCAACATTCACAGCTACCGGCGCATGATCCACCACATGGACGAAGGCATCGGCTGGCTCGTTGCCGCATTGCGCGCCAACGGACAACTCGACAACACCCTGCTGGTCTTCACCAGCGACAACGGCGGCGAGCGGTTTTCAGACAACTGGCCTCTGGTGGGCGGCAAGATGGACTTGACCGAAGGCGGCATTCGTGTGCCCTGGGTGGCGCATTGGCCCGCTGCCATACCCGCAGGCGGGAGCAGCACGCAACTCTGCATGACGATGGACTGGTCCGCCACGATGCTGGACGCCGCAGGCGTGGCGGGCGACACGCGTTATCCACTCGACGGCATCTCCATGTTGCCGGTGTTGCGCGATGCCCGCCACAGCTTCCAGCGCCCGCTTCATTGGCGCATGAACCACCGCAGCCAAAGGGCTTTGCGTGATGGCGACTGGAAATACCTCAAGGTAGACGACAACGAATACCTCTTCAACCTCACGCAAGACGAACGCGAACGCGCCAATCTGGCAGCATATGAACCGGCCCGTTTCAGCGCTTTGCGCCAAGCCTGGATCGACTGGAACAGCACCATGCCCGCCATCCCCGCCGACGCCAGCGTGAGCCTCGGCTTCACTGACAAAAACATGCCGCAGCGTTGAGGCGCTCGGCACCAGCGACACACCCGACACCGGGCTTTTGCGAGAGCCTGTGCCAGGGCCCGTGCGGAGGCTCACTAGACGCGCCGCTCTAGGAAACATGCGGCTTTTAGGGTGTGTGCCCTAGCTTGAACTGTGAGAATTCAACTCATCAACAGTTTTCAACCCGCAAGGAACACAACATCATGAACACGCAAAATCTGTCCTCAGTGACCCAAGACCTGATCGAAACCTACGGCAACACCGCCAAAAACGTCGTCAACGCTTACCGCGTGGGCAACGAGCGCGTGGCTGGCCTGGTGAACCAGCGTTGGGAATCGGCACTGACGAAATCCGCCAAGAGCCTGAGCGCTGAAGTGCGCAACAACGCCCTGGCCGCGCAGAAAAAAATCAGCGGCATCTACATCAAAGGCATCACACTCTCCAGCGATGGCGCCGACATGGCCATCAGCCGCGCCGTCGAACTTGCCGCCAAAGGTGTGCAGCAGGTCGCGGCCAACGCTGGCAAATTTGAGAAAGCCACCGGCAACAAAGCCTTCACCAAGATGGCCGTCGCCGCTGTGCCGGCTGCTGTTGCCGTAAGCAAAGTCGCCGCCCGCATCGAGCTGCGCTCGACACAGCTCGTCAAAGCTGCTGCGGGCAGTCAAGCCGCCGCCACCGTGTCGACGGTCAAACGCGCTGTGCGCAAAGCCCGCAAAGCCGCCTGATCTTTCGCTGTCACAGAGCTTGAGGTGGCTGCCCAGAGCCGCGCCAGCCTCCAAGCTCCCGTCTGGCGACAGGCCGGAGGTTTTTTCAATTTGGTGTTTGCCGGCTTGTGATGGCACCGCAACCAGGCGCGCATGGCTGGGGCGCTTGGGTGGCCTGCTGCCCCGGTAGTTGCAGCGGGCGATTGAGCAGCGATCTCGAGAAAACGTTTGCTACTTTTTTAATAGCAAACTATTCATATAATACGTGGACTAGGTGCTAATTTTTTCATTGATCTCGGTTTTAGAGCCAGTTTTCCGTCTATAATTAACACCCGTATCAACATTTGAAAACTGTTGGCATGCGTGCCAATTTCAGAAACCAGCAGCCATCCCGGCGGTTTTTAGTTCTTCGCCGCCACCGTGATCCAACGCCATTCCATGCGGTTGTCCGCCCGATGCACTGCGGTGACGTTGCTGCGCATCGCCCAGGGAATGCCGTTGCGGTGCATCGGAATGTGGTTCACCTGCTCGTTGTGCTCCAGCAGGGCGGCCTTGATGAGTTGCTCGCGTTTGGCCGGGTCGGTTTCTTTGTAGGACGCGACCGCCAGGTCTTCGAGTTTCTGGTTTTTGTAGTTGCCCCAGTTGAAGTGGCCCACGCCCCCTGGCGCACGCTGGCGCAGCAGCGAAGTGAGTTGCGGCTCCACGTCGGTGCTGGCGCCGGCCCAGCCAAACAGGTACAGCGAGGTGTCGAGTTTTTCCGTCTTGCCGTAAAACAGCGGCACCGGCATCAGATTGGCCCGAATCTTCACTCCGATCTGCGCCCACATCGTGGCCAGGCTGGTGCAAATGGCTGCGGCGGCCGGGCTTGAGTTGGGGCAATCCAGCGTCACCTCAAAACCCTGCTGATAACCGGCCTCGGCCATCAAGGCACGCGCCTTGGCCAAATCAAAGGGCAGGCGTTTCTCGACCTCTGGGTCGTTGAACGACGCTCTGGGTGAATGGGTG
>JANLYO010000088.1:0-4348 GCA_031365665.1 Rhodoferax sp. | reverse complement strand
AGGCGCTGGGCTGGCACGTCGTCATCTACTTCGAGGCGGTCGACCTGCCCGAACTGTGGGACTTCTTCACCGCGCTGCCCACCACCGTGGTGGTGGACCACATGGGCCGCCCTGATGTGAGCAAGCCGGTGGACGGCCCCGAGTTCGCGTTGTTCGTCAAATTCATGCAGCAGCACCCCAACGTATGGAGCAAGGTGAGTTGCCCGGAGCGCCTTTCCGTCACCGGTCCAAAAGCCCTGAATGGCGAGCAAAACGCGTACGCCGACGTGATCCCGTTTGCCCGCAGGATTGTCGAGATGTTTCCCGACCGCGTCTTGTGGGGCACCGACTGGCCGCACCCAAATCTGAAGGATCACATGCCTGATGACGGCTTGCTGGTGGACTTCATTCCGCACATCGCCGTGACAAAAGAGCAGCAGCAAAAGCTGCTGGTGGATAACCCGACCCGCCTGTATTGGGCCAATTGACCACGATTTGACAGCCCATTGCAGGCAATGTTCAAGATACTCAAGGAGACACACATGACTTTTGAAAACATCAATGATGTCGGGTTCCTGAAGTTGGCAGGTTTGCTGGCGGCAGCTTCGCTGCTGGCAGCCTGTACCACGATGGGCTCAAACGCGCCGACAGGGCCGATCAGCCTGGGTGAAGACGCGGCCAAGGCCTGCGCCGCGCTGGCCGCGCCGCTGGATGCGGCGGCCATCGGCCTTCCCAACGCCGGCACGGTGATTGATTCGGCCGCCATGGCCACCAACACCTTTTTGAGTGTGGCCGAGCGCGGCGCCACGCCGGCCTCGCGCATCAACCCGGAAACGCCCGCCATCTGCAAAGTGCTGGGTCGCATCCTGCCGGTGGACAAAGCCGCGCCGCCCATCCTGTTCCAGGTCAATTTCCCGCTCGACTGGAATGGCCGCACGGTGCAATACGGCGGCGGTGGGTTCAACGGCACGGTCACTACCGGCACCGGCCTGATTCCCGCAGGCCGGTTTGACCAGCCCTCGCCGCTGGCGCAGGGTTATGTGACCTACGGCACCGATTCCGGGCACCAGAATGCGCCGGGGGTGGCGCCCCAGGCCTTTGCGGCGAATGACGAGGCCTTTGTCAATTTCGCCCATGCCTCCTATAAAAAAGTGCGCGATGTGGCGGTCGCGCTGACGCAGCGTGCCTATGGCCGCGCGCCCTACAAGATGTACTTCGCCGGCAGCTCCGAGGGCGGTCGCGAGGCGCTGAACATGGCGCAGCGTTATCCGAACGACTTTGATGGCATTTTCAGCCGCGTGCCGGTCATCAACTGGACCGGCCTCATGCATGTGAGCAACCGCGCGGGCTTGACGACCATGGGCGACGCCTGGATGCCGCGCACCAAAGTCGAATTGGCGCACAACGCCGTTTTGGCCGCCTGTGATGAGATGGACGGCATCAAGGACGGGCTGGTGGCCAACCCGGTCGCCTGCAAGGCCCGTTTTGATGTGACCCGGCTGCAATGTGTCGGCGCCGACAACGCCACCTGCCTCACCGCCGCGCAAGTCAAGGCGGTGCAGAGCTACCACTCCAGCTACAAATTCCCGTTTGCCTTGGCGAATGGCGTCACCGAATACCCCGGCTGGGGGGTGAGCGGCGAGGGCACACCTGCCGCTGGTCCCACAGGCGGCTGGAGCGCGTGGTACACCGGCAACAGCGCGCCCACACAGCCCGCCAAACCAGACAACGGCATTGCGTGGTTCTTCGGCAGCGGCGCTTTGCGCCACATTTTTGTGCGCGATGTCAATTACGACGTGAGTAAATACCGCCCCGAGCTCTACCACACCCGTGTGCTGGAGGTCTCGGCCTTGATGGATGCCACCAACCCTGACCTGAGCGCCTTCAACGCCCGTGGCGGCAAGCTGATGATGCTGGAGAACATGGCCGACTACGCGCAAAGCCCGTATGCCGGCATCGCCTATTACGAATCCGTGGTGCAGAAAATGGGCCGTGAAACGGCGGACAAATTCATCAGGCTCTATACCGCGCCGGGCGTGGACCATGTGGGCAGCGGAGCACCGGGCAATGTGGATATCCTGTCGGCGCTGTCCCAATGGGTGGAGCAGGGTCAAACCCCCAGCCGCATGACCTTGGTCGAGCAGACGCTCAGCCTGCCGGTCGCCACCACCCGCGAGATGCCCCTGTGCGAATGGCCGCTGTGGCCCCAATACAGCGCGGGCGATCCCAGCAAGCCGCTGTCCTTCCAATGTGTCAAATGAGCTGAGTCCACCATGTCCCTGAATAAAAACTACCTCGATGTGCCCGGCACAACGATCTTTGACGCCGAACAAAGCCGCAAGGGCTACCACCTCAACCAGTTCTGCATGTCGCTGATGAAGGCCGAAAACCGCGAGCGTTTCAAGGCCAACCAGCGTGCCTACCTCGACGAATGGCCAATGACCGAAGACCAGAAACTGGCCGTGCTCGCCGCCGACCTGAACCGCGCCATTGCGCTGGGCGGCAACATCTACTTCCTGGCCAAACTCGGCGCCACCCACGGCAAGAGTTTTCAGCAAATGGCCGGCAGCATGACCGGCATGACCGAGATCGAATACCGCGACATGATGATTGCTGGCGGCCGCTCGGTCGAGGGCAACCGTTACGCCGGTGAACACGGCACGGCGCAACCCGAGCGCCAGCCGCAAGGCCATGGCACCGGCAAACTTCTGGACTGATCAACATGGCACGCATCACCTCTTCGGTTTACACCTCCCACGTCCCCGCCATTGGCGCGGCCATCGACCTCGGCAAGACAGAGGAGGCTTACTGGAAGCCCCTGTTCAATGGCTACGAGCCCTCCAAACAATGGATGAAGCACAACACGCCCGACGTGATCTTCCTCGTCTACAACGACCACGCCACGGCCTTCAGCCTGGAGATGATCCCCACCTTTGCGATTGGCACGGCGGCGAAGTTCGAGCCCGCCGACGAAGGCTGGGGCCCGCGCCCGGTGCCCACGGTCATCGGCCACCCTGATCTGGCTTCGCACATCGCGCAGTCGGTGATCCAGCAGGACTTTGACCTGACCATCGTCAACAAGATGGACGTGGACCACGGCTTGACCGTGCCGCTGAATTTGCTGTGTGGCCAGCCTTCCGCAGACAACTTCAAGTGGCCGTGTCCGGTGATCCCTTTCGCCGTCAACGTGGTGCAATACCCGGTGCCCAGCGGCCAGCGCTGCCTGAACCTGGGCAAGGCGATCCGCAAAGCCATCGAGAGTTACGACGAACCGCTGAATGTGCAGATCTGGGGCACCGGCGGCATGAGCCACCAGCTGCAAGGCCCGCGCGCGGGGCTGATCAACCTCGACTGGGACAAAAAATTCATTGACCAAATGGTTGATGACCCGGAGGGTCTGGCCAAGCTGCCACACATCGACTACGTGCGCGAAGCTGGCAGCGAAGGCATCGAACTGGTGATGTGGCTGATCGCCCGCGGTGCCATGGCCGACCTGAACGGAGGCGCCAAGCCCAAAGTGCATCATCGCTTCCACCATGTTCCGGCGAGCAATACCTCGGTCGGCCACCTGATCCTTGAAAACTCCTGAAAGTTGACCCCATGAGCAAAACCATCAAAGTCGCCCTGGCTGGCGCAGGCGCCTTCGGCATCAAGCACATCGACGGCATCCAGAACATTGACGGCGTGGAAGTGGTCTCCGTTATCGGGCGCGATCTTGAAAAAACCAGGGAAGTCGCCGCCAAATACGGCATAACCCACGTCGCAACGGATTTGAGTGAAAGCCTGGCCTTGAAAGAGGTGGACGCCGTCATCCTGTGCACTCCGACGCAAATGCATGCCGAGCAGACGCTGGCCTGCCTGCGCGCAGGCAAACACGTGCAGGTCGAGATACCGCTGGCTGACACGCTCAGGGGTGCGCAAGACGTGGTCGCGCTGGCCCAGTCCAGCAAACTGGTGGCCATGTGCGGCCATACGCGCCGCTTCAACCCCAGCCACCAGTACGTCAACAACGAGATCAAGGCGGGCCGGTTCAACATCCAGCAGATGGATGTGCAAACCTATTTCTTCCGCCGCACCAACATGAACGCGCTGGGCCAGGCGCGCAGCTGGACGGATCATCTGCTGTGGCACCACGCCGCGCACACCGTGGACCTGTTTGCCTACCAGGCTGGCAGCCCCATCGTGAAGGCCAACGCGGTGCAGGGGCCGGTTCACCCCGCGCTGGGCATCGCGATGGACATGAGCATCCAGCTCAAGGCCGCCAACGGCGCCATCTGCACCTTGAGTTTGAGCTTCAACAACGACGGCCCCTTGGGCACCTTCTTCCGTTACATCGGTGACACCGCCACCTACCTGGCCCGATACGACG
>JANLYO010000074.1:0-36958 GCA_031365665.1 Rhodoferax sp. | reverse complement strand
CGACTGAATAAGATGTCGAACGATCATTTGGATACTCCCTGGGATTGGTGAAGCGGGAAGTATCGGCAGGGGTTGCGGCGTTCGCCATCCCCGGTTCAGGGGGGGGGTGGGGACAAAAAATGGCGGTTCTGACGGTCCATCAGAGATCTGGACTGCACCCGTGGCGCTGACTTTTATTTGCTAAATTTACTAAAAATATATTTTTAAAAATAAACTTTTAATTTTTATTGCATTAGGCCACGAATATATTTAAATATATGCTATATATTTAATATAAATTTGACTATATTTAAATCTATTTACTATATTAAATATTTTTTATAGACAATATTTTCAACGTGCCAACACCGCTTTCAAGGCGCGCCCCGTATGTGAACCTGCGGCGACCACACCCTCGGGCGTGGCGGCCACCACCACGCGCCCGCCCGCGTCGCCGCCATCAGGGCCGAGGTCAATCACCCAATCGGCTTCTGCGACCACGTCCAGGTCATGTTCGATCACCACCACGCTGTGGCCGCCATCGACCAGGCGGTGCAAGACCTTGATGAGTTTTTCGACATCGGCCATGTGCAGGCCCACGGTGGGCTCGTCCAGCACGTACAAGGTGTGCGGCGGCTTTTGGCCACGGCGGGTGATGTCGTCGCGCACCTTGGCCAACTCGGTCACGAGTTTGATGCGCTGCGCCTCGCCGCCGCTCAAGGTGGGCGACGGTTGCCCCAGCGTGAGGTAGCCCAGCCCTACATCTTGCAGCAACTGCACCGGGTGGCTGATGGCCGGCATCGCGCCAAAAAACCCGACGGCTTCGTCCACTTCCATCTGCAACACATCGCCGATGTTTTTGCCGCGCCAGGTCACCGCCAGGGTTTCGGGGTTGAAACGCGCGCCTTTGCAGCTTTCGCACAGCACCTTCACGTCGGGCAGAAAACTCATCGCCACGGTGCGGATGCCCTGGCCCTCACAACTTGAACAGCGGCCTTCGCCGGTGTTGAAGCTGAAACGGTTGGCGGCGTACCCGCGTGCCTTGGCTTCCAGGGTGTCGGCAAAAAGGCGGCGGATGATGTCCCAAAACCCGATGTAGGTCGCCGGACAACTGCGCGGCGTTTTGCCAATCGGCGTTTGGTCCACTTCGAGCACACGGTCAATTGGCTCGAAGCCCGCCACGCTGCCGCAACCGGTCCAACCCATCGCTTCGCCTGCGGCCAGCGCATCGCGGCCAGCACGGGTTGAGCGTTTTTGCACGGCGGTTTGCACGTTGGCCAAAAGCACGTCCCGCGCCAGCGTGGACTTGCCTGAGCCACTCACGCCGGTGACGGCAACGAGGCGGCCCAAGGGGATGTGAGTGGTAACGGATTGCAGGTTATGCAGGCTCGCTGCGGTGACGGTCAACCAGCTATCGGCAGGGGGGTTCGCCACATGGGCGTCGAATTGCAGGCCCGGTTTGGCGCCCTTTTTTTTCTTGGCGGCGGGCTCTGCGGCTTGAGGCGCCGGTGGGAGCGTCAAGGCTGGTTTCGATCCAAACAATCCCACGGGCCTGCGCAATTGCATGGGGTGTTTCATCGCGTGCAGCAAATAACGCCCGGTTTGCGAGGCTTTGGCTTTTTGGATGTCCTTCACCGAGCCCTCGGCCACCAGATTGCCGCCACGTTTGCCCGCGCTGGGGCCAATGTCGATGATGTGGGAGGCCGCACGGATGGTCTCCTCGTCATGCTCCACCACCACCAAGGTGTTGCCCTTGTCGCTGAGCGAATGAAGTGCTTTTAAAAGAATAGCGTTGTCACGCGCATGCAGGCCGATGGTCGGCTCATCCAGCACATAACAAACCCCCTGCAAATTGCTTCCCAATTGCGCTGCCAGACGGATGCGCTGGGCCTCGCCGCCGCTCAAGGTGGGCGCACCCCGATCCAGCGTGAGGTAGCCCAGGCCGACCTCTTCCAGGAAAGTCAAACGGCTCTTGATTTCGGGAATCAAGTCATGCGCGATATCTTTTTCGCGCTGGCTCAAGGCCCCTTCAGACTGCAGTTTGTGGATCCACAGGCGGATGTCTGTCACGCTCAAACGCGCCAGTTCGGTGATGCCAACCCCGCAGAATTTCACTGCGCGCGCCGTCGGGTTCAAACGTGTGCCCTGGCAGGCGGCACAGGCGGCATCGGAAACGTCCTCCAGCTCTGGCTCGCCAAACGTCTTTTCGCGGCCTCCCGTGTCGTCGGACTGGATGGAGTCGTCCATCGCCTTGCGTTGCTCTTTGTTGAGTTTGACGCCCGTGCCCACACATTCCGTGCACCAGCCGTGTTTGCTGTTGTAGGAAAACAGGCGTGGATCCAACTCGGCATAGGAGGTGCTGCACACCGGGCAGGCGCGGGTGGTGGAGAAGGCTTCAAGCTTGCCGATAGCTGCCGTAGCCGTGCCCGCCGCCATGGCTGCGCCCAGCCCCGCCAGTTGGCTCAGCACGTGCACCGAGCCCTTGCCGTGCGCCAGGGTTTGGGCGAGCGCCTCGCGCAGGCGGCGCTCACGTTCTGGCAACACGTCCAGGCTCATCACTGGCAACTCGATCGTGTGCTCCTTGAACCGGTCGATGCGCGGGAAATTCGTGGTGGGCAAAAAGTGGCCATCCACCCGCAGGTGCGTGAACCCGCGCGGGCGCGCCCAATCGGCCAGCTCGGTGTAGACGCCCTTCCGGTTCATGACCAGAGGGGCCAACAATCCAATATGTTGACCGCGATAGGCTTTCTGCAACTGCGCCGCAATGCTGTCGGGTGTTTGTGGGGCCACGGCGGCGCCGTCACGCACGCAGTGCTGCGTGCCGAGCTTGACAAAAAGCAGGCGCAAGAAATGCCAAACCTCGGTGGTCGTGCCTACCGTGCTTTTTCGCCCGCCGCGCGACAGCCGTTGCTCGATTGCCACGGTGGGCGGAATGCCGTACACCGCGTCAACCTCAGGCCGCCCTGCGGGCTGCACGATGCTGCGGGCATACGCATTGAGCGATTCCAGATACCGGCGCTGGCCTTCGTTGAAGAGAATGTCAAACGCCAAGGTCGATTTGCCGGAACCGCTCACGCCCGTGATCACGTTGAATTTGCCGCGCGGGATGTTGACGGTCAACGACTTGAGGTTGTGCTCTTTGGCATTGATGATCTGGATGGCGTCAACGGGCATGGGCGCATCAGGGCGTTTGCCGCCAGCCGCCTTTGTCCGCCAATTTGGCACGGGTGACTCGACCCCGTGCGACCCGAGCCCCAGCGCCTGCTCATAGTCCCGCAGCGCCTTGCCGGTGTGTGACCTGAGATGTTGCCGCACATCCTCAGGCGTGCCGGTCGCCACCACTTCGCCACCCGCGTCGCCACCTTCCGGCCCCAGGTCAATCAGCCAGTCGCTGGCGCGGATCACATCAAGATTGTGTTCGATGACGATGATCGAGTGGCCCGCCCCCAGCAATTTGCGCATCGCGCGCATGAGTTTGGCAATGTCGTCGAAATGCAGCCCGGTGGTGGGCTCGTCAAACATGAACAGCGTGCCACGCCGCGCCAAGGCCTGGCGGCTGGCCGAGGCATTTTTAGCGGCGTCGGCCAAAAAGCCCGCAAGCTTCAGCCGCTGCGACTCTCCGCCCGAGAGTGTCGGCACTGGTTGCCCGAGTTTGACGTACTCCAGTCCAACATCGATGATCGGCTGCAGCGCGCGGACCACGTCGCGGTCATTCTCAAACACCAACGCCGCCTCGCTGACGGTGAGGTTCAGCACGTCGGCGACGTTCATCGCCGCCAGGCGGGCCGTGTCGGCCGAGCGCCGCTCGATCACCACCTCCAGAATTTCGGGGCGATAACGTTTGCCATCGCAATCCTGGCAGCGCAGGTACACGTCGCTCAGGAACTGCATCTCCACGTGCTCGAAGCCAGAGCCTCCGCACATGGCGCAGCGGCCATCGCCATTGTTGAAGCTGAACTTGGTCGCTGTATAGCCGCGCTGCCTTGCCAAATGCGCGTTGGCAAAGATCTCGCGGATCGCGTCCCACGCGCCGACGTAGCTGGCCGGGTTGGACCGCGCCGTTTTGCCAATCGGTGACTGATCGACGAACACCACCTCACCGAGGAAGTCGGCGCCCAGCAGCCTTTGATGTGCGCCCGGGGTGTCAGTGGCTTTGCCAAAGTGGCGCATCAAGGCCGGGTGCAAGACGTCTTGAATCAAGGTGGATTTGCCCGAGCCACTGACGCCCGTGACACACACCAGGGATTGAAGCGGGAACTCAATCGTCACGTCTTTGAGATTGTGCTCGGTGACACCTTCCAGGATCAGTTTGGGCGTGTTTTCAGCGATCAGGCGTTTGAATCCCATGCCGACTTGTTTGTGGCCACCCAAATACGCGCCCGTTAAAGTATCTGCATTTCGCAAATCTTCAGTTGAACCATCGAATACGATGCGCCCCCCGCGTTCGCCGGGGCCAGGGCCCATGTCGATCATGCGATCCGCTGCCAACATGACAGCTGGGTCATGTTCGACGACGACCAAGGTGTTGCCAGCATCTCGCAGGCGCAGCATGGCTTCAATAATGCGGCCCATGTCACGCGGGTGCAAACCGATGCTCGGCTCATCCAAAACGAACAGCGTATTGACCAAAGACGTGCCCAGCGCAGTGGTGAGGTTGATGCGCTGGACCTCGCCGCCAGACAGGGTGCGGCTTTGGCGGTCCAGCGTGAGGTACCCAATGCCGACATCACACAGATATTTGAGGCGGGTGCCGATCTCTTCAAACAGCAATTTCAAGGCCTGCGAGGCGCCATCTTTCAATTCACCTTGACGCTGGCTCGCCATCTGGTCAAAAAAGCGGCGCAGCCGGTCAATCGGCAGGCTCATGAGGTCGTGTAAACACAGGCCTGGCATATGCTCCAGTTGCTCACGTCGCCACTTCACACCTTTGGGCAAATAACGCCGGGAAGGCGCGAGCACAGTGTCAGCATCCTCTCGGGTGCCGATGCGCCAGAGCAGGCTGTCGGTCTTCAGGCGCGCGCCGTTGCACGCCGGGCAAGTCGTGTAGCTGCGGTACTTTGACAACAAGACGCGAATATGCATCTTGTAGGCTTTGGTCTCCAGGTACTCAAAAAAGCGTTTGATGCCAAACCAATGCTGGTTCCATTTGCCGTTCCAATTGGGCGAGCCGTTGATTACCCAATATTGGTGCTCGGGGGTGAGTTTGTTCCACGGCGTGTCACGCGGAATGCCCGCCGTTTCGGCATGCCGCATCAGGTCGTCCTGGCACTCCTTCCAGGCCGGTGTTTGCATCGGTTTGACCGCACCGGCGCGCAAGGTGAGTTTTTCGTTGGGAATCACCAGCCCCAAATCCACGCCAATCACCCGGCCAAAGCCCCGGCAGGTTTCACAGGCCCCCACTGCCGAGTTGAACGAGAACATGGAGGCGATGGGGTCTGCGTACCGGATGTCGCTGTTGGCGCAATGCAATCCAGTCGAGAATTTCCAAGGTGCAGATTCCTGGCCTTCCGGCGTACCCAATACATAGGCGGACATCCGACCGCTGCCGTGTTTGAGCGCCACCTCAATGGCCTCTACCACCCGTGCACGCTCGGTGGCCGCCACGCGGAACCGGTCGGCAATGACATCCAGCACCTTGCGAGGGCCTGTCACACTGCCTGCTTCGCGTTGCGCCTGAACACGGGTGAAGCCGCTCACGGACAACCATTGTTCAACTTCTTCTGGCGTCGCGCTGCCAGGTAGTTCCACCGGAAACGTCAGCGCGATCCGGGTCTCCGGTTCGGCTTGGGTGCGGGCCAGAATTTCCGCGTAGATGGTTTCGGCGGTGTCATGGCGCACCAGCTCGGCGGTGTCGCGGTCAAACAATTGCGCCGACCTTGCGAACAGGAGCTTCAAATGGTCGTTGAGCTCGGTCATCGTGCCCACCGTGGAGCGTGACGACCGCACAGGATTGGTCTGGTCAATGGCAATGGCGGGCGGCACACCCTCGACCTTGTCAACCGCCGGTTTGTCCATGCGGTCCAGAAACTGGCGGGCATAAGCCGAGAAGGTCTCGACGTAGCGCCGTTGCCCTTCGGCGTACAGCGTGTCAAACACCAAGCTTGACTTGCCGGAGCCGCTGGGCCCCGTGACCACCGTCAACTCGCCCGTGCGGATGTCCAGGTCAAGGTTTTTGAGGTTGTGCTGGCGCGCTCCGCGAATGCGGATGATTCCCTGGGGCATGGGTGGATGTCTTTCCTGTAGAGGCCAGACATTCTAGGGGTCGAAGAGCAGTGAGCCAGATTGTGTATTAGATTTTCACCCTTTGAGTGCACCTTCCAGCTCTAAGGCTTTGTCGACTCCAACGGCTGCTTGAATTTTCGGAAACAAGGCCAGAAGGTCGTCGTAGCCACGGGCCGCTTCAATGGACAGGTTAAGGCGAAAGCCGCGCAGACCCATACCAGCCGTCAACTGGGTTGCCAACGGCCAAGCTTCGGCAAATCGCTCTTGGGGGGTGCGCGCGCCTATGCTAGCGGTGGGTGATGGCGCTTGAGCCGACGGTGCTGCTGACTCTTGGGTCAGCGCAACGGGCAATGCGGAGACCTCGTTAGGCAAACCCGAACCTGGCTTTTCTGCGAGAAAACCAACCAACACCATATGCTCCACATCAGCCAACGTGACACCCAATCCGGTCGTGGACGATATTATTTGCGCGACCGATTTGACACCATCAAACAGAATGAAGGCTGAGCGCTGCCGCACAGTCAGTTGGGCTGACCGTTCCTTGAATGCGCGTTGACCTACTTCTGTTTTCGCAAGGGCCATACGCCCTATTATCGCTAGAGTTACAAAAGACGCAATGAAAGTCTAAACCTTTGCATTCGGCACGGAAGCTTGACTCAAAACAGAAAATACGGGTTTACACCTATCTAGTCAATTTATTGACTAGACGCCTTGGCTGGCGCACTCGCAGCAGGTGCGGCGGGAGCATTGATTTCATGTTTTTCCCCGCCCATATCGATGTCACCCCCTCGGCCAAGCATCCATACGGCGAGCGCCGCAAACAATACAAATCCCACGGCAATTTTCCACATCATGTCCTCCGTTCAATAAAAAGGCCCTCTCTCGAGAGGGCCTTCAAAGTCAAGCTGCCACCAACTTAGTCTTTGGCGTAAATGTCGACGTCTTTGGTTTCTTTGACAAACAACATACCGACGATAAAGGTCATAGAGGCGATGATGATGGGATACCAAAGGCCACTGTAAATGTTGCCCTGAGCCGCCACGATTGAGAAAGAAATTGCGGGCAGGAATCCACCAAACCACCCGTTGCCAATATGGTACGGCAAGCTCATCGACGTGTAGCGGATGCGTGTGGGAAACAACTCAACCAACATGGCTGCGATGGGGCCATAAACCATGGTGACGTAGATCACAAGGATTGTCAGAATGCCAACCAGCATCAGCCAATTGCTTGATCCGAACGGGATAGCGTCGGCCTTAGCTGGATAACCCGCCGCATTGAGCGCTTCACGCACCTCTTTCTCAAACTTTGGTTTGTCGTCTTTGGCCGTCGGGGCCTTGGCGTCATAGCCACTGATTGCCTTTTCGCCAACCTTAACGGTCGCAACCGCGCCAGTCTTTGTTACCAAGTCGTAATTCACGCCGGCATTGGACAGATAAACCCGTGCCAGATCGCAGGCATTTGTGAATTTTGCGGTGCCGGTCAAGTTCAGGATCAGGCCACAGTTAGCGGCGTCTGATTCCACAGTTACTGGCGCTTTTTGGATGGCTTGCTGCAGTTTGGGATTCGCGTACGTCGTCAACGCATTGAAAAGCGGGAAATAGGTGACGATAGCCAATAAGCAGCCTGCCATGATGATTGGTTTTCGACCAATTTTGTCAGACAAAGAGCCAAAAAAGATAAAAAATGGGGTGCCGATAATGAGGGACACTGCAATCAAAACGTTGGCTGTCGGTCCGTCCACTTTAAGGAAGGATTGTAAAAAGAAAAGCGCATAAAATTGACCGGTATACCAGACAACCGCTTGGCCTGCAGTCAAACCGACGAGTGCCAAAATTACAATTTTCAGGTTTTTCCACTGACCAAACGACTCGGACAGTGGTGATTTAGAGGTTTTGCCTTCAGATTTCATTTTTGCGAAAGCCGGGGACTCGTTGAGTTTCAACCGGATCCAGATCGACACAATCAACAAAATGCCAGACAGCCCATAAGGAACGCGCCAAGCCCAGTCGGCAAACTCCTTTTCACCAAAGTAGGTTCGGGTTCCCAAGATCACCATCAATGCCAACATCAGGCCCACCGTGGCTGTTGTTTGAATCCACGCGGTGTAAAAGCCACGCTTGCCATGCGGCGCGTGTTCTGCCACGTAAGTAGCGGCACCACCGTATTCGCCCCCCAGAGCCAAACCCTGAAACATGCGCAGAGCGATCAGCAAAATGGGCGCGATGATACCGGCGGTTTTATAGGTCGGTAAAAAGGCCACCAGAAAAGTCGCCAGACCCATAATCACGATCGTGATCAGGAAGGTGTACTTGCGGCCAATCATGTCGCCAAGCCGTCCAAATACCAGAGCGCCAAACGGACGAACCGCGAAGCCAGCCGCAAAGGCTAAAAGTACGAAAATGTTACGTGTGCTTTCGTCCAATGCCGAAAAGAAATTAGCCGCAATAATGGCCGACATCACTCCGAAAAGATAAAAGTCATACCACTCAAAAACGGTACCAAGTGAGGACGCGAAGATAACTGTCCTCTCCGTTTCACTCATTGGCCGTGTTGCTTCAGAAGTTGCCATGGGTTTTGTCTCCAAATTGGTTTACGCGTCCTCACTAGGAGGATCGGCATCTATTGTGGTAGCGGGCACTGACTTAATTCTGACAGGAGTCCAACGGGGACTGACGTGTAACTGACATCTACCTTACAAAATATAGCTCCACTCAAGACCGCCTCGGGAGGCTCTCGGGCGACAAAGGGGCTAAATCCGGATACCTCAATTGATCGACCAATTCCATTGCCTGCCGACTCGGCGGGCCGGTAAACAAAGACACCATGATCGTCGTCAGGAAAGCCACTGGAACGCCAAACAGTCCGGCGGAGATCGGCTCAATGTCCCACCAAATATTCGCTTGCAGGATTTCAGGCGTCAATACTGTCCCATGGGTCATTGAATACAGCCAAGGCTGTGTTTGGCACATGTACCATAGTGTGGTTCCAAGACCCGCCAGCATGCCTGTCGAGGCTCCCCATTTGTTGGCCCGGCGCCAAAATATGCCCAAAGTCAATGCCGGAAAAAAAGTAGCCGCAGCAAAGGAAAAAGCTGACGAGACCATGAACAGAATATCAGCGGGTTTGTTGGCCGCGACGTAGGCCGCTCCCAAAGCCGCCAATAGCAGTAGAAATTTTGAAACCATGACGCGGCTTGTCGCCGATGCTTTGGGATTGATGATCTTGTAGTAGATATCGTGGGAAAGGGCATTGGCAATCGTAAGCAACAGGCCATCGGCAGTTGACAAAGCCGCCGCCAATCCGCCAGCGGCAACCAATCCCGACACTACATAGGGCATGCCACCAATTTCGGGCGTGGCCAACACAATGATGTCACCGCCAATTGCCAGCTCGGCGAGTTGCAAAATGCCGTCCTTGTTCATATCGAGGACGGACACCAGGGATTTATCAACGCTGCTCCAGCGTGCTATCCAGTCCGGCAACCGGTCGAACGGTGTGTTGACCAACACCGTGTAGATTTCAAATTTGGCCAATACTGCTAGGGCAGGCGCTGTGAAATATAGCAAAAAAATAAAAAATAAAGACCAACCCACAGATTCTCGTGCTTCGCGTACCGAAGGCGTGGTGTAGTAGCGAATCAGAATATGCGGCAAGGCGGCTGTGCCGACCATCAGGCAAAACACCAGCGCCATGAAATTCTTGCGCGAGACGTCTCTTTGCGCGCTGTCCGCGCCGGGAAACGGCTCCGCATGCGGAATTGGTGGACGCGCCCGTACTGCATTGGCACCTTGAGCTGCAACATAGAGGGCGCGCGCCGCCAGCGGCTCTTTGGGCAGAGCTGCCAATGCACTTTCGGCGGCTCGTACCTCAGGCAACGCGGAGTTATTGCTCCTTAAATCGTCAAGTTTTTTCTTCGCCATCACGCGGTCTGCCGCCATCGCTGCAGGAACGTCAGTGAGTTTGTCTGTTGCATCCTGCGAGCGGGCCGAGAACATTCGCCGCACCTCGAGCTCTTTTGGGTCATTGAGAATTTTCTCTTCAGCCGCTGTAACTTTCTCCAGCGTGTACCCGTAAACAAGTTGCGGCACGGGCACGCCTGTGTGTTTGACTGACAACCAAACGGCTGGCAGCAAATAAGCGACGATTAAGACAATATATTGCGCGATTTGTGTCCAGGTCACAGCGCGCATGCCTCCCAGGAATGAACACACCAAAATGCCGGCAAGCCCCGCAAGTATGCCGATCTCAAAGGCCAGGCCCGTCAGGCGTGTGGTGATCAGTCCGATGCCGTAAACCTGCGCCACGACATAGGTGAAAGAACACAATATGGCACCCAATGCGCCAATAACGCGCGGTAAATTGCCATCAAAACGTGCACCGAGAAAATCTGGAATCGTAAATTGACCAAATTTACGCAGGTAGGGCGCCAGAAACAGAGCCACGAGGCAGTAACCACCTGTCCAGCCCATCACGAAAGCCAATCCACCGTAACCGCTTAAATACAGGGTACCGGCCATGCTGATGAACGAGGCTGCTGACATCCAGTCCGCACCGGTCGCCATGCCGTTATATATCGCGGGCACACGCCGCCCGGCAACGTAATACTCAGTGGCGTCGCTAGTACGGCTCATGATGCCTATCCCTGCGTACACTAATACCGTGGCAATCAGGAAAATGTAGCCAATGCCGTTTCGTGACAGTCCCAGTTGCTCCATCGTGGCCACCGCCAGCACAAAGAGAATGAAGCCCACAGTGAACCAGGCGTAGACCATGTTCAGGCTGCGCCTGAACTCAAGGGGTGTTTCGTGACCGGAGCCAAACATGGTGGGATCAGTCCGACTCTTTGGCGCGCAGGAAATCAGCGTCCAACCGGTTCATGCGTCGGGCATAGAACCAGATGATCAAACAATACACCAGCAGCGCCCCTTGGCCAGCCACCCAAAACGAAAATGGCCAACCAAATAGTTTGAAGCTCAAGATTCGCGCAAAAAAAATCAGCACGAAGCTCACAAAAAACCACAGCACAAACAGTGCGCACGTCAGCATCAAGGTTTTTCGCCAGTGCGATTGACGCCGCAGTTGTTGTTGTTGTGATGCTTGCGCCACGGGCAATTGTTCGGGCTTTGGCATGGGCTGGATGCTCAGCGGCATCTGGCAGCCGACGCTAGAGTACAGAGCTCAACTTTAAAGGTCACCATTAGCACCCAGGCAGTCATCAGCCAACCGAGCGCTGCCAACGGAATATGACGATCCAAGATGACTCCCGGGCTCACCCGCCGCGTCAACCAAAGGGCTGGCCGCGCCGCAATATCGAGCAACTGCCAGAAGACATTGTCTTGCCGGTTGGCTCCTGCGATTATGCCCAGCGCAAAGCGGGCAGCAATAAAACACAGGGACAACTCAATCAAGCTTTTTAGGACGATCACCGTGAGCAGCATGATGCGTTATTTTGCAATCTAATGAATGCTATTTTATGAGTAGCATAAACTTCATATTTCACGATACCTACAGACCAAAAACACTAAATAATCAAGGGCAGAGGTGATTTTAGTCATGTAATTAATACCCATGTTAATACTATCAATTTGCACGCAATCTTGTCCATCCTTCAGCGCGATAGCCCGGCCCCTTCGGTGCAACTTGCCATGCACTTGTGGCTTGTTTGAGTCGCCTTTGCCAAATCGGTCGTCCTTTCCACTCGGATTGAAGCACACTGCAAACTACGAAAAGAATCATGCTGGTGAGTTTCTCGCAGTTCCAACGGGCACCTGCGCCGCCGCATCCCATTCGCCAGAAACAAACCATGGCGACGCGTCCAGATAGTCGCGCAACATCGGCAGCGCGTCGAGCCCCCAAAACAGCTTGCCGTCCATGGCGAGCGCGGGCACCCCAAAGGCACCCTGTTGGATGGCGTCATCGGTGCTGGCCTTGAGCTGGGCCTTCACTTCATCGCTCGCCAGACCACGGCTGGGTTTGAGCAGTTCCACCAGCGCTTGCAGGCTGGCGGGATCGGCAGCGTCCTGGCCGGACTGCCAAACTTGGCGGAAGATGGTCTCACAAACATACCGATTCGGACTGCCCTGCCCGGCCGAGGCCCACGCCAGACGCAATAACTGCAGCGGGTTGAACGGGTGCGCCTGCGGCATGCGAAGCGGTGTGCCCTGCTGCTGGGCCAACCACATCACCTGACGGTAGGTCCACTCGCGTTTTCCAGCAATTTCTGCCGGACCGAGCTGCCCGTGGTGTTTGAGCAGGCCAGCAAACAACACGGGTTTGTAGGTGACGCTGTAGCTGTGGCCCGCCAAGATTTCCGGCAATTTTTCAAAGGCCAAAAATGCATAGGGCGAGATGAAATCGAGGTAGAAAGTGATGTGTTTCATGGAGCCGCCTTCTGACTCGCAGTCTGCACTTCAACGGGCGCAACGGCAGATGCAGGCCGCGCCTGGAGCGCCGCTTTGCGTTGTTCAATTCGCTGCCAGATCAGCCGCTTGCCGTCATTGCCCAGCCTAGACCAGGCGGCGATTTCGTCGATGGTGCGCAGGCAGCCGTCGCAAAAATCATTGGCCGGATTCATTTTGCACACTGCCACGCAGGGGGAGGCCACTGCGTGGATGGCCGCGCGCGTGGTGTAGAGGTCGTTTGGGGTGAAATTCATGCCGTGCGCCCATCCGTTTATGGGGTGGCCGCGACGTCTGCCACGGGCGCGGCGCACAGGCGCCCCAAGTCTTGCGGCGTCAATTTGAAAACCGCATGGGGGTGGCCCGCGGCCGCCCAGATGTCGCCAAATCGAAACAGATCACGGTCAATCAGGGTTACCGGTGGCTCGACGTGGGCCAAGGGCGCGACACCGCCAATGCTGAAGCCGGTTTTGGCTTTGACAAAGTCAGCATCGGCGCGGCCCAATTTGCCCACCAGCGCCTCCACTTTCTTTTCATCCACCCGGCGGTCGCCCGAGGTCACGACCAGCACCGCCCGGTCATCGGCTTTGCGTCTGAAGATGATGCTTTTGGCAATTTGCCCGAGCACGATGCCCAAAGCGTTGGCCGCCTGCTGGGCGGTGCGGGCCGCGTCGTCCAGCATCACCGGGGCGTGGGGATGGCCTTTATCCTGCAATTCGAGCGCTACACGCTGCACGGACAGGGGAAGAGGTTTCAATTCAGCGCCACACATGGGGATCAACCGGCGCGTTTGTTCAAGAGTGCTGTAGCGGCGCGGGAATTGGGTTTGCGGTCCAGGAAATCGCTGATGAACTTGCCGGCATCGATGAGTTTCTCCAGGTCAACACCCGTGTCAATGCCCATGCCGTCCAGCATATACACCACGTCTTCAGAAGCGACGTTGCCGGTGGCGCCTTTGGCGTAGGGGCAACCGCCCAGGCCAGCCACCGAGGTGTCAAACTGCCACACGCCCATTTGCAATGCCGCCAGGGTATTGCCCAAGGCCTGGCCGTAGGTGTCGTGAAAATGCCCTGAAACGTCATTCAGTGCATAGTGTTTTAGCGCTGCATCCATTGCACGCTGAACTTTGAGCGGCGTACCCACGCCAATTGTGTCGGCCACGCCGACGTGTTGCACACCAATGGCTTTGAGCGCCTGGGCAACGCGCCCGACAGCGGCGGGAGAAACTTCGCCCTCATACGGACAGCCGACGGCACATGAAATCGCACCGCGCACGTAGATGCCATTGGCTCTTGCCGCTTCGGCCACGGGGCGAAAACGCTCGATGCTCTCGTCGATGCCGCAATTGATGTTGCGGTGGCTGAACGCTTCGCTCGCAGCGGCGAACACCACAATTTCATGCGGCCACAACGCGCTGGGCGCTGACAACACGGCTTCCATGCCCTTCATATTGGGCGTGAGAACTGAATAACGCACATCGGCGCGGCGCTCGATGCCCGCCATCACCTGCGCGTTGTCACCCATTTGCGGCACCCATTTGGGGCTGACGTAACTGGTGACTTCGATTTCTTTCAAGCCAGCGGCTTGCAGGCGGTGCACCAGCTCGACTTTGACAGCCGCGCTGACCGCTTGTTTTTCATTCTGTAGGCCGTCGCGCGGCCCGACTTCGACCAATTTGACACGTGTGGGAAGGCTCATGGCGATAAGTCTGGGTTATTTAGGCAATACAAGTTCAAAGCGGGGCACCTCAACGATTCAATATCCGCGCACGGTATCAACGACGCCATCGACCGGTTCGCCGCGTTCCAGCGCCCGGATTTTCCCGGCAATCTGCGCAATGCTTTCGTCCCGCAAAGTACGTGCCGAAGTATGCGGCGTCACCGTGATTTTCGGATGTTTCCAGAAGGCGTGGGTGGCGGGCAGCGGTTCTGTGCGAAAAACATCCAATGTGGCGCCCGCCAAGTGGCCGCTGTCGATCAAGGCCAATAAATCATCGTCCACCAGATGCGCGCCGCGCGCAACGTTGATCACGTAAGCGCCCGCCTGCAGTTTGGACAGATGGATGCCGTTCATGATGTCGCGGGTATCGGCCGTGAGCGGCAACAGGCACACCAACACCCGGGTAGCGGCCAGAAAACCGTCAAATTCACCGGCGCCGGTGAAGGACTGCACCCCCTCCATCCGCTTGGCGCTTCGGCTCCAGCCGAGCACCGGGAACTCAAACTGAGCTAAGGCCCTGGCGACCCGCTCACCCAAAACGCCCAGCCCCATGATGCCCACTGGAAACTCCTGACGCAGGCGCGGCTTGCGAAAAGACCATTTTCCATCGCTGACATCCTGGGCATAGGCATCAAACTCGCGGAAATGCCGTATCACCGCATGGCAGACGTACTCCGCCATTTGCACCGACATGCCGGCGTCGTCCAGCCGCACCACCTTCAAGGCGGGTGGCAACTTCAAGCGCAACAACGCATCCACGCCCGCGCCCACATTGAACAGGGCCTTGAGCCGGGTTTGTTCGTCGACAAACTGCTGCGGCGGCGCCCAGGCGATGGCGTAGTCCGCCGCTGGTGCACCCGGCATCCAGGCCTCCAACACGGCCTGCGGCAGCGCCGCACGCAATCCAGCCAGCCAGGGCTCGGCCTTGGCGTCTGCAAAACAAAAACTGATGCGCATGTGCCGAAACCTTCAGCCGAGCTTCAGCAGCTCGGCACCTTCAGCAACTTGGTCACCGGGGCTGTACAGCAGCTCGGCCACCGTGCCGTCAGCCGGGGCGGCAATGGTGTGCTCCATCTTCATCGCGTCCATCACGGCCAGGGCCTGCCCCTTGACGACTTTGTCGCCTACTTTGACCGAAAACGACACCACTTTGCCGGGCATGGGCGCCGTCAGCCGCCCACCTTCGGACTGCGTCTGACCGGCATGGGCCAGCAAATCCACGGCGGTAATTTGTGTGGCACCTTGCGCGCCGAATACATGGCAGATATCGCCGCTGCGGTATACCGCGAGCTGTTGGCGTTGGCCGCCATATTCCAAATCGATGCCGCCACCCGAAGCATCAAATGTGAGCGCGCCGCGAGCCCCCGTGCCCACCGCCAATAGCAAAGCGCCGTCGTGCAAATAGGTAAGTGTCGCGGTGGCATCTTCGCCGTGGAATTCAAAGTCAAAACGCCGGGTGGCCAAGCCAAAAGGTTTCCAGCCGTCACGCTTGGCCCAGGGGTCGGTCCAGCTATCACTGCCGCCGGGAGGACTGGCGTCGCGTTCCGCCAGAAGCGTGCCGGCAATGCAGGCCGCGACCGCGAAATCGAGGCCTACTTTCTCCTGGTTGAACAAGGCCGCAGCCTCGCGCGGGATCAATGCCGTATCCAGATCTGCATCCGCAAATGAACGGCTCTTCACCACATGCCGCAAAAATTGGACGTTGGTGTGCAGCCCCACGATGTGGGTTTGCACCAGCGCCGCATCCATGCGGTTCAAGGCTTCCTCCCGAGTGGCGCCATGCACAATGAGTTTGGCAATCATCGAGTCGTAATAGGGCGATATGGCGTCCCCTTCGCGCACACCGGAGTCGACCCGGCACGCGCCGCGCTCAAAGCTCACACACTCTGGCAGGGCGTACACGTGAAGCGCGCCAGTGGCCGGCAGGAAATTCTTGTCCGGGTTCTCGGAGCAGATGCGTGCTTCAATGGCGTGGCCGTTGATGCGCAGTGCTTCTTGTGGGAGCGGGAGTTTTTCTCCGTTGGCAACCCGCAGTTGCCACTCCACCAAATCCAGGCCAGTAATCGCTTCAGTCACCGGGTGTTCCACCTGTAGACGGGTATTCATTTCCATAAAGTAAAAGGCCCCCACGCTTGCCACTTCGTGTGCTGCGCTGCCCCCAGCGCCGGGCATGCACTGCGCTTCGCTTGAGCTAGGGGCCGTGCCTTGCTTGGGGCGGCCCTGCGCGGCGGCGTCCGCTATCGTTTCAACAATGAATTCCACCGTACCGGCACCCACATAACCCACAGCGCGAGCCGCCGCCACAGCTGCTGCACCCATCTGCGCGCGCAGGGCCTCTGTCATGCCCGGCGCGGGGGCTTCTTCCAGCACCTTTTGGTGGCGCCGCTGCACCGAACAATCACGTTCAAACAGGTAGACGTAGTTGCCATGGGCATCGCCAAACACCTGGATCTCGATATGGCGCGGGCGTTGCGCATATTTCTCGATCAGCACAGCGTCGTCGCCAAAACTGTTTTTGGCTTCTCGTTTGCAGGAGGCCAGCGCCGCGTCAAAATCTTCGACGCGCTCCACCGCCCGCATGCCTTTGCCACCGCCCCCGGCGCTGGCCTTGATAAGCACGGGGTAGCCCATTTTTCCGGCCTCGCGTTTGAGCAGGGCCGCATCTTGGTCAGCACCGTGGTAACCGGGCACCAGCGGAACACCGGCTTTCTCCATCAGTTGTTTGGATCCGGCCTTCAGGCCCATCGCCTTGATGGCGGACGGCGGCGGCCCGATAAAGACCAGCCCCGCATCGGCACAGGCCTGTGCAAATTCTTCGTTTTCGCTCAAAAACCCGTAGCCAGGGTGGATGGCTTGTGCGCCGCTGGCCTTGGCGGCTTGCAAAATGCGCTCCCAGCGCAAGTAACTGTCTTTGGGCGCATTGCCGCCGATGTAGACCGCTTGATCACACGCGCCCACATGTTTCGCGCTGCGGTCCACATCCGAATAAACCGCGACCGTTTGAATGGCCATGCGTTTGGCGGTGGCCGCGACACGGCAGGCAATCTCTCCGCGATTGGCAATCAGAATCTTGTTGAACATGTCTTTCTACTTCTTTCTTTTCAGACAGAAGGCTCAGGCAGACTGGCCTGCTGCGCCTCCGCCACCCAGCCAGGACTTGATGCGCCGAACCAGTGATTTCAAAAACTTGACCAATACGATCAGCAGCCAGATGCTCAGCACCAGCACCAATGACAAGGCAATGCCAAACGCCACAGGATAGTGAGTGGCCAGCCACATCATGCCCACAACCAAACCATCTTCCAACAAACTCATGGCAATATTGGAAAAGGGCTCAGGCGAGGTATTCAGCGCCGCACGTGTGGTGGCTTTGGTGGCATAGGAAGTGGCGGCGAGTGAGCCGCCCAGCAAGCCTGCCATCAAGCCCATCGTGGCGCTGTCCGCGCCAAACACCCCCGCCGCCAGCGCAGCGCCCGCCGGCACACGAATGACCGAGTGCACCAAGTCCCATAGAGAATCTAACCCTGGAATCTTGTCGGCAAAAAACTCAATGAACAACATGAATCCACTGCCAAACAACATGGCGGGGTGTTGCAAAACGCCAAGCCCTGAAGGCAAGGGCAGCCAGCCCAGCCAACCGGCCATACCCGTGATGAAAACGACCAGGTACAGGCGCAAACCACTGGCCCAACCCAGCGCTGCTGCCAATGCCAGCAGTTGCGCCATGTCCATCGCCTGGGTGTCTTTTTGGGCGACACCCGCAATGGATTGCCAGAATTGAAGAAGGGTGTCCATGTCCGATTGTTTCTCAATACCGCTTGGCGACTTCTTCCAACATGACCTCGGTCGCGCCGCCGCCAATTGCCAGTACCCGCGCATCGCGCCACAGTCGTTCGATGGCGCTTTCACGCATGTAGCCCATGCCGCCATGGAACTGCTGGCAGGTTTGCAGGACTTCGTTGACGAGTTCACCCGTCAGCGCCTTGAGCATCGAGACCTCCTGCACGATGTCTTGCCCCTGCGTGACGGCCCAGGCGCAGTGGTACGTGAACTGCCGCGCCGCGCGGGTTTTGGCGTCACACATGGCAATGCGCTGGCGGATGCTTTGTTTGCTCCACAAGGTATCGCCAAAGGCTTGCCGCTGGCGCACGTAGTCGAGCGTGATGCGGATCGCCTGAGTGCAATGGCCCACCGCCATGGCCGCCAGAGCAATGCGTTCGGTCTGGAAGTTCTTCATCACCGAATAGAAGCCTTTGCCTTCTTCCCCCAGAAGGTTTTCAGCTGGAATACGGCAATTGTCAAATACCAGCTCCGCTGTGTCAGACGACAACCAACCGGTCTTCTTCAGGGAACGCCCCACCGTGAACCCCAGCGTGCCCTTTTCCACGATGAACATCGACATGTCGTGCCGGGCAGACCCTGTTTTGGCGGCAATGAAATAGAGGTTGGCGTGGACGCCGTTGGTGATGAACATCTTGGTGCCGTCGAGCACCCAGAAATCACCTTCTCCCCCAGTCACGCGTTTGGCGCTTGTTCGCATGCCCGCCACGTCCGATCCCGCCCCCGGCTCGGTGATGCCCACCGCCGTGATGGTGTCGCCCGCGATCACGCCCGGCAAGTAGCGCGCCTTTTGCGCTGGCGTGCCCGCATGGTGCAGATGCGGGCTGGCCATGTCAGTGTGTACCAACACCGTGATGATGAAGCCGCCAAAGGTGGATTGCGACAGCGCTTCGGCAAACACCAGATTGGTCAGTGCGTCGGCCTCACCGCCGCCGTATTGCGCGTCATACATCAACCCAAATAAACCAGCGGCACCCATTTTGCGCAACACCTCCCGCGGCGTAAAACCAGCTTCTTCCCAGGCTGCGGCATACGGCTCGACTTCGCGGGCGATGAAACGCGCGATTTGCTCGCGCAGCAGCTCATGCTCTGGCGTTGTGAAAATACTGTTGCCCATGAAACCAGCCATTTACATCCGGAACACGCCGAACTTCGTCTCCGGAATCGGCGCATTCAGCGCTGCCGACAAGGCCAACCCCAACACGCGGCGGGTATCTGCCGGGTCGATCACGCCGTCGTCCCACAGGCGGGCGCTGGCGAAATAGGGGTGCGACTGGTGGGCAAACTGATCCAGCATGGGCTGTTTGAATTTCGCCTCTTCTTCTGCGCTCCATTGCCCGCCTTTGGCCTCAATGCCGTCGCGACGCACCGTGGCCAACACGCTGGCGGCCTGCTCGCCGCCCATGACGCAGATGCGCGCGTTAGGCCACATCCACAAAAAGCGCGGCGAATAGGCGCGGCCACACATGCCATAGTTGCCCGCGCCGTAACTGCCGCCAATGATGATGGTGAATTTAGGCACCTGCGCAGTGGCGACTGCCGTGACCATTTTGGCGCCATGGCGCGCGATGCCTTCGTTTTCGTATTTGCGCCCCACCATGAAACCCGTGATGTTCTGCAAAAACACGAGCGGCACTTTGCGCTGGCAACACAACTCGATGAAGTGGGCGCCTTTTTGCGCCGATTCACTGAACAAAATGCCGTTGTTGGCGACGATGCCGACCGGCATGCCCTCGACGTGCGCAAAGCCGCAAACCAGGGTGCTGCCAAAACGCGCCTTGAATTCATCGAACTCAGAGCCATCGACGACGCGTGCAATGATTTCGCGCACGTCATAGGGCTTGCGGGTATCGGCAGGGATAACTCCGTATATCTCTTCTGCTGCGTATTTAGGAGCGGTTTGCGCTTGATTGACAGTATCCACCACCTTTTTTTTGTTCAGATTTTTGACAGCCGCGCGCGCCAGCGCCAGCGCATGCGGGTCGTTCTGCGCCAAGTGGTCAGCCACGCCCGAGAGGCGCGTGTGCACATCGCCCCCGCCCAGGTCTTCAGCCGAAACGATCTCCCCCGTGGCTGCTTTCACCAGCGGCGGCCCACCCAGAAAAATAGTGCCCTGGTTTTTGACAATGATGGTCTCGTCGCTCATGGCCGGCACATAAGCGCCACCCGCCGTACACGAGCCCATCACCACCGCGATTTGCGCAATGCCCTGGGCGCTCAGGTTCGCCTGGTTGTAGAAAATCCGGCCAAAGTGGTCACGGTCGGGGAACACGTCGTCTTGGTTCGGCAAGTTGGCGCCGCCCGAGTCAACGAGGTAGATGCAAGGCAAATGGTTCTGCTGTGCAATCTCCTGGGCGCGCAGGTGTTTTTTCACCGTCATCGGGTAGTAGGTGCCACCTTTCACGGTGGCATCGTTGCAGACAATCAGGCAGTCCACCCCGCTCACCCGGCCAATGCCGGTGATCACACCGGCGCAGGGCGCGCTGTCGCTGCCGTCCCGGTCGGGGTACATGTTCATCGCGGCAAGTGGCGACAACTCCAGAAACGGCGTGCCAGGGTCGAGCAACATCTGCACCCGCTCACGCGGCAGCAATTTGCCGCGGGCCGTGTGTTTGGCCCGCGCCGCGTCGCCGCCGCCTAAAGCGGTTTGCGCGATTTTGGCAGTGAGATCGTCAACCACCTGGCGCATCGCTGCCGCATTGGCCTGGAACTCGGCAGCCCGCGCGTTGAGTTTGGATTCCAATATCGCCATCTTGATGCTCTTCTCAGGGGTGTGTTTTAAAACGGTGAAGCGTGGCCGGTGGTAGCCTGATTCAGGCCACCAGCAGATGGGGCAGGTGCGCCATATCCACAAAGTGGTGATGCGCGCCCGCGTCACGCAGTTGCCCGGCGCTGACATGCGTCGTGGCAGCGGGGGAATATGCAAACACCGTGGCACCCGCCGCCACACCGGCGGTGACACCGGGCACCGTGTCTTCGACCACCGCACAGTGCGCAGCATCCACTTTCAAAGCTGCTGCTGCGGCCAAATAAACGTCGGGGAAAGGTTTGGAGCGTGGCGTTTCGTAGCCACTGAAAATGCGCCCCTCAAAACAGTCAAACAAGCCCACTTTGCGCAATTGCAGCTCCACCTTGCGCCGGTCGGCACCGGAGGCACAGGCGATTTGCCCCTTGTAACCCGCGTGCAGGCGCCGCACCGTGTCCACCACGTTGGGAATGGCTTCGACTTGTGTGCTCAACGCCAGATTGCGCCGCTCGGCAAATTCCGCCAGCCAGGCGGGGGATATCGACGCACCGGTGCGTTGCTCGATCCGCTCAACCTCATCCTTGAGCGATTTGCCGACAAACTCGCGCATGCATTCTTCCTGCGAGATCGGCCAGCCCAAGGCCACCAGCATCTCGCGCAACACACCATTGGTGATGGGTTCGCTGTCGACCAGCACGCCATCACAGTCGAACAACACGGCGTGAAACTTCATTTTCTGGCTTTGTATTGGGCCAGGGTTTCGGAAGGGCCGCCGGCTTTCACCCAGTCTCCCCAGCCACCCCCCATATGCGCCACATTGGTCATGCCCATGTCTTGCAGCGTTTTGGCGGCCAAGGCGCTGCGCCAGCCTGCGCCGCAAAACAGGATGAACTCTTTGTTTTCGTCGGCAAACAGTTTCTTGAAATAGGGCGACTCCGGATCGACCCAAAACTCCAGCATGCAGCGTGGCGCGTGGTAGGCCCCTTCGATGGTGCCATCGTTCAACTCCCGCACGTCGCGGATATCGACGATCTGCACGTTTGCTTGGCCCAGGCGCGCCTGCACTTGCGCCACCGTGTAGGTGGTGACTTCCTTCATGGCGTCGTCAACCAGTTGTTTGAAACCTTTGGTGATGGGCATGGGATTCCTTATCGGTGTCGTTCAGAGGCTGCGTTGGATGATCATTTTCTGGATGTCCGAGGTGCCTTCGTAAATCTGGCACACCCGCACGTCGCGGTAGATGCGCTCCACTGGGAAGTCGCTCACGTAGCCGTAGCCGCCCAGGGTCTGGATGGCGACACTGCAAATCTTCTCGGCGGCCTCGCTGGCAAACAGCTTGGCCATGGCGGCTTCTTTCAGGCAAGGCCGCCCCGCGTCGCGCAGGCTGGCCGCGTGCCAGATGAGCTGCCGCGCCGCTTCGAGTTGGGTCGCGCAATCGGCCAGACGGAACCCCACCGCCTGGTGGTTGAAGATGTTTTGCCCGAAACTCGTGCGCTCCTTGGCGTAACGGATGGCGAACTCCAGTGCACTTCGGGCCATGCCGACGCTCTGCGCCGCGATGCCGATGCGCCCGCCCTCCAGGCCCGACAAGGCGATTTTGTACCCCTCGCCTTCCTGGCCAATCAAGTTCTCAAGCGGGATGCGGCAATTGTCAAAATTGATCTGCGCCGTGTCGCTGCTGTGTTGCCCGAGTTTGTCTTCCAGACGGGCCACGACATAACCCGGCGAAGCCGTGGGCACGAGAAAGGCGCTCATGCCTTTTTTACCCGCGCCCTTGTCGGTCACGGCGATGACGATGGCGACGTCGCCATTTTTGCCGCTGGTGATGAACTGCTTGACGCCGTTGATGACGTACCCGCCACCCTCCCGCACAGCGGTTGTCCGCAGCGCCGAAGCGTCCGATCCTACATGCGGTTCAGTCAGGCAAAACGCCCCAAGCAACTGGCCCTGCGCCAGCGGCGTGAGCCATTTTTTCTTTTGTGCGGCATTGCCGTAGTTGAGCAAGATGGCGTTGACCGGGCAGTTGGTCACGCTGATGATGGTGCTGGTGCCGCCGTCGCCGGCAGCGATTTCTTCCAGCACCAGGGCCAGCGTAAGGTAGTCGAGGTTTGCACCGCCCCATTCCTCCGGCACACAGATGCCATAGGCGCCAAGCAGAGCCAGGCCCTGAAGCGCCTCGCGCGGGAAATGGCTCTCTTTGTCCCATCGCGCGGCGTTGGGCCACAACTCGGCCAGTGCAAATGCACGCACGGCGTCGCGGATCATTTCCTGGTCAGTGGTGAGAATCACGTTGGTTTTTATTTGAATAAATAGAAAAATATTTTTAAAAAATATGTTGGAGTTACTTTTGGCAATAGCCTTCGGTCTTATTATATTTATTGCTATGTTATTTATCTTAAAATATGACTAATTTATAATTAATTTAATATGTAAAATTTAAAATAAACGAGAATATTTACATGCCGACTGAATGCCAAAACCACCTGCCTTGGCACGAGGCGGGCCCGCGCCGCAAGCCTGCCCGTCTGCCTTGTGCATCAACCCTGGCCGGAACACAACCTGCATCCGCAGGCCGTTCGAACTGCCATTAAATCATCTCCAGCGCCATCGCCGTGCCTTCGCCGCCGCCAATGCACAGGGTGGCCACGCCTTTGGTAAGCCCGCGCGCGCGCAGTGCATGCATCAGGGTGACCATGATGCGCGCACCGCTGGCGCCGATCGGGTGCCCCAGCGCACACGCGCCGCCGTTCACGTTGACGATTTCGTGCGACACCTTCAGCTCCTCCATCAACGCCATCGGCACCACGGCAAAGGCTTCGTTCACTTCCCACAATTGCACATCTTTCACGCTCCAGCCCGCCTGGGCCAGCGCCTTTTGCGTCGCCCCCACCGGTGCGGTGGTGAACCAGTTGGGTTCCTGCGCGTGCATGGCGTGCGCGACGATGCGGGCGAGCGGTTTGCAGCCAAGCTTGGCTGCGGTCGACGCGCGCATCATCACGAGCGCCGCGGCGCCGTCGTTGATGCTGGAGCTGCTGGCGGCAGTGATGGTGCCGTCTTTCTTGAAGGCGGCTTTGAGTTGCGGGATTTTGTCGAGTTTGACTTTGCCTGGGCCTTCGTCAATGGAAATCACAGTGTCGCCCGCTCGCCCTTTGACGGTAACAGGTGTGATCTCCGTGGCAAACGCGCCTGATTTCGTCGCCGCCTGCGCACGCTGCACGCTGGCAATGGCAAAGTTGTCCTGCGCTTCCCGGCTGAATTGGTACTTGGCGGCACACTCTTCGCCAAAGGTGCCCATGGCGCGGCCAGGCTCGTAGGCGTCCTCCAGGCCGTCGAGCATCATGTGGTCATACATGCGGTCGTGCCCGATGCGCACGCCGCTCCTGGCTTTGAGCAGCAAATGTGGCGCGTTGGTCATGCTCTCCATGCCGCCGGCCACCATCACGTCGTGGCTGCCAGCCAGCAACATATCGTGCGCAAACATCGCCGCTTTCATGCCTGAGCCGCACATTTTCGAGAGCGTGACCGCTCCGGCGCTGTTGGGCAAACCACCCTTGAACGCCGCTTGGCGCGCGGGTGCCTGGCCCTGCCCTGCCATCAGGCAGTTGCCAAAAAGCACCTCGGTGACAAGTTCTGGCGAAACGCCCGAGCGCTGCATCGCTGCTTTGATTGCCGCGCCGCCCAAATCATGCGCAGACAGCGACGAGAAGTCGCCCTGAAAAGCCCCCATGGGGGTACGGGCTGCGCCGACGATGACGATAGGGTCGGAATGGGAGGAAGGCATTGTGGTTTTCCTTAAGTTGCGTGAATGAAATTGCCACGTGCTTTTTCGGCGACGCGGCGGATGTAGGTCCGAAAGGCCGGATCTTCGCCGCGCAACAAGAGCGGCAAGGCGATGGCGAAGGGCAGGCCTAGGGCCACGATGACAAAACTGGCCGGTTTCCAGGCGTCACGCATCCCTTGCCTCCAGCAAGTGGGCGCCGGCCGCATCGATTGCGGGCGCAGCATGCTGGTTGACAAAGCGTTTTTCCCGCTCATACGGGAACACATCAAACACGTGGCCTTGAAGAATGCGCTCTTTGTGCGCCTGCCAAAAACCGGCCTCCAGCAAATCGGCGTGGTGCTTCATGAAAACGCTGCGCACTGCGGGGTTGCCCAGTAAAAAGGGGCCAAAGGTTTCGGGGAACACGTCCTTGGGGCCGACTTTGTACCAAACCTCTCCGCTCATTTCGTCTTCTTCATTGCGCGGCTCGGGCACCTTGCGGAAGTGGCAGTCGGTGACGTATTCGATCTCGTCGTAATCGTAAAACACCACTTTGCCGTGCCGCGTGATGCCGAAGTTTTTCCACAACATGTCGCCCGGAAAAATGTTGGCGCCGATCAGCTCTTTGATGGCGTTGCCGTATTCGACCACGCCGCGTTCAATCTGCTCGCGCGCACGGGCCGCCGGGCCAGTGCTGGCGCCCTGCGTGCCGCCGGCATCAAAAGCATCCTGCAAATAGATGTTGAGCGGAATCATGCGCCGCTCGATGTACACGTGTTTGATGATGACTTCCTCCTGGCCGTCAGCATCGCGGTCGCTCACTTCTAGCTGGCTGGGCGCGAATTTTTTGATCTCTTCGATCAATTCGTCTTCAAAACGCACCCTCGGAAACGCCACCTCGCTGTACTCCAGCGTGTCGGCCATGCGGCCGACACGGTCGTGTTGCTTGACCAGCAGGTATTTGCCCTTGATCTGCTCGCGTGTCGTGTCTTTTTGCAGCGGGTAGTAGTCTTTGATCACCTTGAACACATAGGGGAACGAAGGCAAATCAAACACCAGCATCACCATGCCCTTGATGCCTGGCGCGATGCGAAACTTGTCGCTTGAATGCCGCAGGTGGTGCAGAAAATCGCGGTAGAACAGGGTTTTTCCCTGTTTTTGCAAACCCAGGGCGCTATAAATTTCATTGCGCGGCTTGCGCGGCATCATGCTGCGCAGGAACTGCACGTAAGCCGACGGGATCTCCATGTCCACCATGAAATACGCGCGTGCGAAGCTGAAGAGAATCAGCAAATCGTCTTCGCCAAACAGCACCGCATCGATCGCCAGTTGCGCTTTGGCTGGGGCCGACGAATCGGCCGGCCGCTCAATATGCAGCACCGGCAGCGCAAACGGGAATTCGTTGAAGCCATTGATGAGTTTGCCAACGACGTAAGCGCCCTTGTTGCGGAAAAACAGGCTGGTCAACACCTGGATCTGAAAGTTGGCCCGTAAAGTGGTGGCGCCCAGCTTGCCGTCTATCGCCTGCACCACCCACCCGGCGTCGCGCTCCAGGTTTTCAAAAGCCACCCGCAAGTCGAAATCGTGCAGCATCTGGAGCAGCACGGCTTGCAGGGTGTCGCGCGTAGGGTAATAGGCACGGTAAGTCGGGCGAGCTTCAGGTTCGCCGTTTTCGATGTATTCGGTGCTGACCGCTGGCCGCACAAAAATGAAGTCGTTGTGAAAGTGGGTGCGGTGCAGGATTTTGGTTGTCACCGAGTTGAAAAAAGTCTCGGCCAACTCAGGCTGGTGGTGGTTCACCAAGAGACCGATGTAATGCAACTTGACCTGCTGCCAGATGTCCATGGCTTGGTCGCCTGCCTTGAACTCCCGCTCCAGCCGCGTCGAGCACTCTTTGACGCGCAGGTCATAAAACTCAATCCGCTCCCGCTGCGCCCGCTGCTGGCCATGCCAGTCGGCAACTTCAAACCGGTGTTTGGCGCGCGCTGATTCCGTGCGAAACAGGCGGTAATGGCGGTTGAAACCGTCCATCATCGCTTTGGCGATGTCATACGCCAAAGAAGAGTCGAGCCGTTGCGGAAACAGGGTCGTCGTCATGGCAAGGGCACGCGGATGGTTGCTGCCACCTAATTCGCAATACAGGCTGAGGCCACAGATTTGATGGCATCGAGATAGATGCCATCCAGAGGGTGCTGGCCATCGACGGTCATTTTCAAATCCTGCAGCAAGCCATCATGCACACCGTACACCCAGCCGTGCAGGCTGATGGCTTGCCCACGGCTCCACGCATCTTGCAACACCGTGCTTTGAGCGACGTTGACAACCTGTTCGATCACATTCAGGGCCACCAGCGCATCGTGGCGGGCGGCCTGCTGCGGGATCATGTCGAGCAGCTCGCGGTGACGGTCCCGCACGTCCTGGATATGGCGCAGCCAGTTGTCCGCCAGGCCAATGCGCGCGCCCTCGAGCGCCGCCTGCACGCCCGAACAACCATAGTGGCCGACCACCATGACGTGTTGCACCTTAAGGCGCTCCACGGCAAACTGGATCGTAGACAGTGCGTTCAAGTCGGAGTGAACCACCAAATTGGCGACGTTGCGGTGCACAAACACTTCGCCGGGCTCCAAGCCAGTGATCTGGTTGGCGGGCACCCGGCTGTCGGAGCAGCCTATCCACATGTATTTGGGGGATTGCTGGTTTTTCAGGCTGGTAAAAAAACCGGGGCGGTCGCGCTCCATCTGCGCGGCCCAGGCGCGGTTGTGGGCGAAGAGATCTGCAATTGAGTCAGGCATCGGATATTTGTCTCCTGGGTATCTTCAGCAGGTTTCAGCAAACAATTCCCGCCCAATCAGCATACGGCGGATTTCGCTGGTGCCAGCGCCAATTTCATACAGTTTCGCATCGCGCCACAGGCGGCCCAGGGGGTAGTCGTTGATGTAGCCGTTGCCACCAAAAATCTGGATGCCTTCGCCGGCCATCCAGGTGGCTTTTTCGGCCGTCCACAGGATGACGCTGGCGCAGTCTTTGCGAATGCGGCGCACGTGTTCGGAGCCCAGGGAATCGAGGTTTTTGGCCACCGTGTAGGCAAACGAGCGCCCGGCCTGCAGCACGGTGTACATGTCGGCCACCTTGCCCTGGATCAGCTGGAATTCACCAATGCTCTGGCCAAACTGCTTGCGGTCGTGAATGTAGGGAATGATGTTGTCCATGACGGACTGCATGATGCCCAGCGGCCCGCCGCTGAGCACCGCGCGTTCGTAATCCAGCCCGCTCATCAGCACCTTGGCGCCATTGTTCAGGCCGCCCAGCACGTTTTGCGCAGGCACCTCAACGTTCTGGAAGACCAGTTCGCCAGTGTGGCTGCCACGCATGCCGAGTTTGTTCAGCTTTTGCGCGACGCTGAAGCCTTTCATGCCCTTTTCGATCAAAAAGGCAGTGACGCCGCGCGCGCCTAACTCCGGCTCGCTCTTGGCATAGACCACCAGCGTGTCGGCGTCCGGGCCGTTGGTGATCCACATCTTGCTGCCGTTGAGCAGGAAGAAGCCCCCCTTGTCTTCAGCACGCAGCTTCATGCTGATGACGTCGCTGCCAGCGCCCGGTTCGCTCATGGCCAGCGCGCCCACGTGTTCGCCGCTGATGAGTTTGGGCAGGTATTTGCGCCGCTGTTCTTCGCTGCCATTGCGTTTGATCTGGTTCACACACAGATTGCTGTGCGCGCCATAGCTCAAACCGACAGACGCCGAAGCACGCGAAATCTCCTCCATGGCGATCATGTGGGCAAGGTAGCCCATGCCTGCGCCGCCATAAGATTCGTCAACGGTAATGCCCAGCACACCTAAATCGCCCAGTTTGCGCCAGACGTCCATGGGGAACTGGTCGCTGCTGTCGATCAGGGTGGCCCGAGGCGCAATTTCCGCCTGGGCGAATTCGCGCACGGCGTCGCGCAACGCGTTGATGTCGTCGCCCAGTTGAAAGTCAAGACCTGGCAGATTCATGTCGGCGTCCTTATCGATGCAGTTTATTTGACTGTTTTTCCAATTTTGGTGAGCAACTGATGGGCTTCTTTCTCATGGGTCTTCACCTCGTCCAGATTGGCCTGCAATTCCGCCAATTGTTCTTCAATTTGCAGGCGGTGGGCGTTCAAAACAGCGAGGAATTTTTTCAACTGTGCGCCGGTGTCGCGCGGGCTGTCATACATATCGATGATGTCTTTGGCTTCCGTAAGCGACAGGCCCAGCCGTTTGGCCCGCAGGGTCAGCTTGAGCCGGGTGCGGTCGCGCCCGCTGTAAATGCGGTTGCGCCCGCCTGGACCGGAACGTGTCGGCCCCAGCAAACCCATGTCTTCATAAAACCGGATGGCGCGCGTGGTGAGATCGAACTCCTGCGCCAATTCGCTGATGGTAAAAGTGACCGTGCTCATGTTTTTTGGCTGAACCGGGGTGACACGGCTCAATCGTCATCACCCCTACAATATGAAATTCAGTTGACGTTTACGTAAACGTCAACTTCAATCTGATTATCACTCAATTATTTCGCCCGTGAACGAACTCGAGCAAGAGCTTCATTACCCATTTGGCGAAACCCTGCCGGATCTGGGCACCACGTTGGCAGTGGCAGACGGCATCCGATGGATGCGCATGGGCTTGCCCTTTGCGCTCAACCACATCAACCTGTGGTTGCTGCGCGACGAGACGGATGCCCCCAGCGGCGATAGCGCCAAGCTACAAGGCTGGACGGTGGTGGACACCTGCATTTCCCGCGAAGAATCACGCGCCCAGTGGCAGCATATTTTTGAGCACGAACTCGGTGGTCTGCCAATTCTGCGGGTGATTTGCACCCACATGCATCCGGACCACATCGGCCTGGCGGACTGGATTTGCCAGCGCTGGACCACGCCTGAACACGTTTGCCGCCTGTGGATCAGCGCGACCGACTTTGGCGTGGCGCGCCTGGCATCAGTCATGCCCACGGGTTTTGGCGGTGGCGAATACTCCGCCGCTTTTTTTGCCGCCAACGGCATGACCGACACGGATCACCTCGCCCAAATCAAGGGGCGTACCAACTATTTCAGCAATCTCGTGCCCAGCGTGCCGCGTAGCTTCAAACGCATGCAAGACGGTGATGTGATCCACATCGGCGGTCGTCGCTGGTCATGCATCAGTGGTTATGGCCACGCGCCTGAGCACATTGCACTGTATTGCGCTGAACTCAAAGTGCTGATTGGCGGCGACATGATGCTGCCGCGCATTTCCACCAACGTGAGCGTGCATGAAAACGAACCCGAGGCTGACCCGCTGCGGCAGTTTTTGGATTCAATCGACAAGTTCAAGGGTTTGGATGCCGAGACCTTGACTTTGCCCGCCCACGGCAAACCCTTTAAAGGCCTGCACCGCAGAATTCAGCAGTTGCACGATCACCACGACGAACGCCTGGCCGAGGTGATGCAGGCGTGTGGAGAGAAGCCTTGCAGCGCCGCCAACATCGTTCCCATCATGTTCAAACGGCCGCTGGATCTGCATCAGATGACCTTCGCGCTGGGCGAGGCCGTCGCGCACATGCATCTACTGTGGTTTGCGGGCAAGTTGCAGCGTCGGCGGGGCGCAGATGGCATCTTGCGCTTTGCCCCGGCCTGACGAAGCTTCAGTTCCAGCGCGGAAGCGTGTCGTCTTTCAGCTGCCCGCGAAGCTGGGCGTAATCCGGCATCACGGTGGCCACGGTATCCCAGAAACGCGGGCTGTGATCCATCACCCGCAGATGACTGAGCTCATGCACCACCACGTAGTCCATCACGGACTGGTTGAAATGGATGAGCCGCCAGTTCAGCCGGATCGAGCCATTGGCGCTGGCGCTTCCCCAGCGCGTGCCCGCACTGCTGAGTGACAGCTTTTGCCATTGCACCTGGAGTTTCGGCGCAAAGTGATTCAAGCGCTCTGTAAAGATGCGTTTGGCCTGGCGCATCAGCCACGCCTGCACGGCATCACGAATCTGCGTTGAGGTGGCGTTGTGCGGCAAGGCCACGTGCAATGTCAGCCGTGGCACACCGGCCAGTGTGAGGTTGGGGGCTGATTCGTCGGTGTGCAACACGGCACCGACTTCGCCAAACGCGTGGCGCGGATCGAGCACCACGATCACCTGCTCACCCAAAAACGGTAGGCAAGTGCCGTCGCGCCATTCGATGCGGTTGGACTCCAACTGCGCGCGCCGCTCTCTCGTTTCATTGAGCTTGTTGAGCACCCAGGTGGCCTTTTCCTGCAAGGCCGCTTCGACTTCATACAGCGGCACCCACTTCGGCGCGCTGATCACCAGGCCGTCGGCACCGACTTGAAATCCGATGGTGCGACGGCGCGAACGTTTGAATTCGTAGGCGATCACGGCGTCAGACAAGCGGGATTCCCGGTTCGCGCGGGGGTGGCGAAAGTTGGCCGGGGCCATCACGTCTTGAAATGGCTCGGCTTTGAACGTCACTTCATTTGCTCCATTTTTTGAAGCTACTTGTTGGATATCCACATGACCCAGAACCTTCTTTTCCTCAAATTTCTGACGCACTGGCTCCCGCGGGGCCGACGCTGGCGCTTGCGCCGGTTCAAACAGGTCCAAGGTCAGCTGAAACAGGCCGCGCAACAGGTTCATCTGTACGCCTCGGGGTCCAGGCGGCGCATTTCGGCTTCGATCCAGGTTTGCACCTGCTCCATCAACTCGTCTGGCTGCCGCCCTTTGCTGTCAATGGGTTTACCAATCGACACGTCCACCATCCCGGGCCGTTTGATGAACGCCTTGCGCGGCCAGCATTTGGCAGATGTCACGGCAATCGGTATCACCGGCGCGCCGGACTCCACCGCGAGGCGTGTGCCGCCGGTCTTGTACTGCCCCGCCTTGCCACGCGGAATGCGCGTGCCTTCCGGGAACATGATCACCCACGTGCCTTGGCCCAGCAGACGCTTGCCCTGCTCAATCACCTTGCCAAAGGCCTGTTTCCCCAACGAGCGGTCGATGTGGATCATGTCGCAGCGGGCAATGCCCCAGCCGAAGAACGGGATGTGCAAAAGCTCCTTTTTGAACACGTAGGCCAGCGGCCTGGGCATGATCAGGGGCATCAGAAACGTTTCAAACTGCGACTGGTGCTTCACCAACAATATGGCTGGCAAAGCTTGCCCGTGGCTGTCAAGCCCCGGCAAATTTTCCATTCCTGTGACGCGCCAGTTCACGCCGCAGATCGCACGCAGGCCGTAGATGGCGCAAGCCAGAAAAAAGTTGGCTGATGCCAGCATGTGCTTGGATGTGGCCAACGGGGCGGCCGCCATCATGTAAAAAGCCGTGGGTATCACGGTGATCAGCATCCAGAGCAAATGGATGGAGGAGCGCAGGGCCGACATGGTAGATAGGTGAGAGCAGTTTAACGCAGCGTGGGTCAGTGGTGAAACACCGAGTGTCCGAAATCGGGCACCGCCGCCAGCAGCCATTCGGCAAATGCCGCCAGATCCTCGTGCACCTCGGTGTCGGGCGGATGCGTCTCCGGCAGGGGCCGCCCCCGCAGCGCAGCGCCGTTGCCGGTCAACACCAGGTGGGGCTGGCAGCCCGCACGGGCCGCGGCCACGAGGTCGCGCAGGCTGTCGCCCACGGCGGGCACATTCGCCAGATCCACCCCGTAACGCTCGCCGATCTGCTCAAACAGGCCAGGCTCAGGTTTGCGGCAGTGGCAGTTGTCATCCGGCGTGTGCGGGCAGTAAAAAATCGCGTCAACCCGTCCACCGGCCACGGCCAGAAGTTTGTTCATCTTGGCGTGCATTGCGTTCAAGGCCGCCACGTCAAACAGGCCTCGCCCCAGGCCCGACTGGTTCGACGCCAGCACCACATGCCAGCCCGCGTGGTTAAGCCGCGCAATCGCCTCCAGCGCGCCCGGCAGCGGCGTCCATTCTTCGGGCGTCTTGATGTAGTCGGTGCTGTCGGCATTGATGGTGCCGTCGCGGTCAAGGATGAGAAGTTTCATGGGGCGAGCTCTTGGGCCTCTTTGGCACGACGGCGAATCCATTGGATGACATGCGGCACATTGTGCTTCTCAGTGTCAATTTTGCCCGCCCGTTCGACCATCGTATCCAGGTCAATCATTCGATGGCGAAAAAGCGCCTGAATGTAGCCAGCATCCTTCTCGCGTCCGGCGACACATTTGGACACTGCAAGGTCGTGTATTTCAGGGCAAATCGCGGTCACGTCACCCACATAAAACAGGCTCTCTCGTGTTCTCCAGTCCAGCGGCAGCGCCGCTGTCTCGGGGCCGACACCATCCGCGTGGTAGCCAAAGGTTTCATCGAAACTGGACATCGCGCCGATGGCCCCGTCAATCAAGTCGGCCTTCTCAGGATGGAATGCCGGATAGAGGTCAAGCTCGCGCGAATGGGTGAGGTCTTCAGGCGCATGCGGAAAATGGAAAAGCACGGCCTGGCTGCCAAGCACAAAAAAGGAGGTCTCCTGCGTAATGGCCGCAGCAGCTCTCAGCACATGCTCTACCTGGCTGCGTTTCATGCACCAAGGCGCGACTGCGCCAGCAAATGGGTGCGCTCCGCTTGCGTGATCAACACCGACACCGGGGACACGCTGCGCAATACAGTGGCATGGTCGGTGTCTGCGCACACCGCCTCCTCCAACTTCTCGACGGGCTGCTCAAGCAGGCGCTCCCACTCGTCCCAATAGACATCCGAGCGCGTCGGGCCAGACAGCCCGCGCCAACGGGCCAACTGCGCCTGGACTTCCCTGACACGATGCGGCTGCGCCCGCAGACGCTCTACGGCGAGCAGGTGTGCCTGCGCAAGAAAGCTGTCGATTTTCTGTTGGCGGTTCATTTCAGAATTATGGGCGCTGGCGCTCAGCTTGCCAACTTGGACAAATCAGCCACGCGGTTCATGGCCGCGTGAAGCGAAGTCAGCAGGCCCAGGCGGTTCAGGCGCAAATCCAGCTGCTCGGCATTGACCATCACGTCTTCAAAGAAAGCGTCAACGGGCGCACGCAAGGCCGCCAGCGACTGCAGCGAAGCCGTGTAGTCGCGCGCGTCAAAAAGCGCATTGGCCCTGGGACCAATCTCTTTCAAAGCCGCGAACAGGGCGATTTCGGCGGGCTCCTTGAGCAGCACCTCACTGACGTGCGGGTCAACCGCGTCAGTTTTCTTCAAGATGTTGCTGATGCGTTTGTTGGCGGCGGCGAGGGCGGGGGCTTCGGGTAACTTAGAAAACTCACGGACAGCATCCAACCGTTTATTGAAATCGCTGAAACGCTGCAACCGCAGCGACTGAACGGCATCAATCTCCTGCGCAGAGTAGCCCAAATCTCGAAAAGACCCAGACTGGCGCTCTCGAACGAAACGCTCAAGTTCGCGTATGTCTTCGGGCACCTCACATCCAAAATTGAAACCAAACTTTTCCTGCTCTTCTTTTGACCAAGTTTTGATAAGCGGCTCAAAACTGTCAAAAGCTCTGTTGGTAAGCCAACGCCACTCCAACGGCAAATTTCGCTCCCACAAAATTCGAACTACACCCAACGCGTGCCGCCGCAAAGCAAACGGATCCTTATCACCAGTCGGCAGATTGCCAATGCCGAACATGCCCCCTAAAGTCTCCAGTTTGTCAGCCAGCGCTACCACCAAGCCGACTTGATTGCGTGGCAACTCGTCACCAGCAAAACGCGGCTTGTAGTGGTCTTGAATCGCATCGGCAATGTCGGCTGACAGTCCGTCGTGGCGCGCGTAGTAGCCGCCCATGATGCCTTGCAACTCGGGGAACTCACCCACCATGTCGGTCACAAGGTCAGTCTTGGCCAGCCGCGCCGCCGTATCGGCTTGCTTGGCCACCACCTCGCCGCCGAGTTGTTGCCCAATGGCACGGGCAATCGCGCGCACGCGCTCCATGCGTTCGCCCTGCGTGCCGAGTTTGTTGTGATAAACGATTTTCGACAAACCTTCAACCCGCGACTCCAGCGTTTTCTTGCGGTCCTGGTCAAAAAAGAACTTCGCGTCAGCCAAGCGCGGACGCACCACACGCTCGTTGCCTTGAATCACCGCCGTGGCATCTGCCGGGCTGATATTGCTGACCACCAGAAACTTGTTCGTCAATGTGCCTGCAGCATCGAGCAGCGGAAAGTACTTCTGATTGGCCTTCATCGTGAGGATGAGGCACTCCTGCGGCACGTCGAGGAACTGCTTTTCGAACTCGCAAACAAGCACACTGGGGCGCTCGACCAATGCAGTCACTTCATCCAGCAGCGCGTCGTCATCAATGGCTTTGACGCCACCGCCCACTTTGGCAGCAGCAGCGCCCAGCTGACGCACGATCTCGGCGCGGCGCTCGGCGAAACTGGCGATCACAGCGCCGTCTTTAGCCAGCGAGGCCGCGTAGCTGTCGGCATTGGCAATGACCACGGGCGATACCGCCGCTTCAAATCGATGGCCCTGTGTGTTGCGACCTGCCTCCAAACCCAGCACTTGCACCGGCACGATGTCGCTGCCGTGCAAAGCCAGCAGCCCATGCACCGGACGGACAAAGTTGACGCTGCTCCAGCCCGGCAGTTCGCAGCCGCTTTCGAGCTGGTAGGTCATGACCTTGGGGATCGGCAATTTGGCGATGGCCTCTTCCAGCGCTTTTTGCAACCCCACAGCCAGCGTGGCGCCGGTCACCGTGCTTTCATAAAACAGTACTTCGGCCTTGCCGTCCATCGCGCGCTTCAGACCGGCGACGGCTGATGCGTCTGCACCCAAACCCGCCAACCGCTTGAGCAGCGCGGGCGCAGCGTTGCCCGACGCGTCCAGCCCCACCGCCACCGGCATCAATTTCTGCGACAAGGCCTTGTCAGCGGCCTGCGCCAGCACACCCGTTACATGAGCCGCCAGCCTGCGCGGCGAAGCAAAGTTGGTTACCACTGCATCGGTGCTGGCCAGTCCCTGCGCCTTGAGCGAATCCGCCAACACCGAGGCAAACGCCTCGCCCAATTTCCTCAGCGCCTTCGGAGGCAGTTCTTCAACAAACAGTTCAACCAGCAGATTCTTGTTTAAATTCATGTCATTGCAATTGCGAAAAATTGATCACACGAAAGCCCAGTTTGCGTGCGTTTTGTTGCATCGTTTGATCCAGTGTGGCGACCACCTGACAGCCATGGCGCTGCGCAACTGCCAGATGCAGGGCGTCGCCGCCACGCAGGCTGTTGCCGCCCTGCGCCGCCCAGGTTGCGGCCTCCAGGAAATCTGCTTCGACCACGTTCAGGCGATTCACCGCACCCATCAAGTCGGCAAACCGCTCGCGCGACTGCCGGGCCTGCGGCTGGGTCAGCGCTTTCTTGCGCAACTGTATGCCCAGCGCACTGGCGAATTCGGTTTCTGTCCACCAGGCGGTTCCAATGCGGCTCAAATCCGCCTCCTGCAGCCACTGCATGGCGCCAGGGCTTTCCAGCTGGCTGAAACAATAGGCGCACCACACGCTGGTGTCCACATAGGTGGCTTCAAACCTGGGCTTCAAATTCGGACGGGGCATGGATTTGCTTGCAATGTCCGCCGCTCAATAACGTGCCTGGCTGCGCATTTCAGCAATCACGGATTCGGTGCGGGGCATGTTCTCCAGGTGCTTGCGAAGACGGGCCATCAACTCCTGTTTGCTGAGTTTCGACGCGGGGCGCTGGGCTGACATTTGCCAGACACCCTGCTCGTTCGGCTGCAGATGCAATACGTCACCTTCCGCGATGCCCAGGCTGCGGGCCAGCGCCACAGGCAAACGCACCGCCAGGCTGTTGCCCCAGCGGCTGACGCTCAAGTCAAGCCCGGAAAGGTTTGGCAAATCATTTACACCCATGGCGGCCTCAGCTAGGTTTGTAGATACATGTGTCTACAGTATGCCACATACGCACCGCCACGGACCCGATCTTGCTCAAGCCGCTTTCTTCGCCACAGGCGCCATCTGCGCCACCCACTCGCGCGGCGCCAGCGGGAAACCGAGCCGCTCGCGGCTTTCGAAATAACTCTGGGCCACGCTGCGCGAGATATTGCGGATGCGGCCGATGTAGGCGGCGCGTTCGGTCACGCTGATCGCGCCGCGCGCGTCGAGCAGGTTGAAGCTGTGGGCGGCTTTCAAGACTTGTTCGTAAGCCGGCAGCGCGAGTTGCTGGGCCATCAGGTGTTTGGCCTGTTTCTCGTGGGCGTTGAAGGCGGTGAACAAAAAGTCGGCGTCTGAATGTTCAAAGTTGTAGGTGGATTGCTCGACTTCGTTTTGTTTGTAAACGTCGCCATAACTGAGACCATCTGTCCAGGTCAGGTTGTAA
>JANLYO010000282.1:0-13257 GCA_031365665.1 Rhodoferax sp. | reverse complement strand
GGCCTTTTCGCGTGGGTGGGGGCGCTTGCGGCGGTGGGCTTGGGGGGGGGCGGGTGTCGCGCCTGGGGGGGGGTCCGAGTGGCCATCCGGGGTCGTGGCCCCACCGGCCCCCACGGCCAGAAAGGCGACCAGCAACACCGGTTGGAGGCGGGTCTTGAAGGTGGTTGACATGAAAGGCTCCTTGGATAAAAAAGCCGGATGCACAAATCGGCATCGGGTTGAAAAGAAGTTTGCGCGCTTTGTGTAATTCCCAAGTGATGGTGCATGAACGCAAGGTAAAGTTTGGTGATTGTTGGATGAAGTGTCAATAGACAGAAGGAAACCGTGTTTAAAAATGTATTGGTGTACCGGATCAGCCCGGGGTGGAAGCAGTCCGTTCAAAGCATGGAAGCGGGTTTGCAGACCGCGCGGTTTGTGCCGTGTGGCAAGAGCGCCGAGCGCTCTTTTGGCTGGACAGAGCCGCGTGGGCAGGCGCACGGCCCCTTGGTCGAAGCGGTGGGTGGCCAGTGCATCCTGAGGTTCACGCTCGAGGCCAAGCTGTTGCCCGCCAGCGTGGTGAACAACCAGGCCAAAGAGAAAGTCGCGCAGATCGAAGCCAGCAGCGGGCGCAAACCGGGCAAGAAGGAAACTCGCGACATCAAGGAAGACATCCGCCATGCCCTGTTGCCGCAGGCCTTCACCAAGCTGGCCCACGTGGGTGTTTGGATCGACGCCCAGGCCAAACGCCTGGTGATTGACGCGAGCAGCCCGAAGAAGGCCGATGAAGTCGTCACGCTCCTCGTGCAGTGCCTGACTGGTTTTGCAGTGACGCTGGTCAACACCAGCACCTCACCTGCTGTGGCCATGGGCCAGTGGCTCACCACCCAAGAGCCGCCACAGGCCTTCAGTGTGGACCGCGAGTGTGAGCTCAAAGCCGCCGACGAGACCAAAGCCGCCGTGCGTTATGCCCGCCATGCCTTGGACATCGATGAGGTTCGCTCCCATATCGAGAGCGGCAAACAGCCCACCCGCGTGGCCCTTACCTGGAAGAGCCGGGTCTCCTTTGTGTTGACCGACGCTTTGCAGGTCAAACGCGTGAGTTTTCTGGATGTGGTGTTTGAAGGCGCGACGGGAGGTTCAACGGGCAAAGACGACGGCTTTGACGCCGACGTGGCGATCGCCACCAGCGAGTTGTCGGCCCTGCTGCCAGACTTGTTGTTGGCGCTGGATGGCGAAGCGGTGGAAGGCTGAAGCGGAGATGGCCATGAACAAAGTGACTTGGACGGGCGGCGTTGAACATTGGACCCAGCGGGCCACGCCCGAGGGCGACGTCAAGCTTTTTCTGTGGGAGAAAAAAGCCAACGCAGCAGTGCCGAAGCTCGGCACGGTTTTCTTCGTGCACGGCTCCTCGATGGCCTCGCAGCCGACCTTTGACCTCACCGTGCCGGGGCGGCCGTGGTCGTCTGCGATGGACTGGTTTGCGAACCAGGGTTTTGACACCTGGACCATGGACAACGAAGGCTATGGCCGCTCCAGCAAACACCGCAACATCAACTCCGACATCAGCAACGGCGCGGATGACCTGGCGGCAGGCACGGCGTATGCGATGGCACAAAGCGGCGTCAAACAGATGCTGTTTTACGGGATTTCAAGCGGCGCTTTGAAGGCGGGGCTGTTTGCCGAGCGCCACCCCGAACGTGTCGCCAAAATTGCGCTTGACGCGTTTGTGTGGACGGGTGAGGGCAGCCCGACCTTGGCCCAGCGCCGCAAAAAACTGCCGGAGTTCATCGCCAAAAACCGCCGCCCGATTGACCGCGCTTTCGTGCACAGCATTTTCCAGCGCGACCACCCCGGCACGGCCGATGCGGCGACGGTGGAAGCTTTTGCCGACGCGATCCTGACGTTGGACGACTCCATGCCCACGGGCACCTATGTGGACATGTGTTCCAAACTGCCCCTGCTGGATCCGAAAAAACTCACCGTGCCCACCCTCATTCTGCGCGGCGAACATGACGGCATTGCGGGTTTTGACGACCTGGTGAAATACTTCACGCTGCTGCCCAATATGAACAAACAATTCAGCGTGATGGCGGGCATCTCCCACGCCAGTTTCCAGCAGAAGAACTACAAAATGGTGTATCAAATCCTGCACAGCTTTTTCACCCAGCCTGAGCCGGCCTACCTGGGTTGACTTTGAGCGCCCACTGAGATTGCCCCATGCCCACAACGCGCCGAAAACTGTTGCTTCGCACCTGGGCGGTTGCGATGCTGGGCCTGATGACGCCTGCGGCTTGGTCGCAGGCCTACCCGACCAAACCCGTCAAGTTGATCGTGCCTTTTGCACCCGGAGGCTTCACGGACGTGGTGGCGCGCATCCTTGGGCAAAAGCTGTCGCTGGCGATGGGGCAGCAGTTCGTCATTGAAAACAAGGCGGGCGCGGGCTCGACCATCGGCACTGATTTTGTCGCCAAGTCGCCGCCCGACGGCTACACGCTGGTGATGGTCTCGTCCACCCACGTGATCAGCCCCTGGATCTACAAAAACATGCCGTACGACCCGGTGAAGAGTTTCAGCGTGGTCGGCAAACTGGTGGATTCGGCCTACGTGTTGCTGGTCAACCCCAAAGTGCCGGCCAACACGGTGCAGGAGTTTGTCAAACTCGCCAAAGCCGCGCCCGACACCCTTCACTATGGCAGCAGCGGCAACGGCAGCGCGCAACACCTGATGGGCGGCCTCTTTGTGCAGATGACGGGTGCGCCGCTCAAACACGTGCCCTACCGGGGCAGCGCCGGCGCCACCACAGACTTGGTTGCCGGTGTGGTGCAAAGCAGTTTTGCCGGCCTGCCCAATGCCTTGTCGCAGGTGCCGCAAGGGCGCCTGAGGGCGCTGGCGGTGACCACCGCCAAACGCAGCCCGCAATTGCCCGATGTGCCGACCATGCTAGAGGCCGGCGTGGCCGGGTATGACGCCTCGGTGTGGCTTGCGCTCCTGGCCCCGGCAGGCACGCCGCGCGAGGTGGTGATGAAGCTCAACAGCGAAATTGCGAAATTGATGGCGCAAGCCGATACGGTCAAGGCTTTGTCGGATGCGGGGGTGGAGGTGGCGCCCTCAACGCCCGAGGCGATGCAGGCCTATCTGATGCAAGAACTGGAGCGCTGGGGCAAGGTGGTCAAGGAAACCGGCGTCAAACTGGAGTAGTGCCTGTGCTTGCGGTAAGCCCGCCGGACGCGCCCCTGCCAACCATGGCGGCAGAAACACCTTGCCACGCAACTTTGAATTGGCCGTCGGCATCGGCGGGCACTGTCACGGCGCCGCCCAAGGCGTAGCGCACCCCGGCCTCGACACTGTCGATCAGGGGTACATCGACCAGCGGCTGGATCAGTCTCGCCATGCCGGCAAGCCCGGCGCCGCCGATGATTAGGGCTTTTGCGCCAAAGTTGGCCATCGCAGCCTGGCAGGCCGTCGTCAGCAGCGCCACGGCTGCCTTGGGGTCTTGCGCCAGTTGCGCACCGGTGGCCTGCACCGTTTCTATGCCCGCCAGTGATGCGGCGTAACCCAGAGCAGCGGCGTGGCGCTGCAACATGGCCCGCCAGCGCACGCCGCCGGTCACGATGGCAAACCGGCCATGCTGGCTGGCCTCCACAAATGCGGCTTCCGCCAGGCCAGTGACAGGAACCGGGCTGGCCTCACGCAGCGCGAAGAGCCCCGGATCGCCAAAACAGCCAATTAACACGGCGTCGGGCCGCGGATGCTTGTCATCCGACGGCCCGGCCAACACCTTGGCCCATGCGTCCAAGGCGGCATGGCTGGCCACCGCAAAACTGGACTCACACGCGATATAGGCCGCACCGAAACGTGCCGTGACGGCCCGCACGTGGGCCCGCTCGCCCGCCGCCTGTTGCGCATGGGTTTGCAGCAAAGCGGTGACCTCGGCCGAGGTGTTGGGGTTGATAACAAGAAGGTGTCGCATCGCGGCGTCTAACGCTGGCTCTAAATCAAGCGGCGGGCGTTCACGCCGCCAGCATGGCCGGCGCGTTTGCCGTTCCAAACATCGACAACAGGTCGGGTGAATCCGCCACGTTGGTGGTGAACCGAAGCTGTGACTCAAGTTGGCTCAAATGCTGGCGCATCAGGTGTGCGGCCTCACGTGCATCGCGCAGGCGGATGGCGTCCAGCAGGGCCCGGTGCTCCAGGCAACCGCAGGCGGTCGCCGGGGTGAGGGCCTGGCTGTGGTTGTTGCTGTAGGTCATCAGGATCAGTGAGGTTCTGGAGACCAGTTCGCGCAGAATCCGGCCCAGGGTTTGTTGTCCGCTGCCATTGGCGATGTGCAGGTGGAAGTCACCCGAGAGGCGGATCGCGCGGCGCATGTCGCCCGAGAGCCGGGCAGCCTCTTCCTCTCCGATGCAGAGCTTGAGCTGCTGGATGTCTGCGGGTGTTGCCGAGGCCATGAAATATTCCACCAACACCGGCTCGATCAGGCGGCGCACTTCAAACACTTCGCGCGCCTCTTGTTCGGTCGGCTGCGCCACTACGGCGCCGCGATTGGGCGTGAGCGTCACCACCTGTTCGTTGGCCAAGCGCACCAGCACCGGGCGGATGCGGGTGCGCGAGACGCCAAACGCGGTGGCGAGCTTGTCTTCGATCAGCTTGGTGCCGGGCGCGAGGCGGTGGTCGAGAATCGCGGCGACGACACGTTCATAAATGTCGTTCTCCGTCAGCAAAATGGGCTCGCTCATTCCGCACGCCTTTGCTGCTGGCGTTTGGAGAGCAGCCAACCGAGCCCGACGGCAAGGCCCATGACCAGGAACGAGACCACCATGGTGACGGTGCCCAAGGCGTAGATCGACGGTGTGGTCACGGTTGTGGTCAGGCCTTGAAGCTCCAGCGGCAGTGAGTTGGAATCGCCAATGGCCTGAGAGGTGCGGGCAATTTCGTCCCACGACAAAGTGAACCCGAACATCCCGATGCCGACCACCGAAGGCGCAATCAGCGGCAGCACCACGTGGCGAAAACCCTGCCAGGGGGTGGCGCCCAGGTCGCGCGCGGCCTCTTCGTAGGCGGGATTGAAGCGGTTGAAGATGGCAAACATGATCAAGAGGCCAAAAGGCAGTGTCCAGGTCAAATGCGCGCCCAGCGCCGAGGTGTACAGACCCAATGCTGTGCCATAAGTCTCCAGCTGCTCTTGCATGCCGAAGTTCTCCAAAAGTTTCTTGACACCGCTGTCCAGCAGCCGGAACTCCAGCCCAATGCCCAAGGACACGATGATGGACGGCATGATCAGGCTGGCCACGACGATGTAAAACAGCGCCGTGCCACCCGCCAGTTTTTTGCGAAAAGCCAGGCCTGCCAAGACCGAGAACACCACCGTCAGCAGCATCACCACGGCGCCCAAGCCCAGCGAGCGCTTCAGCGCCGCGCCAATATCGACCACGCCCAGCCCGTCGGCCAGTTTGTAAAACCAGTGCAGGGAGATACCCCGAAGCGGCAGGGTCAAACCGCCTTCGGGCCCCTGGAAACTCAACACCACGATGACCAGCATCGGCCCGTACATGAACAGCACAAACAGCGCAAAGAAGGCGGCGAGCCACCAGAAAACCGCAGGGCGTTTATCGCGGGTCATGGTGTTTTGCCGCCGGGCCGCCCCAAGGCAAAATGCGGCCCCCTTGGGGGGCAGCGACCCGCGAAGCGGTGGAGCGTGGGGGCCATATCTATAGTTCTTTACGAATGTCAACGAGGCGTGTCAAGGCCCAGATGATCATGAGGACCAGCGTCAACAAAATGACAGCGTTGGCAGCAGCCAGCGGGAACTGCAAATACGAGGTTTGCACCTGGATGATCTTGCCGACCGACGCGATTTGCTGGCCGCCCATCACGCCAATCGTGACAAAGTCGCCCATCACGATGGTGATGACGAAGATGGAGCCAATGATGATGCCGGTCTTGGACAAGGGCACGATCACACTCCACAGGGTTTGCCAAGCGGAGGCGCCAGCGTCGCTGGCGGCTTCGAGCAGGCTTTTGTCGATGCGCATCATGGAGTTGAAGATGGGCACGATCATGAACATGGTGTAGAGGTGCACAAAAGCCAGCACCACCGAGAAATCAGAAAACAGCAGCCATTCCACCGGCCTGTCCGCCAGGCCTGAGTCCACAAGCAGCTGGTTCACGACGCCGTTGCGCCCCAGCAGCGGCACCCAGGAGATCATGCGGATGACGTTGGACGTCCAGAAAGGGATCGTGCACAACACAAATAAAACCGTTTGCACCGAGGCCGAGTGCACGTGAAAGGCCATGAAGTAGGACACGGTGAAGCCGATCAACAAGGTGATCAACCACACCAACAAACAAAACTTGAAGGTGGACAGGTAGGTCTTGAACGTGACGCACAGCTCGCCAGTGTCGGAAAGCTCGCCACAGCCTTCAAACACCGCAAAATAGTTCTTGAGTGTGAAGCCCGGCAGCATTTCATACTGGTTGAAGTCCCAGAAACTGACCATCAGGATCAGCGCCAGCGGAACCAGGAAAAACAGCAGGAAGACCGCGCCCAAAGGCGCGGCTTGCATCCATGGGGCAAGGGTACGACCGGGTATCGCCATCTTGTATCAGGGGAAACAGATGTTTTGGCGCCGGGCCGCCCCAAGCCAAAATGCGGCCCCCCCGGGGGGCAGCGCATTACACGCAGTGAAAAGCGTGGGGGCCATATTCAGGCTGCGACAAATTCATTCCACTTTTTGACCATATAGGCGTTTTCGTCCATCACCGCGTTCCAGCAGGCGATGCCGCCCATGCGCTGCTCGTAGCTGCCGCCGTCGCGCACGGCACCGGTTTTGGCCAGCACGTCGCCGGTGGGGCTCTTGATGTCCTGCGCGGCGGGCTTGCCTTCCATCCAGTAGGCCCATTCGTAGGCTTCCATTTTGGATTTGGCGGTGTCCAGTACGGCGCTGTAATAACCCTGGCGGTTCAGGTAGGCGCCGGCCCAGCCGTCGAGGAACCAGTTGATGAACTCATAGGCGCCGTCCAGCTTCTTGCCCGACAGCGTGGCCGGAATCCCGAAGCCGGCAGCCCAGGCGCGGTAACCTTCCTTGAGCGGCTGGAAGGTGCAGGCAATGCCCTTGGTGCGCACGGCGGTGACAGCCGGCGACCACATCGACTGGATCACCACTTCGCCCGAAGCCATCAGGTTGACGGACTCGTTGAAGTCTTTCCACAAGGCGCGGAACTGGCCGGCTTTTTTGGCTTCAATCAGGGTCTTGATGGTGAGGTCAATTTCCTTCTTGGTCATGTTGCCCTTGTCGGGGTATTTGTAGATGCCCTTGGCTTCGACCACCATGGCGGCGTCCATGATGCCGATGGACGGGATGTTCAAAATCGCGGCCTTGCCCTTGAACTCAGGGTTGAGCAGCTCGGCCCAGGAGTCGATCGGGCGCTTGATCAGGTCGGGGCGGATGCCCAGCGTGTCGGCGTTGTACACGGTGGGGATGAGCGACATGAACTGCGTTGGCGTGGCCGAGAACTTTTTGCTCTTTTCTCCCTCGAGGTAAATCACCTTTTTGGGCGCGGTGCCCTGGTCACCCACTTTTTTGCCGGCCACTTCACCCTTGGTGAAGAGCGAGGTGATCTTGTCGGCGTTCTTGATCTTCTTGGTGTCGATGCCCTTGAGGTTGCCGGTGGGCACGATGTTCTTGAGCGAGAAGTATTCGGTGTCGATCAAATCGAAACTGTTGGGCGCGGTCACGGCGCGTTTGGTGACGTCGTCGGTGGTGACGGCCACGTACTGGATCTTGATGCCGGTGTCTTTTTCAAATTTCTCGCCGATGGTCTTGTCCTGGTTCACGGCGGTGCCCAGGTAACGCAAGGTGATTTTTTCCTGCGCGTGAATGGCCGGGAACATGCCCGTGGCCAGGATGCCGGCGGTGCCTTTGAGCACGCTGCGGCGCGGCAACAGGCTGTTGCCACTTGAATTAACGGGTTCGGACATGGTGGGTAGCTCCTTTGCGGTGGTTGAAACTTCTTGCGAAGCGGGGTGAAAAAACGAATCGGCGGGCACAGGACGTCTCAGTGATTGGCCCGGTGATCAGGCGCGCAAGGCGTGCGCCGCCTCAGGTGCCCACGAGAGCTGCACGTCGTCGCCCAAGACATGCGGGTGGCGTGAATAAGCCTCTTCGGACAACATCACCGAGAGTTCTGCGGTGGTGCTGGCGGTGTGGGAGGTGCCGGGGTTTTGCAGGCCCAGGAGGACGTAGGTGCCCTGGTATTCCACGTCGGTGATCACGGCGCGTTTGGTGTGCGGGCCATCGGGCGGGGCGGTTGACAGCGCGGTGACGCTGATCTGGTCGTTGCGCACGCCAATCTTGCCCCCGGGCGTAGCCAGCACGTTGTGCCCGCCCATGAAACGCGCGACAAATTCGGTGGCCGGGCGGTTGTAGATGGTGTGCGGCGAGCCGGTTTGCTGGATCTGGCCCTGATCCATCACCACCATGGTGTCGGCCAGCGCCATCGCCTCTTCCTGCGAATGGGTGACGTGGATGAAGGTCAGGCCCAGCTCTTTTTGCCAGCGCCGCAGCTCGGCGCGCATCTGGATGCGCAGGAAAGGGTCCAGCGCGGAGAGCGGCTCGTCCAGCAGCAACACGCGCGGCTGCGTCATGAGGGCGCGTGCCAGCGCCACACGCTGCTGTTGGCCGCCCGACAGCTCACCCGGCTTGCGGTGCGCCAGCGCGCCCATGGCCACACGCTCCAGCAGCGCCTGCGCTTTTTGGTGGCGTTGGGATTTTTCGACGCCCTTCATCTTCAGGCTGAAGGCGACGTTATCCAACGCACTCAAGTGGGGGAACAGCGCGAAACTTTGAAACATCATCGCCGTGCCACGGTCGGCGGCGGCCAAGTGGGTGATGTTGCGGTTGTCCAGCAAAATGTCGCCGCTGGTGACCGAGTCGTGTCCCGCAATCATGCGCAGCGAGGTGCTTTTGCCGCAGCCCGAAGGCCCCAGCAGGCAGCAATAACTGCCGCCCTCGATTTTCAGGCTGATGTTGTCCACGGCGGGTTTGCCCGCTGCAAAACGCTTGGTCAGGCCGACCACCTCGATGGTGGCGGGTTGTAACGCGAGTTTGTCACTCATGCCGAGAACTTAAGCATAACGTGTGCCGGGTTTTGTACGCAATGTTTGCCCCATTATGCGTACAAAATGCACCGCGAGCGTGCGGAGATACCCTAGCGGCGGTGGGCACCGCCTGAATTTGGTGCGCAGGCCAGGGCTTAAAAAAACTGCATGTTCAAGCTGATGAAAGTTTGTTAACATGGGTATTAATTAGTCCGCCGATTTCGACTGTAAAAGTAAAAATTAAAGTTTTTTTGGCCCTCAGGCCTCGTGTTTGTTCAATAGTTTGCTATTAAAAAAATATCAATCGAATTGCCTCCCTTATCGGTCAAGCGCCCGGCGTCGCGCTGCCCGTAAGATGTGCGCATGCGTATTTCTCCGACTTTTGAGACTCCCCCACTTGACGTCCTGATCGTCGGCGCTGGTTTCGCCGGCCTGTACATGCTCTACAAGGCGCGCCAACTGGGGCTTGCGGCGCGGGTGCTGGACGCCGCCGACAGTGTGGGCGGCACCTGGTACCACAACCGGTATCCGGGCGCGCGGGTGGATATCCAGAGCCTGGAGTATTCCTTCAGTTTCGACGAAGCGCTCCAGCAGGAGTGGCGCTGGAGCGAGCGTTACGCCTCGGCGCCCGAGCTGCTGCGTTATGCCAACCATGTGGCCGACCGCTTCGCCCTGCGCGACGGCATCCAGCTCAACACCCGAGTCACGGCTGCCTCGTGGAGCGAAGCGGACCAGGCTTGGCAGGTGCTGGCAGAAGGCGGCCAGCGCTGGCAGGCGCGTTTCATGGTGATGGCCAGCGGCCCTTTGTCCAGTCCCAATACGCCCGATTTCCCGGGCCTGGGTGATTTCAAAGGCGAGGTTTTCCACACCGCCCGGTGGCCCAAAACGCCGGTGGATTTCAGCGGCAAACGGGTGGCCGTGATCGGCACGGGCTCGTCTGGCGTGCAAAGCATTCCGATCATCGCCCGCGAGGCGGCAGAACTCACGGTGTTCCAACGCACCGCCGCTTACGCCGTGCCTGCACACAACGGCCCGCTGGACCCGGCGCTCGAAGGACAAGTCAAGTCCGATTACGCCGGGTTCAGGCAACGCAATCTGGCCATGCAAGGCGGTTTTGGTTCGCTGCAGCCGCCCAACATGCTGTCGGCGCTGGCGGCAAGCCCCGAAGAGCGCGAGGCCGAGTTTGAACGGCGCTGGCAGGTGGGCGGCTTCTCGGTGCTGGCGGCTTTCAGCGACCTGCTGCGCCGCCCGGCGGCCAACGCGCTCTTGGCCGAGTTCGTGCGCGGCAAGATTCGCAGCATCGTCAACCACCCGGCGACCGCCGCTTTGCTGTGCCCCACCCACACCATCGGCTGCAAACGCCTGTGTGTCGATACGGGGTATTACGCCACCTTCAACCGCCCAAATGTGAGGCTGGTGGATGTCAGCCAGCAGCCCATTGACAAGATCACCGCCAACGGGCTCACCACCGGCGGCAAAGACTACAGCTTCGACACCCTGGTGCTGGCCACTGGCTTCGATGCGATCACCGGCAGCTTGATGCGCATCGACCTGCGCGGGCAGGGCGGCCTGCGCATCCAGGACAAATGGAAGCCCGGCCCGCTCAACTGCCTGGGCCTGATGACGGCAGGTTTCCCCAACATGTTCCACGTGGCGGGCGCGGGCAGCACCTCGGCGTTTACCGTGGTGACGGTGTCCATCGAACACCATGTCAACTGGATTGGCGACTGCATCGCCTGGCTCAGGGCGAACGGTCGGCGGCGCATTGAGCCCACGCTGGAGGCCGAAAGCGCGTGGGTGGCGCACGTGACCGCCGTGGCCGAAGGCACGGTGATGTTGTCGTGCAACTCCTGGTACCTGGGCGCGAACATCCCCGGCAAACCGCGCATGTTCATGCCGCTGGTGGGCTTCCCGGCGTATGCGCAAAAATGTGCCGAGGTGGCGCAAAGCGGCTACCCTGGTTTTGTGACGTCCTGATGATTTGAAACTACCGGAGCGATGATGTCGAGCACCGCCACTTTTTATTGGGCCTCCAACTCCTGCGCCTTCGCCACCCACATGGTGCTGGAGCACACGGGCGCTGACTATGCAGGCCAGCGCGTCGATTTTTCAAGCAGCGAGCAAAAGTCTGCGGCCTACCTGCGCATCAACCCCAAAGGGCGTGTGCCTGCGCTGGCGACGCCGCAAGGCATCCTCACCGAGACACCGGCGCTGATGTTGTTTGTCTGCCAGAAGTATCCCAAGGCGGGCCTGGCGCCGCTGGACGACCCGTTTGAGCTGGCCCGCATGAACGCTTTCAACAGCTACCTGTGCGCCACCGTGCATGTGAACCACGCGCACCGCGTGCGGGGCGAGCGCTGGAGCGACGACCCGGTGGTGATCGACCAGCTGAAACTGAAAGTCGCCAAAAACATGGCCGACAGTTTTGCTTACATCGAGCGTGATTACCTGCACGGCCCCTGGGTGCTGGGCGATCACATGTGCACCAGCGACATGTACCTCTTCACGATCGCGCGCTGGCTGGAAGGTGACGGGGTGGACGTCAAACAGTTTCCCAAAGTAGCCGCACATATGCAACGCATGGAGGCCATCCCGGCCGTGAGCCGGGTGCTCGCGCTGCACGCGTCCCCAGCCTGAATGGGCTGTCAATGATGGTTGAGGCCCGGCCGCAGCCAGCAGCCCCTGCCGCCAAGCTCTTGTGGCTGGCCTTGGCGCTTTCGGTCGGCGCGGCCATCTCGCTGGGGGTAACGCGGTTTTCCTACGGCCTGCTGCTGCCGCCGATGCGCGAGGATCTGGGCTGGTCTTACCTGATGGCGGGCAGCATGAACACTGTGAATGCGCTGGGCTACCTGCTGGGCGCGCTGGCGATGCCCGCTTTGCTCAAACGTTTTGAGCCGACGCAGCTGCTGCTGTATGGCGCTTTGCTGGCCAGCCTGTTCATGGCCTTGAGCGGGTTTTTCGTGGAGGCGCCGGCCCTTTTGCTGCAACGCCTGTTGGCCGGCGCAGCCAGTGCGCTGGTGTTTGTGGCGGGCGGCCTTCTGGCGGCGGGTTTGGCGGCGCGGCAGCCCGAACGCAGCGGTTTGCTGCTGGGCCTGTATTACGGCGGCGCGGGTTTTGGCATTGTGGTCTCCGCGCTCCTGGTGCCTGCGGTGTTGGATGCGGCGCAGGGCCGCCCGCACGGTTGGACCTGGGCCTGGTGGGCGCTGAGCCTGGCCTGTGGGGTGGGCACGGCTTTGCTGGTATGGCCAGTGCGGGTCTTGCGGGGGCCTGCGGCGGCTACTGCTTCATCCGCTGCCACCGCTGCATCTGGCCCTGCGGGCGTCGATGGTTCTGCCCCCCAGCGTCAGTTCGCCTGGCGCGATTTCAGCTTCTCTTTGGCGAGTTATTTTCTCTTTGGCGTGGGTTACATCGGCTACATGACTTTTGTGATCGCGTTGATCCGCCAGCAGGGTGCAAGCGCACAGGCGGTCACCCTGTTTTACAGCCTGCTGGGTGTGGCGGTGTTGCTCTCAGCCCGCCTGTGGGCGCGGCTCTTGGACCATTTCAAGGGTGGCCAGGCGTTGGCGATCTTGAGTGTGTTGCTGGGCATTGCCACGGTGATCCCGGCCTGGACGGCAGCGCAATTTGCGGTCCTGCTCTCAGGCCTGTTGTTTGGCGCGGTGATGTTGTCGCTCGTCGCCTCGACCACGGCGCTGGTACGGCACAACCTGCCGCAAGCCAGCTGGGCGGCAGGCATCAGCAGCTTCACGGTAGTGTTTGCCGCTGGCCAGATCGTCGGCCCCACCGTGACAGGCTGGATCTCCGACGGCCCCGGCGGGCTGGAGCGTGGCCTGGTTTTCAGCGCAGCGGCCCTGTGGCTGGGGGCGGTGTTGGCGTGGCGGCAGCGGGCGCTGGGGACGGACTGACGCTGGTATTTTTCTAGGGTAACACCCGTTTCAGCGCGCGGATTTTTGCCACAACACGGCCTTGGGCAGCGTCATCGCCATCACCTGCATACATCGGTCCAGGCGTCCTGGGCGGGTCTGAATGGCGTCGATGGTCTTTTGGAGGTCTCGCAGGATGGAGGGGCCATATGCGGCTTCAGCCTTCGCAACCGCCTCACGCAGCAAGGCCAGCGTCGGCGCCATCATGGCCAGATCAATCAGGTCGCGGCTGAACACACTGTCGTCGCCGCCGCGGTC
>JANLYO010000281.1:0-3816 GCA_031365665.1 Rhodoferax sp. | reverse complement strand
TCGGGGCTGCCGATGTCGCTGCCGACTTCGTAAGCTTGGCGGGGGAACCGCTCCAGGCCTTTGACGCTGATCTGGTTGTAGGTTCTGATTTTGTACATGAGGCCCTTTTGAATCTGTTGAATACCCGTTCGGCTTGAGCCTGCCGAAGACCCTTCGACAGGCTCCGGGCGAACGGCAAGGAAACCGGCCAGTCTCTAGGCAGCAAGTGCCACTGTGACTTCTTGGTAGGCCCAAGTGAGCCACGGCATCAGCGCTTTCAGGTCAGCCTGCTCCACCGTCGCGCCGCACCAGATGCGCAGGCCGGCGGGCGCGTCTTTGTAGGAGCCGATGTCATAGGCCACGCCTTCGGCTTCCAGCAGTTTGGCCATCTTTTTCACCTGCTCTTCAGACGCCTTGACGGTCAGGCACACGCTGGTGCTGGAGCGTGTGGCCTTGTTTTTGGCAAGGAAGGTTACCCAGTCGTTCGCAGCGACAAAATCTTCGATCACCTTCAGATTGGCTTCGCTTCTTTGCACCGTGCCCTTGACGCCACCGATGCTCTCGGCCCATTTCAGCGCGTCCAGATAATCCGACACACACAGCATCGATGGTGTGTTGATGGTCTCGCCCTTGAACAGGCCTTCGTTCAATTTGCCGCCCGACTTCATGCGGAATACTTTCGGCAACGGCCATGCCGGGCTGTACGCCTCGATGCGCTCGACCGCGCGCGGCGAGAGGATCAGCATGCCGTGGCCGCCCTCGCCGCCCAGCACTTTTTGCCACGAGTAGGTGACCACGTCGAGTTTGTCCCACGGCATCTCCATGGCAAACACGGCCGAAGTGGCGTCGCAGATCGTCAGGCCTTGGCGATCCGCAGGAATCCAGTCGCCATTGGGCACTTTGACGCCGCTGGTGGTGCCGTTCCACACAAAGACCACGTCGTTGTTGAAGTCCACAGCCGCGAAATCGGTGATGTCGCCGTAGTCGGCTTTGCGCACATTGGTGTTGGGCAATTTCAACTGTTTGACGATGTCCGTCACCCAGCCGGCGCTGAAGGATTCCCACTCCAGCACGTCGACGCCACGCGCCCCAAGCATCGACCACATGGCCATTTCGATGGCGCCGGTGTCGGAGCCCGGAACGACGGCGACGCGGTAACCCGCAGGCAGCCCCAGGATGCGGGCGGTCTCGGTGCAGCACAGGGCCAGCGCCCTTTTGCCCAAGGCGGAGCGGTGCGAACGGCCGAGGGTGCTCAGGTCAAGTTGGCTCACGTCGTAGCCGGGGCGTTTGGCGCAGGGTCCCGAAGAGAAATTGGGGTTTTTTGTTTTGACGGTGGGTTTCATGGAAAGCTCAAAGGTGGAGGGAGCGGTCAGGGTGATTTTGGGGCAATGCTGCACCGCAAAAAGATTGTATCAACGGGTCTATAGACGAACACCGTGCAGGGCCGCTGGGTGGGGGGGGGTGGATTGTTTTGCCCTGTCTCACCGAGCTTGGCATACCCCGCTTTTCAAACCAGCGGATTCACGGTTTTCAAAGCCTTGAAGCGTCCAAAATCGCGGTCTGCGGTCCACAGCATCGACACCCCATTTTCAAGGCAAATCGCGGCGATGCGTGCATCATGAAACTGCGCGCCTTGGAGCTTGGCTTTACGGGTGAGTTCTGACAGGATGCGCCAATGCTGCGAGCCGCTGTGCAGCACCTGCGCCTGCGGCGAAGCCAGCCAGGCTTCTATTTGCGCCAGTGCCTGATCAAAACTGCTGGCCGGGTTAAACACCTTGGGGTTGGTCACCACTGCCAAAAATTCATGCAAGCAACTCACCGCAATTCCCCAGGGCTGGCCACCTTCGGCCAGTGACCTCAGGCACTCAAACGCCTGCGCGTGGAAGGGAGACTCTGCCCGGTGCGCGTACACCAAAACGTTGGTGTCAACAGCAATCATAGGGCGTCAGGTGCCCGGCCTGACCGAGCGTGAGATGACATGCTCTTCCTCCAGTTGTTGCCACTGTCGGGGGTCTGAAATCACTGTCTTCTGACCATGAACACGCGCGTCCTTGAGCTTGAAGGCTGGTTTGGCAGCGGCCTGCGAATCGGCGAGAACCCGGCGCAGGCCGTCTTCGACCAAGGCGCGCAGTGTGGTTTGACTTCTTTGCGCAAGCTCTTTGGCCGAATTGAAAAGCGCATCCGACACATCGATGGTAGTTTTCATATGGGCATCTATATCAATTGATATGGGTATATTGTATTCAATTTTTCCCCAATCCAAGCGCCGCATGGAATGCATTGCGAGCGATTCAACCCTTTGGAGACGCAATCTCACCCTGCCACGTCACCCCATTTGACATGTGAAAAATTATTGATATACTTGATTCAAATATTGAAATACATATTTCAAAAAATTATTCAAAGTATTTTTCAAATGTTCGCACTTCTCCTCGTCACCTTGCCCACGCAACCCAACGCGGTGCGGCTGCGCATCTGGCGCGCCCTGAAAGCCCTGGGTTGTTCGGCTTTGCGAGACGGTGCTTATTTGTTGCCGATGGATCACGCTGCACAGTTGGAGGCCTTGGCGCAGGAAGTCACCGAACACGGTGGCACGGCCTCGGTGCTGGCCCTGTCGCCGCGCGACGAGCAGCAGCGCCTGGAAATCTTGGCCCAATTTGACCGCAGTGACAGTTATGCCGCCTGGCATGAGTCGCTGCGCGTCGCCCTGCTCGAATTGGCGACCTTGCCCGAAGTCGAAGCCCGCAAACGGGTGCGCAGTGCCGCCGACGCCCTGGAGGCGATCCGCCGCGTCGACTACTACCCTGGCCCGGCCATGCAACAAGCACAGGCCGTGCTGGCGCTGTGGCGCCAGGAACTGGACGCGCGGTTTTCCAAAGACGAGCCCACGGCCACCCAAGGCGCCGTGGTGGCGCTGGATGCGGCGCAATTCAAAGGCAAACGCTGGGGCACCCGTGCGCGCCCATGGGTGGATCGGCTGGCCTGCGCGTGGCTCGTACGGCGGTTCATTGACCCAAACGCCCAATTCGTCTGGCTCGCTGATGTCGCCAAAGTGCCTAAAAGCTTGATCGGTTTTGACTACGATGGCGCCCGTTTCACCCACGTTGGGAAACGGGTGAGTTTTGAAGTGCTGATGGCCAGCTTCAATCTGGAGCAAGACCCGCGCCTTCAACCCATCGCCCAAGCCGTGCACTACCTGGACGCCGGTGGCATGCCCGCCGCGCTAGCCACCGGGCTTGAAGCCATTTTGAGCGGCCTGCGTGAATTACATGCCGATGACGACGCGCTCTTGGCCGCCGCATGCACCGTGTTTGACGCCCTCTACGCGGTACCTGCTCCATCTGCCCTACCTGCTGCCCAGCCCGCCACACCGAATGAAGCCAAGGATTAAGCCATGACCCCCCCGCTCGACCGCCCCGCCCCCATCAGTTTTGCCCAGGCCTTTTGGTATTGGTTACGACTCGGATTCATCAGTTTCGGCGGCCCGGCCGGGCAGATCGCCATCATGCACACCGAGCTGGTGGAGCAGAAGCGCTGGATCAGTGAGAAGCGTTTTTTGCACGCGCTGAACTACTGCATGTTGCTGCCAGGGCCCGAGGCGCAGCAGCTGGCCATCTACATCGGCTGGCTGATGCACCGCACTTGGGGCGGCATTGTGGCGGGCACGCTGTTTGTGCTGCCCTCGCTCTTCATTTTGATAACGCTCTCGTGGGTCTACCTCGCGTTTGGCTCACTGCCGCTGGTGGCCGGCATTTTTTACGGCATCAAGCCGGCGGTGACGGCACTGGTGCTGCACGCCGCGCACCGCATTGGCAGCCGGGCGCTGAAGAACAATTG
>JANLYO010000275.1:0-13308 GCA_031365665.1 Rhodoferax sp. | reverse complement strand
GCGGGGCTGGCGGGGCTGGCAAACCCGGCGACAACCGCTTCGAGCCCGCGCGAGTAGCTGGGCGGGGCGGCACCTCAGCCGCGCCAAACCCAGCCGCCAACACCGCCATGGCCTCTGCATTTGCACGTCTCAAGCCCTGATCTCGATGTAAGTTCGACGTGGGTTCGATGCCGCTGACGTCTGGATGGGTAGCCCAGGCGTTGCAGAAACCAAACAAAGCGCCGCGCGAGCAGCACCTACACACGCCATAATCCGCGAGTGCCATGTTGCACATGCTTTGAATCCGGTGCCTGAACCGGAAATCAGGCCTGACGGCCTCTGGAGAGATTTCACCCCATGGAGTTGAGTGCGCTGCTTGACATGCAATTCAACCTGCCCAGCATCCCACGGGTGGTAGCCCTGTTGCTGTTTGAGCTGGAGCGGCCCGAGCCCGATCTGCAAAAGATCACGCAGCTCATCAGCACCGACCCGGCGCTGACGGCGCGCCTCTTGGAAATTTCGAATTCTGACTATTTCCAGCTCTCCGGCAGGATCAACAGCGTCTCCGAATCACTTGCGCTTTTGGGCCTGGGCCACGTGCGTTCGATGGTGGCAGGCGCCGCCACTGGCAGCTCGTTCAAGGCGGTGCCGGGTTTGCAATTGCAAAGATTCTGGAGCTACAGCTTGAACGTGGGCAAGGTGTCCCGCTCGCTGGCCGGTGTTTTGCGGGGCAACCAGCAGGCGGCATTCACCTGCGGGCTGATCCACGCCATCGGCGAGGTGGCGCTGCATCTGGCCATGCCACAGCAGGTGGCGGCATTGAATCCCGAGGTCACCCCGATCGGCCTCAAACGCGCCGATCTTGAAATGAAATCCTTTGGTTTTTCGTATGCCGACGTCGGCGCCGGGCTGGCCCGCAAGTGGAAGCTGCCTGCGGCGATGATCGAGGGGCTGGAGCACCAGTGTTACCCGTTTGAAAAAGACAACTACGAGCCCCTGGCCGGCATCATCCACCTGGCGACCTGGCGCGCCCGCGCCAAAGAGGCCAATCTGGACCAGCGCGCGATGGCGGTCACTTTTCCAGGCTCGGTGGGCGACATGTTGAAGCTCGATATCGACATGGTGCTGCAACAGGATCCGATTGACTGGAACGCCACGGTGCCGGGCAAGCAGTTCTCGTAGCCTGATGGGCCAGCTGCTTTAGCGCGTCCGCCCATGCAAGCCTTGCGCATTTACGCAGGCCCGCGCGCCCGCCTGCATCTCGGACAAAACGGCTTAAGCCCGGCAGACGTGGGTGTCATCCCCGGCGCGGCGGGCGGCCCCAAAGGCCTGATCCTCGGCCCGCTGGATCGTTTTTTGTTCGGCCAGTGGCTGCCGCAAAGCCAGCAGCCGATTCATCTCGTGGGCGCGTCCATCGGCGCATGGCGCATGGCCACCGCGTGCCTGAGCGACCCCGTCGCCGCCTTCAAAGTGCTCGAGCGCGACTACATTGCCCAGCACTACGAGCTGAAGCCGGGTGAAAAACGCCCCAGCTCACGGTTTGTGAGTGAACAATTCGGCCAAAACCTGGCGCGGTTTTACGACGGACGCATCGCTGAGGTGTTGAAGCATCCGCGTTACCGCCTGCATGTGATCACCTCGCGCGGTCGCCACGTGTTGGGCCGCGAAGGGCCCGTTCGCACACCCATGGGTTATCTGGGCGCGTTTTTGACCAACACCGTGCGGCGCAAGTCCATGGGGGCGTGGCTGGAGCGGGTGGTGTTTTCGTCGCAACCGGGTGGCTTGCCGTTTACGACCGACGATTACCGCACGCGCCGGGTTGCCTTGACTGAGGCCAATTTCAAGCTGGCGGTTCAGGCCAGTTGCTCGATTCCGTTTGTATTGCAGGCCGTGCACGACATTCCTGGCGCACCCCGTGGGGCCTATTGGGATGGAGGTATTATTGATTATCATCTACATTTAGACTATATTTTAAATAAAAACAGTCCTGAAATTGAAGCTAATAACATATTAAATACGAGGCCTGATTCTGTAAATTTAGTTGATAAAAATATATCAGTATTAAATTTAAGTCCTTCAAGGGCTGAAGGCGGACAAAGTGACGCGCTCAGCCACGCGCCGAAGGATGCACGACCCAGGAGCGAGGGGAAGCTCGTTCTTTACCCACACTTTCAAAAAGCCGTGGTGCCCGGCTGGCTCGACAAGAGCCTCAAATGGCGCCACAAAGCCACGCGGCATCTGGACAACATGCTGCTGCTGGCCCCCAACCCCGAGTGGGTCAAAACCCTGCCCAACGCCAAACTGCCCGACCGCAAGGACTTCGTCCACTACGGCAACGACCTCACTGGCCGGGTTAAAGCCTGGACCACCGCCGCCTCTGCCAGCCAGCAGATGGCCGATGAGTTTGAGGGCTGGCTACAGAAGCCCGACATGGGGCAGGTGCACGCCATTTGATCGGGCCGGGCAAACGTGGACAATCCCACCCATGACCGCCGCGTTAGCCCCAACCACAACCGAAATCATCGAGCCGCCCCCGCGTTACCTCACCGCTGCACTCTACAAATTCGTCGCGCTGCCCGACTGCGAGGCGCTGAAGGGGCCGTTGCAGCAGGTGTGCGACGCAAACGGCGTCAGGGGCACGCTGCTGTTGGCCACCGAGGGCATCAACGGCACGATTTCGGGGGAAGAAGCGGGCGTGCAGGCGGTGCTGGCCCATCTGCGCGCTGATGCGCGTCTGGCAGACCTGGTGCACAAGGAAGCCTGGGCTGACGAACTGCCGTTTCTGCGGATGAAAGTGCGTGTGAAGAAGGAAATCGTCACGCTGGGCGTGCCGGGTGTCAGCCCGACGGTGATGGCGGGCGCGTATGTGAAGCCGCAGGACTGGAACGCGCTCATCATCCGCCCTGGCGTGGTGTTGATCGACACCCGCAATGACTACGAGGTGGACATTGGCAGCTTCAAGGGCGCTGTGGATCCGCGCATCAAGACCTTTGCCGACCTACCGGACTGGGTGGCGCGGCAGGAGAAACAGCAAGAGGGCGGAGCGCTGCACGCTGAAGGCGGCAAAAAGCCTGCCGTGGCGATGTTTTGCACCGGCGGCATCCGCTGTGAGAAATCGACTGCTTTCCTCAAAATGAAGGGGTACGGCGAGGTTTACCACCTGCAGGGCGGCATCCTCAACTACCTGGAAGAGGTCCCAAAGGCCGAAAGCCTGTGGCAGGGCGAGTGTTTTGTGTTTGACGAACGCGTGTCGGTAGGCCACGGCCTGAAGCCGGGGCCGTATGAACTCTGCCGTTCTTGCCGCCACCCGGTGGGCGACGCGGAACGCGCGTCGCCGCAGTACCAGAAGGGCGTGAGCTGCCCGCGCTGTTTTGACAGCCGCACGCCAGCGGAAAAGCAGGCGTTTGCAGAACGCCAGCGCCAAGTCGAGCTGGCCCAGGCACGCGGGCTCGCCCATGTGGGCGCCAAAATGCCGGCCAAACCCAGGCGGCTCGAAGACCCGGTGGGGCACCTGGTTGAGTTGCTGGAAAACCTGCCAAAACAGGCGGGCGGCACCCGCGTTCTGATCGCTTTGGTGGGTTTACCTGGAAGCGGAAAATCCACTGTTGGCAACAAGTTGGCGCAGGAAGTTAATGTAAAAATGGATGCCGAAGTGGCGCTCTGCCTGGGTATGGATGGGTTTCACCTGACGCGGGCGCAACTGGCCGCTTTCCCCGACCCGGCCCTGGCCCTGAAACGTCGCGGCGCACCGTGGACATTTGACCCAGCAGCCCTGAAGCAGCGCCTGCAGGCCGTGAAGGCGGGCGCCATCGTCACCTGGCCCAGCTTCGAGCATGGTGTGGGCAACCCGGTGGCGGACGCGTTGCAGATTGGCCCCGAGGTGCAGCTGGTGATCGTGGAAGGCCTTTACCTGCTGCACCAAGGCGACGGCTGGGACCTGGCCGGGGTTTTTGACGAGCGCTGGTACCTCGACACCCCGCTGCGCACGGCCATGGAGCGCCTGGTACAGCGCCACATGCGCGCCAATGGCAACAGCCGGGCGCAGGCCGAACAGCGCCTGCGGCAAAACGACCGCCTCAACGCCGACACCGTGGCGGCCACGCGCCAGTTTGCCCACTTCCGGCTGCACGGCTGACACATTTGGCGTTATTGGCTGGTTGGGGCTACCATTCGCCCTTTCCAGAAGGAAACCCCATGAATTTTGTTGACGCCATCAAAACCTGCTTCGCCAAGTATGCTGACTTCAAGGGCTGCGCCACGCGGCCCGAGTTTTGGTGGTGGGTGCTCTTCACCATTCTGGCCAGCATGGCGCTGGGTATGGTCCATCAAGTTTTGTCGGGCCTGTTTTCACTGGCGACATTGATTCCGTCCATCGCCGTGGGCGCGCGGCGGCTGCATGACATCGACAAAAGCGGCTGGTGGCAATTGCTGGGCTTTATTCCGGTGCTGGGGTGGATCGTCTTGATTTACTGGTGCGCGCAGCCCGGCAAAACGCCGAACCGCTTTTCCCAATAAGCGGCCACGCCTGCCCGCATGCCGCAGCTGACACGCCGCCGCTCGATGGCAGCCCTGGCGGCCTGTGTGGTGACGCCCTTGTGGGCTCAAACCGGCGCCACGCCAGCCGCTGGGCTCAAATTGCAGTCCTGGCCCGTGAACGCCCCGCGCCGGACCGGCCTACACGACATCGCGCCCGCGCCGGATGGTGGCGTCTGGTTCTCGGCGCAGGGCAGCGGGCACTTGGGGTATTTCGACCCCAAAACCAGCAGGAGCGAGCTGATCGCCTTGGGGGCAGGCTCTTCCCCGCACGGCGTCATCCAGGGGCCGGATGGCGCAGCCTGGCTGACCGACGGCGGGCAAAACGCCATCGTGCGGGTGGCTTGGCCGAGCCGCGTGGTCAAGGTCTACCCCTTGCCTGCGGGTACGCCCTATGCCAACCTGAACACCTGCGCATTTGATGGCGCGGGTGACCTGTGGTTCACCGGGCAGGCCGGTTACGTGGGCAAGGTGGCCGTCAAAACCGGTGGGGTGTCGGTCAAGGAAGCGCCGCGCGGGCGCGGGCCTTACGGCATTTGCGGCACACCCAGGGGCGATGTCTGGTATTGCTCGCTTGCGGGCTCTTTCATCGCACAGCTTGATTTGAAAACCGGCGACTCGCGCATCGTCGAGCCGCCCACACCGCGCCAGGGCGCGCGGCGGGTCTGGAGCGACAGCAAAGGCCGCATCTGGGTAAGCGAGTGGAACAGCGGCAACCTGTCGATGCACGACCCAGCCCTGGGCAGTGGCGCCAACAGCTGGAAAGCCTGGGCGCCGCCCGGCGCGAACCCGCGCATGTACGCCGTGTATGTGGATGACAAAGACATTGTGTGGTGCACCGACTGGACAGCCAACGCGATGCTGCGATTCGACCCGGCCACCGAAAAATTCAGCGAACTGCTGATGCCGCGCGGCGGCGTCACCATCCGCCAGATTCTCGGCCGGCCCGGCGAAGTGTGGCTGCCGGAAAGCGGCATCGAGCATATTTCGGTGATCCGGACGGGCTGAGCCCTGCGGGAGCCAGGTCAGGGCAGGGCGACCAACACCGGGGCATCCCGGAAAACCGCTGGAAACACACGCTGAAGCGCGGCAATCTTGGGCGCGTCAAACTGCGCGATGTAGGGCGAATCGGGGTGGCGGCTGGCGTAGTTCTGATGGTGCGGTTCAGCGGGGTAAAAGCCTTTGAGTGGCGCCACCTCGGTCACGATGGGCGCGGGGAAGGCTTTGGCGGTGTTGAGTTGCGCAATGTAGGCGTTGACGCCCTGTTGTTGCGCCGCATGGCTGAAAAACGCCGCCGAGCGGTATTCCGCGCCCGCGTCCGGCCCTTGGCGGTTCAGTTCAGTGGGGTCGTGCGCCACAGAAAAAAAGATGTGCAACAACTGGGCGAGGCTGACCTGTTTTGCATCGAACGTGATTTGCACGGCTTCGGCATGCCCCGTGTCGCCGCCGCTGACCTGGCCGTAAGTGGCTGTGGCCGCTTCGCCGCCTGCGTAGCCCGAAACCGCGCTCACAACCCCTTTTGTGTGCTGAAACACCGCCTGCACGCCCCAAAAACAGCCACCGGCCAAGACCACGGTCTGCAAGCCGTCACCGGGGGCGGGCAGCATGGCCAGCACCTGAGGCGAAGGCGGCGGCACCCCCTGCGGCTGGGCCTCGGACGAGCGCAGCGTGAACCAGGCCAGGGCGCAGGCCACCGCCACGGCCAAGGCCAGCGCGATGGTGTCAAAACGGCTCAGCAGGGGTTTGGGCTCGGTCATCAATAATCCAGGCTTGTTGCTTCATTCTATGAACCCGATGCCACCCATGAGTTCCATGTCCACACCCCAACTTCCCCAGTCCCCCCGCCTGCCATCAGCCCCAGCCACGCGCCCGACGGCACGCGATTTCCGCTTCCGCCACCGCCTGCGGGTGCGCTGGGCCGAGGTCGATATGCAAAAAATCGTCTTCAACGGCCATTATTTGATGTATTTTGATACGGCGGTGGCCGACTATTGGCGCGCCATGGCGCTGCGGTATGAAACGATTCTGGATCACTTTCAGGGCGACTTGTTCGTGAAGAAGGCGACGGTGCAATACCACGCGTCGGCGCGTTATGACGACAGTGTTGAGGTGTGCATCAAGTGCGGGCGTATTGGCAATTCGTCGATCATTTTTCAGTGCGAGATTTTCAGGGGCGATGAGCATTTGATCAGCGGCGAGCTGGTGTATGTGTTTGCCGACCCGGCCAGCCAGACCTCGCGCCCTGTGCCGCAGGCGCTGCGCGACTGGTTTTTGGGCTTTGAGGCAGGCGAGGCGATGGTGCAGGTCAAAACCGGCAGTTGGGCCGAGCTGGGCAAAGAGGCGCAGGCGCTGCGCACGGCGGTGTTCATCGAGGAGCAGCAGATCCCAAAAGAGATGGAATGGGACGAGGCCGATGCCCACGCCGTACACGCCGTGGCGCTGAACCGGCTGGGCCTGCCGGTGGCCACAGGGCGGCTGCTGCCCGCTCCACAGGGCGTGGCCAAAATCGGCCGCATGGCGGTGGACAAAGCGCTGCGCGGCAGCGGCCTGGGGCGGGGGGTGTTGGAGGCCTTGATGGCCGTCGCAAAGGCGCGTGGCGACCGAGGGGTTTTGCTGCATGCCCAACGCAGTGCCGAGGCGTTTTACAGCCGACAGGGTTTTGCGCCGCAGGGCGGGGCGTTTATGGAGGCGGGCATTGAGCACATTGAGATGGTCAAAAAATTCGTGTAAATTGCCGTTTATTATTAATTTTATTTATTTCTTAGTTTAAATTAAATCTAATTTAATACATTATTCTAATAGCAATATGTTTATATTTTACGTGGCCTAAATACTTAAAAAATTCTTTGATTTACTTTAAATAAATTTTTAAGATAAAACTCAAAACCAATTTTTTAAACATCGTCCAGCAAGATATAGGGCAAAGGCAGCACCGTCAGCGCGGTGCCACCGGGTGACTTGGCGGTCAAACCCCCACCCGCTGCCGCACTGACCTGCATCGAGACGATCGCGTTGAACCCGCTCTCGTCATCGCCAGGCGCTTTGGCCGCCAGCACCACGGTGCCGCAGGCCTGATCGGCATCAGCGGGGCCAAACACCTCATCCCCTTCAGCCAGCGCCGCAGCCGAGGCCACGCAGTAAGCGCGGCGTTTTAAAGTGCCTCTAAACTGGCTGCGCGCCACCACCTCCTGGCCGGGGTAACAACCTTTTTTGAAGTTCACGCCGTTCAAAGATTCGTAATTCAGCATTTGCGGCACGAAGGCGTCCACCGTGGCACTGGTGACGCGGGCGATGCCGCTCATCACTTCGAGCCAGAGCCAGTTGTGGGTGTCTGGCGGGGTGGCGCTCGTTGCTGCCACTTCGCAAGGTGTGGCGGCAGTGGTGACCAGCAGCGTGCGTGGCAGGCCCGCAGCGGGTGGCAGCACGACCAGTGAATTTTCAGAAAATTGGCCACCAGGTCTCGCCAAATCGGCATCAGCAGCTATTTTATCAATAGCGTCCCCCGTCACGCCAAAAATGGCAAACGCCTCACTCGCATCGCTCAATTTGGCCTTGGCCCGCATCACAAACATGGCCAGGCGTTTGCTCGTGGCCGCGGCCAGTTCGCGGCTGCAGATCAGCAAAAACTCGGCTTGACCGTCGGCATCCAGCCGTTTGACCACCTGAAAAGTCGCCTGAACGCGCCCTTTGGCCGAGCAAAACGCGGCCAGGCGGGTCTCGCCCACAGCCATCGTGAGCACGTCTTGCGTCAATTGGCCTTGCAGGAAACTTGCCGCGTCCGCGCCCGTGGCGCGGATCACACCCAAATGGTGCAAACGGGCTGCTCCGTGGACGCAGGCCAAAGCGCGAAGTGGCGGCACCTTAAGCGGTGAGGTGTCAGGAGAAACAGAAACAGTCATGCCCTGAATTATCATCAAAGCCTCATAGGCATTCGGAAAATAGGGCTGTGCGGCGCTTGTTGTTGATTTTGGTTCTGGCGGGCATGGCCCTGGGCGGTGGCGCGGCATGGTGGCTGCACCAGCCGCTGGCGCTCGCCGGTGACACGGTGGAGCTGGCCATTGAGCCTGGCACGTCGGCCCGCGCCGTCGCGCAGGCCGTGGCTGACGCCGGTGTGAAGGTCAATCCGGCCTGGCTGTACGGCTGGTTCCGGCTCTCCGGCGAGGCCCGCAAAATCAAGGCCGGCAGTTATGAAATCAACCCGGGGGTGACGCCCCGCACACTCTTGCACACCTTGGTGCAGGGTGAAGAAACCCTGCTGACCGCCACCTTGGTGGAAGGCTGGACCTTCAAACAGATTCGGGAGGCTTTGACCCGAGCCGAGCATCTCAAACCTGCCACCCAGGGCATGGAGGAAGACGCCGTGATGGCGCAACTGGGCCGGGCGGGTGTGGCGGCAGAAGGCCGTTTTTTCCCTGATACCTACAGTTATGCGAAGGGTTCCAGCGACCTCGGGGTGCTCAAGCGCGCCATGAAAGCGATGGACAAACGCCTGGCTGCCGCCTGGGACGCCCGCGCGACGGATTCGCCACTCAAATCGCCCGAGCAGGCGCTGACGCTGGCCAGCATCATCGAGAAAGAAACCGGCAAAGGCGCGGACCGCCCGCTGATTGGCGGTGTGTTCAACAACCGCTTGAAGATCGGCATGTTGCTGCAAACCGACCCGACGGTGATCTACGGCATGGGCGATAAATTTGACGGCAATCTGCGCAAACGCGACTTGCAGACCGATACGCCGTGGAACACTTACACCCGCGCCGGCCTGCCCCCCACGCCGATCGCCATGCCGGGCAAAGCGGCGCTCTTGGCCGCCGTGCGGCCGGCGCCCACCAAGGCGCTGTATTTTGTTGCCCGAGGCGACGGCAGCAGCCAATTCAGCGCCACGCTGGACGAACATAATCGGGCGGTCAACAAGTTTCAACGAGGCAAATGAGCGAACCCATGAGCGCCAGGACGACCGCCACGATAACCGCCACGACGACAAAGAAGACGGCGGGCCTGTTTATCAGTTTTGAAGGCATCGATGGTGCTGGCAAGTCCACGCACATCGACAGCTTGGCTGAATTGTTTCGCGCCCAGAGCCGCAGCGTCACCGTCACGCGTGAGCCCGGCGGCACGCCGCTGGCCGAAAAACTGCGCGAACTGGTGCTCAACGACCCGATGGATGCCATGAGTGAAGCGCTTTTGGTGTTCGCCGCGCGGCGCGACCATTTGCAGCAAGTGATTGAACCGGCCCTGGCGCGCGGTGACGTGGTGCTGTGCGACCGCTTTACCGACGCCACCTTTGCCTACCAAGGCGGCGGGCGTGGGTTTGATCTGGAAATGCTCTCTTATTTAGAGCAAAATATTCAACAAACCAGTGAGCACATACCGAATTTTGTGCGGCAACCTGACATGACAGTGTGGTTTGACCTGAGCCCCGAAATCGCCGCCGAGCGCCTGGCCGGCGCGCGCGTGCCGGATAAGTTCGAAGCACAGCCGGTGGAGTTTTTCCGCAAGGTGGTGCAAGGCTACGCGGCGCGTGCCAAAACGTTTCCACAACGCTTCGTGCGCATTGACGCCAGTCAATCACGCCACAAAGTATGGCAGCAGGTCACTTTTGCCATGGTGCGGCGCGGCTGGTTGGCGATCATGACCGCGACCAACGGGGGCCCGGCTTGAGCGCGTTGAAAACCTCAGAAGAAGCCACGCCAGTGGCCCAAGCCGCAGACGCGCCACCGGCTTGGATCCAGCGCCAACTCACGGCCCTGCTGCAACAACGCGGCCACGCCTGGCTGCTGGCGGGGCCTTCGGGCTTGGGGCAATTCCGCCTGGGTTTGGAGATGGTGCGGGCATGGCTGTGTGATGCGCCTACGCCGCTGGGCGCTTGCGGGCAATGCCGAAGCTGCCACGCCATCGACGTGCACGCCCATACCGACCTGCTCCTACTGATGCCAGAAACCGTCGCGCTTGAGCTGGGCTGGCCCTTAAGTGAAGACGCTCAAAAGGAGATAGACGACAAAAAGCGCAAACCGAGCAAAGAAATCCGGGTGGACGCCATGCGCGACGCGGTCGAATTTGCCCAGCGCACCAGCGGGCGAGGGCGCGGCAAGGCGGTGCTGGTGTACCCGGCCGAGCGCATGAACACGATCACCGCCAACACCCTGCTCAAAACCCTGGAAGAGCCGCCGGGCGACATGAAGTTCGTTCTGGCCAGCGAATCCGCCCATCAGTTGTTGCCCACCATCCGCAGCCGCTGCCTGGGCCACACGATGCACTGGCCCGCTGAAGCTGAGTCGCTGCAATGGTTGGCCATTCAGGGCTTGGCGCCGCCGCAGGCCCAAACCCTGCTGCGCGCCGCCGGTGGCCGGCCACAAGACGCGCACCGTTATTTTGCCGAAGGCCTGCAGCCAGCGGCATGGGAGGCCCTGCCCAAAGCCATTCAACGCGGTGATGTGGCCGCCATCAAAGACTGGCCACCAACGCAGGCGGTAGATGCATTGCACAAACTTTGCCATGACCTGATCTCCGTCAAAACCGGTGCTGTAGCGCGTTTTTTTGCACACGCAAGCCTGCCTGCGGGCGCCTGGACCAGCCTGCGCCCGCTGACGGCGTGGGCCAAATCCTTGGCGGCTGCGCGACGTACGGTGGAGCACCCCTTCAACGCCGGGCTGATGCTGGAGGCTCTGGTGAATGAAGCCAAAACCGCCATCAATTCCAGGGCTTGATACGGGGCTGAGCGCAGTCGTTGATAATTACGCTGGAAAATACCACCCACTATGCCGCGCCCCAGTGTCATCCAGCTCGCCATCAAGGAAAAAGCTGCGCTTTATGCAGCCTTCATTCCATTGTTCTCCGAAGGTGGCATTTTCATTCCGACCTCACGTGAATACCGTTTGGGCGACGACGTTTACGTGCTTCTGTCGCTGCCCGACGACCCGCAGCGTTACCCGGTTGCGGGCAAGGTGGCATGGGTGACGCCGCCCAAAGCCTCGGGCAGCCGCACCCAAGGCGTCGGCATCTTGTTCCCCAAAGACGAAAAATCACGCGCGCTGAAGCTCAAAATCGAGGAAATTTTGGGGGGGGCCCTGTCGGCAGACCGCCCAACGCAGACGATCTGAATTAGTCGGCAACGCTCCCGCATTCAATGTTCGTCGATTCACACTGCCACCTGTCTTTTCCTGAACTCAAGGCGCAACTGCCGCAAATCCGCGACGCGATGCAGGCGGCCCAAGTGGATCGCGCCTTGTGTATCTGCACTACGCTGGAAGAGTTCCCCGAGGTTCACGCCTTGGCCACGGAGTATGACAACTTTTGGTGTACCGCCGGTGTTCATCCAGACAACGAAGGCATTCATGAACCCAGCCTAGAGGATTTGCAGCGCTTGGGCTCCTTGCCCCGCGTGGTGGGCATTGGCGAAACGGGTTTGGACTATTTCCGCCTCAATGGCCGCAGCGTTGAGGACATGGACTGGCAACGGGCGCGTTTTCGCACCCACATCCGGGCGGCCCGCGCCTTGCAAAAACCACTGGTCATCCACACCCGAAGCGCCTCGGCGGACACTTTGGCGATTTTGAAGGAAGAGGGCGAAGACGGTGGTGCCGAGGGCTCATCTGGCCGCGCGGGTGGGGTATTTCACTGTTTCACCGAAACCGCAGCCGTGGCGCGTGCTGTGCTGGACATGGGGTTCTACATTTCCTTTTCAGGTATTTTGACCTTCAAAAATGCCCAAGACTTACGCGACGTGGCTGCTTTTGTGCCATTGGATCGTTTGTTGATCGAGACGGACAGCCCTTATCTCGCGCCGGTTCCGCATCGCGGAAAAACCAATAACCCATCTTACGTGCCGCATGTTGCCGCTCAAATTGCGCAGATTCGGGGTTTGGGTGTCCAATCGGTAGCGGAACTGACCACGCGCAATTTTGAACGTTTATTCAAGGGAGTTTTAGCATGAACTCTAAACTTAGAAATTACATTAAATATATCATTTATCCTATTGTTTTATTTGGATATTCTTTTGTTTATTCTGGCTCCTATGAGGATTTTTTCCTGGCCGTGAAGCAAGACGATGCCAGTGCGATTAAGGTCTTGTTGAATCGCGGGTTTGACGCCAATGTGCGTGATCCAAATGGCCAACACGCCTTGTTTTTGGCGGTCCGGGAGCCTTCGCTCAAGGTGGTCAATGCATTGATCGAGTGGCCCAAGACGGAAGTTGAATCCCGCAACGCCGCAGACGAAAGCCCCTTGATGCTGGCGTCGCTCAAAGGCCACACGGAGATTGTCAAACGCTTGGTCGAAAAGGGCGCAGACGTCAACAAGCCGGGCTGGGCACCGCTTCACTATGCCGCGACCAACGGGCATGTTCAGATCATGAATTTGCTGCTTGAGCACCATGCCTACATCGATGCGAGCTCTCCCAACGGCAGCACGCCTTTGATGATGGCAGCGCTTTATGGAACGGCGTCCGCCGTCAAATTGCTGTTGGAAGCCGGTGCAGACCCAACCATCAAAAACAGCTTGGGCATGACGGCCATAGATTTTGCGTACCGCGACAAACGGGCGGAGTCGGCCGACATCATTGCAGCTTTTATTCGAGGCCGCGACGGCAAGGGAAAATGGTAAAACCTACTGATCGACAATTGCGTTTACTTCATACGATGTATATTATGTTAAGTTCAATAGTGTCCGGTTAAAAGGTGAACAAATTCAACTGGTTAGAGCTGAGTGGTGTTTCTGGGATTGGGGCATCGGGCTGTAAGGCCCATGAAATCTGGGTTTTCTCGAAAACCGACACCGACAAAATCTGTAGCAATGTGTAGA
>JANLYO010000271.1:0-10672 GCA_031365665.1 Rhodoferax sp. | reverse complement strand
CCTTCCACGATCGCGGTTTTGCCGACGCCGGGTTCGCCAATCAGCACCGGGTTGTTTTTGGTGCGCCGCTGCAGCACCTGGATCGCGCGGCGGATTTCATCGTCGCGGCCAATCACCGGGTCGAGTTTGCCCATGCGGGCGCGTTCGGTGAGGTCGATGCAGTATTTCTTGAGCGACTCGCGCTGGTCTTCGGCGTCGGCACTCTTGACGTTTTCGCCGCCACGGACCGCACTGATGGCGGCTTCGAGCGACTTGCGCGTCAGGCCTTGCTCACGCGCGGTTTTGGCCAACTCTTGTTTGCTGTCGGCCAGCGCCAGCAGGAAAAGTTCACCGGCGATGAATTGGTCGCCCCGTTTGATGGATTCTTTTTCAGAGGCCTGCAGGAGCGTGACCATGTCGCGCCCCACCTGCACCTGCTCATGGCCTTCAACCTGTGGCAGCTTTTTCAGGGCTGTTTCAGCGGTGGCCAGCAAGCCCGGCACGTTCACGCCGGCGCGCTGCAGTAGGGCCCTGGGCCCGTCTTCCTGGCGCAGCATGGCCGCCAGCACGTGGGCGGGTTCGATGAAGGCGTGGTCTTGCCCCAGCGCGAGCGTTTGCGCGTCGCCCAGGGCTTCCTGGAACTTGGTCGTTAGTTTGTCGGTTCTCATGGGGCCTATTTTGGGCGCTTGGGCATCATTTCAAGGCCACAATCGTTGCCAATGCACCACCCCGTCGTCCGAATCGCCCTGGCCACCGGCCTTTTGGTGGCGTCTTTCTCCATGTACGCGCCCGTGCTGGCGGTGCTCTTGCAACAACGCGGGCACGGCGTAGCGGTGGTGGGTGCCTTCGCCATGATCGGTTTTGGCTGCATTGCGGTGCTGATTCCGGTGATGCCGAAAATATTTGCACGCTGGGGTGAAATCCGCGTTTGCCGCCTAGGCAACGTCCTACAGCTTCTTTCGACGATCGGTTATGCGGTTTTTGACGAGCTTTGGATTTGGTGCGCGTTTGCCGTGATGGGCGGCTGCGGCGCGGCTGCCGTATGGAACGCCACCGAGGCGTTGATCGCCCGCTATTCACAGCCTGACCGGCGGGGCCGCATCACCGGTCTGTACCAAACCCTGTTGGGCGCGGCCATGGCCGGGGGGCCGTTTGTGCCAGCGCTGTTTCATATTTCCGCCACGGAAACGCTGGTGGCCGCAAGTGTCGTGCAAGCCCTCAGCGTGCTGCTTCTGATGCGGCTGCCCAGCCTCGATGGATTCAAGGTCCCGCCCAAGGCGCAAGAACCCGCAAGCCACCAGGCCCCGGCAACTGGCGAGATGTCAACCTGGCACGCGCTCAAGCGGGTGCCGGCGCTTGCGCTGATCGCCTTTGCCGGAGGGGTGTTTGAAAGCGGCCTGGGCAGCGTCAGCGCGGCCAACGGCGCAACGCTGGGCATGACGATGGCAGCCGCCGTCAGCATCGTGGGCGCATTGGGCGTGGGCAGTTTCCTGTGCCAGTTTCCGGCAGGGCTGATGGCCGACCACTGGCTGCCTTCGCGGGTGTTTGGCGCGGCAGGTTTTACTCTGTTGGCAAGCAGCCTGATGATGGCAGCATCGCCCCACGCACCCTGGCTATTGTGGGCTTGCGCCTTCATTTGGGGCGGTGTGGGCGGAGCCCTGTACACGCTGTCAATGATCCGCGTGGCGCACCAATTCAGCGGGCAGGATACGGCGGCGGGTTCCGCTGCCATGATCACCGGCTATACCCTGGGCGGCGCCCTGGGGCCACTGGTGAGCGGGGCCGCGTTGCAGGCGTTTGCAGCCCCCGGTCTGGCGCTTTGGTTGGGCAGCTTGTCGATTCTCGTGATGCTGTTGGCGACCCGTTTCAGAACCCCTAAAATTGTCTGATGCATATCCACCAGTTCAACATCCAGTACCAGCCGGAGCAGGATCGGGTGTTGGCGCGCATCAATACCAGCACGGGGCTGGAGTTCCGACTGTGGTTCACCCGCAGGTTGACTTTGGGGCTGCTGCCAATATTGCACAAGGTCACGGCGGAGCAGGCCCAAAAACACCTGGCAGCAAAGCCGGACGAGGGCCTGGGCGCCAAAGATCCAAAAATCCGCGAATTCCTGACCGAGTTCAAAAAGGAACAAACCCTGCAACAGGCGGATTTCAAAACGCCCTACAAAGAGCCCAACCCCGGCGTCCAGCTGGAAGAGCCGCTTTTGGTGAGCGAAGTGCAAATCACGCCGCTGGCCAACGCCAATTTGCAGCTGAAGTTTCTGGCCAGCACGCCAGACCCTGGTAAAAAGCGCGAAGTCAAACTGGAGCTGGACGACAAGCTGATGCACGGCATGTTGCATCTTTTGGAGAGGGCGCACGGCGAAGCCCAATGGGCTCGGGCGCCTGCCGTGCCATCCGGCGCTGACGCGCCAGCCGATCTGCCAACGGCCAACACACGGCCGCAATACCTGAACTAAGCGGCTATCTGAATCAACCCGCCACTTGTGTGGGCGCGTCTATGCCCCAGCGTGCCAGCGCGGCGTCGTCGCTCACCCGCGCATCGACCCACTTGGCGCCTTCTGGCGTGTTTTCCTTCTTCCAGAACGGTGCCTGGGTTTTGAGGTAATCCATCAAAAATTCACACGCCTTGAAACTTTCGCCCCGGTGCGCTGACGTAACGGCAACCAGCACGATCTGGTCCAGAGGTTTCAAAACCCCGATCCGGTGCACCACCCGCGCGCCAAACATATCGAAACGCGCATGCGCCTCGTCGATCATGGCTTCAATGGATTTCTCGGTCATGCCGGGGTAATGCTCAAGCTCCAGCGCGCTGATGCTGCCTACCTTGCCGCCGTTGCGATCCCGCACGGTGCCCACAAAGCTGCATACGGCACCCACGCGCTGGTCTTGCGCGCGCAAGGCCAACACCTCGTCAGCCAGGTTGAAATCAGCCGTTTGAATGGAAACTCGAGAAAAATCCATGGCTGCCATTGTGGCATTGGTATCATGCACCCATGCTGGCCGCTCAAACCCAAACCATCACTTGCGTGCCTGCCACGGCGCAAGTGTGTTTGAGCGCCAGCAAATCGAAAAAACCCAGGCTCATCTGACCGGAGCTTTGGTTCCGTCCTCAGATGAGCGATGGAACCTGATGCCCATCCCTCTATGGGGACGCAATTCCGGCAAAAACCAGCGCACTTCTGACCCCTCGGTTTCTCCATCGGTCATTTCTGAAACAGGAATGAACTATGCCTATCGATTTTTCTGGACTCTGGATTCCGCTGATCACCCCTTTCAAAAGCAATGGCGCGCTGGACCGGCACGCCTTGAAAAAACTGGTGGCGCACTATGCCGCTTGCGGTGTGAGTGGATTTGTGGTTTGCGGCTCCACCGGCGAGGCGGCAGCTTTGGACGACGCCGAGCAGCTTGCGGTGCTTGAGGCCGTCTTGGGCGCATGTGGAGACCTTCCGGTGGTGATGGGTATGTCGGGTTACCACCTCGGCCAAACCGTGGCGTGGGTCAAAACCCTCGCGCAATACCCTTTGGCAGGCCTCTTGCTGCCAGCGCCCCACTACATCCGCCCCTCGCAGGCGGGTGTGTTGGCATGGTTTCGCGCCATCGCCGACGCCGCCACTGCGCCGCTGATGGTGTATGACATTCCCTACAGAACGGGCGTCAACATCGACACAGAAACCTTGCTCACGCTGGCTTCGCACCCGAACATCCACGCCATCAAAGACTGCGGCGGCGACCTTGCCAAAACCCAAGCGCTGATTGCCGACGGCCGCCTTCAGGTGCTGGCGGGCGATGATGCGCATATTTTCACCACGCTGGTGCAAGGCGGTGTGGGGGCCATCGCCGCCAGCGCGCATGTCAGAACATCCGAGTTTGCGGTCGTCATCAAGGCGCTGGATGTTGGCGATCTCAAGCTGGCCCGCACAGCCTGGGCGCCCTTGCCGCCATTGATCGCCGCGCTGTTTGCACAGCCCAACCCCGCCGGTATCAAGGCGGCGTTGGCGCAGCAGGGCTGGATCGACAACATCTTGCGCGCCCCGATGATGCCCGCCGCCAGGCAACTCGACCCGGCGCTCATGACGCCGAAACACCAGCCGTCGGCAAGCTGGGTTTAGCCGCCCGTGACCGGTGGGAAAAAAGCGACTTCTGCGCCGCTGGTCAGCCCTGCGCTTTCCGCTGCCATGACCTGGTCCAGCGCGACCCGAAGCGGCCTGCCACGTGCCAAGGCCAGCGCATAACTGCCGCCCCGTGCGATCAGTTCGTCACGTAGCGCGGCCAGGTTTGAGGCGTGGGTGTCGATTTGTTCGCTGCCCTGCCCGATGTCCTCGCGGATCGACGCGAAATATTTGATGGTGATTTTCATGGCAGCAAATCTGAAAAGGCGAGGAACTGCACGACATCCCCGCGCGCGATGGTTTTGCCGGGCGGCGTGTCGACCAAACCGTCGCCCCACACGGCCGACGTCAACACGCCCGAGCTTTGATTGGGGAACAAATCCAGGCCGCCAGCGGCATTGCGCCGCACCCGCAGGAACTCACGCCGTTTGTCCGCTTTGGGCCAGTCGAAATGGGCTGCAACCGGCGTGGGCTTCATCGCCAAATCCGCCACCCCTTGCAGCTTCAGCACGAAGGGCCGCACCAAGAGCAAAAACGTCACAAAACTCGACACCGGGTTGCCCGGCAGGCCGATGAAATGCGCAGCGCCCACACGGCCATAGGCGAAGGGTTTGCCGGGCTTCATGGCGATTTGCCATAAATTGAGTTCACCCAGCGCCTGCACAGCGGGCTTGATGTGGTCTTCTTCACCCACCGACACGCCGCCACTGGTCAAGATCAGATCGTGTTGGGCTGAGGCATTTTGCAAAGCGGCGACGGTGGCGTCACGCCGATCAGGGACGATGCCGAAATCAGTCACCACGCAGCCCAGGCCTTGCAGCAAGGCGCGCAGAAAGAAGCGGTTCGAGTTGTAGATCGCGCCGGGTTTCATGTCGGCTGGCGCAACCTCGCCGGGCATCACCAGTTCGTCGCCCGTGGAAAACAAGGCCACCCTGGGCGCACGCGCCACGTCCAGCTCTGCCATGCCGACGCTGGCCGCCAGCCCAAGCGCTGCCGGCGTGAGGCGCTTGCCTTTTGACAGCACCACGGTACCTTGCGTGACATCTTCGCCCGCTCGGCGAATCCATTGCCCGATTTTCGGCAACACATTGACACGAACCGTGCCTTGCGCTGAGCTGCCGCCAGTCAACACGCAGTCTTCCTGCATCACCACCGCGTTGGCACCCTCGGGAATTGGCGCGCCGGTAAAGATGCGCGCCACGCTGCCAGCTTGCAAGGCCTGGCCGCTGGCACCTGCGGCAATGCGCTGCGTCAGCGGCAGCTCGATGCCGATGTGGCTGACGTCTTCAGCGCGCAGGGCGTAACCGTCCATCGAGCTGTTGTCTTGCGGCGGCACCTGCAAGGCAGAAACGATGTCGCCCGCCAGCACGCGCCCATTGGCGCCAAACGTGGTGACGCGTTCTGCCTCACCCAACGGTTTGGCAGCCGCCAGAAGCTCCGCCAGGGCTTCGTCCAGCGCCTTGAGCGGGGGGCGCGGAGGCGTTGTCATGGCACTCATGCAAACGTCTCGGCGCGGTAGTCAAACCGGGCGGTGTTGGCCAGCAGCCAGTCCACCACGGCCTGGGGGTCGTTCAGGTTGTGCACGGGTCTTTGTGTGGCCACGGGCAGTTGATCCGGCGCATCGGTGGCAATTGCCACCACGAAAGGGTCATCCACGTAACGCGGCGGCTTGCCCTCTGAGGGGCGCCACACCTCCAGCTTGGGCAGGTCGCTGTTTTTGAAACCTTCGACGATGACCCAGTCCACACCTTCGTACAACTCGGCGATGAGCTGATGCACTGTGAGGCTCGCAGGCTGCTCAAACTCGCGCATCAGTGCCAAGCGGTGGCTGGAAGCCACCAGCACTTCAAAAGCGCCGGCCGCGCGGTGGCGAAAGGTGTCTTTGCCTGCATGGTCGATGTTGAAGCTGTGGTGCGCGTGTTTGACCACCGACACCCGTTGCCCCGCCGCCTTCAAAAGCGGAATCAGAAGTTCCACCAAAGTTGTTTTGCCGGAGCCAGAAAAACCTGCGATGCCAATGACGTTCATGAATTCAGCCAGAAAACCAAATGCTATATTTTTGGAAGCGTTGCAAACAATATTGATGTGACCTGCAAGCCCATTTTATCCGCAATGCTGGCGGATGTAGGCTTTGATGGCATCGACATCAGCACCCATGTTGACAATACGTTTGGGCAGGTTTTCAATGCCGTCGAACTGCGCGGGGCGGCTGGGCTCCTGACCCAAGGCCTCAACAATTGTGGCGGCAAATTTGACCGGCAAAGCGGTCTCCAAAACGATCATCGGCACGCCCGCTTTCAGGTGCTCACGCGCCACCTTGAGGCCATCGGCCGTATGGGTGTCGATCATGACGCCAAAACGCTGGTAGGTGTCACGGATGGTGGCCAGGCGATCCGCATGTGTGCTTTTGCCGCTCACGAAACCGTAAGCCGCTACAGCGGTTTTGAATGCAGCCGCTTTGAACGCGGCCTCCTTGCTTACATCAAATTGGCCGGTGCTTGCCAACTGCGCGCCGAAGAGTCCGCTCACCTTCACGCCGTCACGTCCGAGCAAGTCAAACACAAAACGCTCGAAGTTCGAGGCCTTGGAGATGTCCATCGACGGGCTGGAGGTCTCAAAGGTGTCTGCGCTCTTGCGAACCCGGTAGACGCCAGTGCGGAAGAACTCGTCGAGCACGTCGTTTTCATTGGTGGCCAGCACCAGTTGGTCGATGGGCAAACCCATCATGCGCGCCACGTGGCCCGCGCAGATGTTGCCGAAATTGCCGCTGGGAACGGCAAAACTGACTAGGGAAAGCGGCCAATTTTCCGACGGGCCGCCCCGAGGAAAATTAGCCCCCTCGGGGGGCAGCGAACCACGCGCAGCGGGGAGCGTGGGGGCCACATTTCCCGACGGGCCGCCCCGAGGAAAATTAGCCCCCTCGGGGGGCAGCGAACCACGCGCAGCGGGGAGCGTGGGGGCCACATTTTGCGTAGCAAGGAAATAGCCCGCGAAGTAATACACCACCTGGGCCAACAGGCGCGCCCAGTTGATGGAATTGACGGTGCCAATTTTGTAGCGGCGCTTGAATTCAAGATCGTTGCTGACGGCTTTGACGATGTCCTGGCAGTCGTCAAACACGCCTTCGACGGCGATGTTGAAAATATTCGCGTCCATCAACGAAAACATCTGTGCCTGCTGGAAGGCGCTCATGCGCCCCTGGGGCGAAGTCATGAACACCCGTACGCCTTTTTTTCCGCGCATGGCGTATTCAGCTGCACTGCCGGTGTCGCCGCTGGTGGCACCGAGGATATTGAGCTGCTCGCCGCGCCGGGCCAATTCGTATTCGAACAAATGGCCGAGCAGCTGCATCGCCATGTCTTTGAAGGCCAGCGTGGGGCCGTTGGACAGCGCTTGCAGCCAGACGCCGGCCTCTAACTTCTTCAAGGGCGTGATGTCGTGCGTGCCAAATACCTGCGCGGTGTAGGTCTTGGCGCAAATGGCCTTCAGGTCAGCGGCGGGAATGTCGTCGATGTAGAGCGAGAGGACTTCAAATGCCAATGCCGCGTAGCCGTCTTTGAAATAGATGGCACGCCAGGCCTCCAACTGGGCGGCGCTGACCTGTGGGTACGCCTCGGGCAAATACAGGCCGCCATCGGGCGCTAGGCCTTCGAGCAGGATGTCGCAAAAACGTTTGCGGTCTGGGTGGCCGCGAGTAGAGAGATAGTTCACGGGAAATAGCTAAAATCTTTTTACAAATTACTCTAACAATCTAATTGGCTTATCAGGCCTCGTATTTATTGATATTTTTGCTACAAATATTAATGTAGAAATTTACTATTTTTATATAAATTTCTTAAAAAAATCAAATAAAAACGACATTTAATGAACTTCGCGGGAGATTTGTTAACATGGTTGTTAACATGGTTTTTGCCCTGGCTCAGTTCACCCCTCGATCCGTCCGTCATTCCATCCTTCAAGCCAGCTCTTCCTTGCGAATCCGCACAATTGGCGCCAGCACCGTGGGCAAGGCCTGCATCTGCGCGATGGCGGCATCCATGGTGCCTTCGCGGATGTCGTGAGTCAGGAGGATCAGGTCGGTTTGCGGGATCGCCAGGGTGCCTGCGGCTACGCCTTCACCTGCCACTTCGTCTGATTCGCGCTGCAAGACGGCATCGATGCTGATGCCTGCCTCGGCCAATATGCGGGTGACATTGGCCAACACGCCGGCTTCATCGACCACGTTCAGGCGCAGGTAATAACTGGTCACGACTTCGCCCATCGGCAAAATCGGCGAGTCGTTTTGCGCCTGGTCAAAGGTATTGGGCTGGAAGGCCAGATGCGGCACACGCTGGTCCGCGTTGGCGCCGTGAAGGCGGGCGATGTCCACCAAATCGGCGATCACCGCACTGGCCGTGGGCTCACTGCCCGCGCCTTTGCCGTAATACAGCGTCGTGCCGACGGCATCGCCATTGACAACCACCGCGTTCATCGCGCCTTCGACGTTGGCAATCAGGCGCTTGGTGGGGATGAGGCAGGGGTGCACACGCAGTTCAATGCCTCCTGTGCGGTTGGTCGCGTCGGCTGGCCGACGCTTCGCAATGCCCAGCAATTTGATGCGGTAGCCGAGTTGCTCAGCGTATTTGATGTCTTGCGCGCCGAGTTTGGTGATGCCCTCGACATAGGCTTTGTCAAACTGCACCGGGATGCCAAAGGCAATCGCCGACATCAAGGTGACTTTGTGCGCGGCGTCTACACCCTCGATGTCGAAGCTCGGGTCGGCCTCGGCGTAACCCAGCGCCTGCGCTTCTTTGAGCACCGTGGCGAAATCAAGGCCTTTGTCGCGCATCTCGCTCAGGATGAAATTGGTGGTGCCGTTGATGATGCCCGCCACCCACTGGATGCGGTTGGCAGTGAGGCCTTCACGCAGCGCCTTGATGATCGGGATGCCGCCGGCCACCGCCGCCTCAAACGCCACCATCACGCCTTTGGCCTGCGCGGCGGCGAAGATCTCCGTGCCGTGCACGGCCAAGAGCGCCTTGTTGGCCGTGACCACATGTTTGCCAGCGGCAATCGCTTCCATCACCAGTTGTTTGGCAATGCCATAACCGCCAATCAGCTCGATCACCACGTCAATCGCCGGGTTGGCGATCACGGCGCGGGCGTCACTCACCACGGCAACGCCCTCGCCTGCCACCGCCTTCGCGCGCGCCGTGTCGAGGTCGGCCACCATCGCGATCTCAATGCGCCGGCCGGCGCGCCGCTCGATCTCCGCCTGGTTGCGCCGCAACACGTTAAAGGTGCCACTGCCCACCGTGCCAATACCCAAGAGGCCTACCTGCATCACTGCTAAATTCGGTTTCATCACGACTCAAATCAAAATCAAAAGTTAAATGGCGCTCTCGGTGTTCAAGCGCGGGCAGCTACCAATTTAATAGCGCCTTGTTTCCCGCCGGTTTGAGCCCCTGGTGTGGCGTCCGGTGTGGCATCCGTGCCGTGCAGGCGCCGGTAATTGCCCAGGAACTTGGCGATGCGGCCAATTGCTTCGCGCAAATCATCTTCGTGCGGCAGGAAAACAATGCGGAAATGATCCGGCGCAGGCCAGTTGAAACCGGTGCCAGGAAGAACTGGCGGTCATCCTCGATCGGGTAGACCTTCGGATCCAGACGCGGGAACATGTACAGCGCAGAACTGGGCTTGACGCAGGTCACACCAGGAATCGCGGTGATCAGCTCATAGGCCAGGTCGCGCTGGCGGCGCAAGCGCCCGCCTTCACCCACGAGGTCCTTGATGCTCTGGTAGCCGCCCAGCGCGGTCTGGATCGCCCACTGCCCTGGCACGTTGGAGCACAGCTTCATGTTGCTGAGCATGTTCAGGCCTTCAATGTAGTCTGCGGCATGTTTTTTGTCGCCAGAGACGATCATCCAGCCCGCGCGGTAACCGCAAGACCGGTAACTCTTTGAAAGCGAATTGAAGGTCAGGGTCAGCACATCGTCCGACAGGCTGGCGATCGCGCTATGGTGTGCGCCGTCGTACAGCACCTTGTCGTAGACCTCATCGGCAAACAACACCAGCCCATGCTCGCGGGCGATCTGCACCAGAGCCCGCAGCAGTTCGTCGGAGTACAACGCGCCGGTGGGGTTGTTTGGGTTGATCACCACGATGCCCTTGGTCCGGGGTGTAATCTTGGCGCGGATGTCAGCCAGATCCGGCATCCAGCCCTGGCTCTCGTCGCACAGATAGTGCACAGGCTTGCCGCCCGAGAGGCTGGCCAGCGCGGTGTGCCTGGCGCCGTCGTACAGCACCTTGTCATAGACCTCGTCGGCCAGGATCACCAGGTTGTGCGCGCGGGCAAGGCCGACAATGCCCCTGAGCAGGTCATCGGAATAGAGCGCGCCGGTCGGGTTGTTGGGATTGATGACGACGATGCCCTTGGTCCGGGGCGTGATTTTGGCGCTGATGTCGTCGAGGTTCGGCATCCAGCCATTGCCCTCGTCGCACATATAGTGAACCGGCGTGCCGCCCGCCAGGCTAACCGAGGCAGTCCACAGCGGGTAGTCGGGTGACGGCAGCAGCAACTCGTCGCCGTTGTCGAGC
>JANLYO010000269.1:0-2785 GCA_031365665.1 Rhodoferax sp. | reverse complement strand
TTGGAACGTTCAACTGACGCAAACAATAGAGGTTGGTCTTGCGGTGGCCAACGAGGCGCCTTCGCAGCTATTGGGAATCGTGAACATTGACCTTTTGGCGAAGGCGTCCAAAGCCGACGCAGCGGATCAAGTTGCCGAATTCAGCGCAAGCTACGAAGCCAAGTTTGCGTACCCCGCCGGCGTCACAGAGGCGCAAATTGCGCCGTTAATCGACGCTGAAGCGTATCAGTATGTGTTGTCTGCTCAAGTTTTTCCGTTGGCTATGACGCACTTCCGTCGGGAAATGCAGTCGATGGGCTTTGACGCGCGCCACATGCCGCTTGGCATGTGAGCGGAAATCTTTGAGCGAAACGCCTTAGCCCACCACCACTTCGCTGATCTGCATCACCGGGGCGATGTCGGTGTAGTTGGGGATATCAGCCATGATGTCTTTGGCGTGTGGGCCAAAACCGGCTTGGAATGATTCAACCGAATCGGCGAAAATATGGCACATACCTACGTAGGTGGCGGGCGCGCCGGGCGCGCCGCCGGCCAGGCCTTTGTCTACCGTGTACGAGGTGCAAGCCGCACCCATTTTGGCTTTGACCATCGGCATGTGTTTGTCGCGGTAATAGGTATGGTCGAAACGCGCGCCGGGGGTGTTGGGGTACATCACACTGACTTTGATCACGGGTGGCTCCTGTTTCTTAGAAGTGGGGAAATTGCAAAACCGGGAGCACGGATGGTGCGACAGCCGGGGCGCTTTGGCAAGCGGTAAAACTGCGGCGCCAAAACAACGAGCCCGCGACAGGCGTGCATCAAACCTGTAACAGGCCTGCAACAGGCCTGCAACAGGCCTGCAAGATGCTGCACCTTGCCCGCAGGCTGAGTTTTCAACAACTCTTTTGAAATCAACAACCTGCGCTATAATCCAAGGCTTCGCCCAAGTCTGCTTGGGTGACTATTTACAAACCCAACTTGAAACCAAAGCACCTTTGCACTTGTCAATTCGGCCATCCTGGCCAAATAGGCGGCAAGCAGCGGCGCAACATCCATAAGTAGGCGAATCATGGCCGTCCAGCAAAACAAGAAGTCACCGTCCAAGCGCGGTATGCATCGTTCACACAACGCCCTGAACGTGCCCGGCATTGCCGTCGAGTCCACCACCGGCGAAACCCACCTGCGCCACCACATCAGCCCGACCGGCTTTTACCGTGGCCGCAAGGTTGTCAAAACCAAATCCGAAGCCTGATAACACTTCAGAACCGCAGGTTTGATCTGTAGGTTGTAAGCCGGGCCCGCGCCAGTTGACAACAATTGCTGTCGATTGCATGGGCGGCGATTTTGGCCCCAGCGTCACGCTGGCGGCCTGCCGTAATTTTCTGGAGAACCACGCCGATGCGCAGTTGGTTCTCGTCGGCTTGGCCCAGAGCCTGGCCAAGTTTTCGCACCCGCGCGCGCGCATCGTCACGGCTACCGAGGTTGTGACCATGGACGACCCGGTCGAGACCGCCATGCGGCGCAAAAAAGATTCTTCGATGCGGGTGGCCATTTTGCAGGTCAAAGACGGCCATGCCCAAGCGGTCGTGTCGGCTGGCAACACGGGTGCGTTGATGGCCATCTCCTACCTTCTGCTGCGCACAGTAGACGGCATTGACCGCCCCGCTATCGCCGGGCAAATCCCGAATGCCAAAGGCGTCGCCACCACCGTGCTCGACATGGGCGCCAATGTAGACAGCACGGCAGAACATTTATTGCAATTTGCCGTGATGGGCTCAGCCCTGGTGGCGGCCTTGGGCGGCAGCGAAAAACCGTCCGTGGGTTTGCTCAATATCGGCGAAGAGTCGATCAAAGGCAATGAAGTCACCAAAGCCGCTGGCAAACTGCTTAAGGCGGCGGGCGAGTCGGGCGATTTGAATTTCTACGGCAATGTCGAAGGCAATGACATTTTCAAAGGCACCGTAGACATTGTGGTGTGTGATGGCTTTGTCGGCAACGTGGCCCTGAAGACAAGTGAAGGCCTGGCCAAGATGATTGGCGACTTTCTCAAAACCGAGTTTTCCCGCAACATTTTTACCAAGCTGGCCGGTTTGGTGTCGTATTCCGTGTTGGGCGCGTTGCGGCGGCGGGTGGACCACAGGCGGTACAACGGTGGCGCCTTGCTGGGCCTGCGCGGCCTGGTCTTCAAAAGCCACGGCTCGGCCGATGTGATGGCTTTTGAAGTGGCGCTGAAACGTGCTTTTGATTCGGTCAACAACAACCTGCTGGAGCGTGTGCAGACGCGCATCGCGCATGCCTCCGTGTTGTTGGCGAACGCCCAGGATTTCGTCAATTCACAACCGCTCAGCACGGCGCCCCAGGCTTTGCAGCCAGCTAAACTCGCCGGATGAGACGATTTTCCCGCATCACCGGTACGGGCAGCTACCTGCCCCCGCGCCGCCTCTCCAATGCAGACCTGGTCGTCGAACTGGCTGCCAAAGGCGTCGAAACCTCCGACGATTGGATCGTTGAGCGCACCGGCATCCGCGCCCGCCATTTCGCTGCGCCCGAGGTGTGCAGCAGCGATTTGGGGCTGGAAGCCGCCAAAAATGCGCTGGCTGCCGCCAAGCTGGAGGCCAAAGACATTGACCTGATCATCGTGGCCACGTCAACGCCCGACATGGTGTTCCCGTCGACTGCCTGCATCCTGCAAAACAAACTGGGCGCCAACGGCGGCGCGGCGTTCGACGTGCAAGCCGTTTGCAGCGGCTTTGTGTACGCTCTGGCCATAGCAGACTCCATGATTCAAACTGGCGCGGCCAACAAG
>JANLYO010000256.1:0-13938 GCA_031365665.1 Rhodoferax sp. | reverse complement strand
GAGCTTCCAGGAGAAGATGGCGTGGTGGTGCAGAAGCCGCAGGGCAAAGTAGCGCCCCACGTCGTCCGGGCGCCCCAGCAGCACAGGCACGAGCGAGCCGCAGTGCGAAGGCATGCACCGGCCGTGTTGCCGGCGAGAGACGAGCCGATGGCGGCCTGCCCAACGCCGCCGACAGAGTAGTTCAGCGTTGCCAGATTGCTGATGGTGGCCCCGGCGGCGGTGCCCGCAGCTGTGGCTGCACCTCCCCAGAGGAGGGAGCCGACCAGCGTCAGGGCCGAGAGAGCGGCCCCAAAGCGCCTGCGGCGAATGGGTGATGGAGATTTCATTTTGTTTGTCCTTTTGAAAATACGTAAAAATAAACTGGGTTTCAAATTGCTGGTTGCCCTAAGGCGGGCCGCAACTTTCGGGCAACCTACAGCCCAAAGGTGGCCCATGCCCCGACCTGGGGCTGCGTATCCAGGGCGGGTGGAGCAGAGAGCAGAGGCTCGACGCGATGGTCGTGCCCCACTTTCCCGTGAAAAATTTGAAATGAAGCCGCATGGCTGTATCAGTTGATCACTGCGCGAAAGCCGACGTCCGCAGTTTTGCCCGCCGCCAGCTCGCCTTTGTAGGTCCAACGGATGGCGGTGTAGTCAGTCGCTGTGGCAGTGACTTCCTTGCCGTCATTGCCCTTGACTTTGAGTTTGTCTGGCGTTGCAAAGGTCTTGCCATCGACCGAGTAGCTGATGTCCGTGTTGGCGCCATAAACGCTGCCCGCGACTAACGTTGTATTGGCTGGAGCCGGGTTGTTGATGACGATGTTGGCGGCGGGCCGGGTGCCGATATTTTTAAAGGTGGTGGTGTAAATCACTTCTGTGCCCGGAACGGCCTTGGTGACCGCGACTCGTTTGCGTTCGATCTTGCCTTGGGCATCCTTGGTTTCCATTTCAACTTCAGCGGTGTTTTTCAACTCAATGGTGCCCGCCTGCTGGGCCTGCGCCATAGAAAGCGCGGCTGCCGTGGCGATGCACGCAATGAGAACCTTGCCAGAGAGGGGGAGGGAAATCGGCTTGTTCATGGTGGCTCCTTTAAATTGAGAAAACGAGGCGCGGTCAATTGACCGTGACTTGGAATTCGACGGTGTGGATGGCGGGCGACAGGGTGTTGCCGAACCTCGCGCTAATGGTGCGGGTGCCAGCGGCGTAGTCCGCGTTGTCAGCATCGACAGCATCGGTTCGGCTCAGGCCGTTGACCTTGATGGTCCCCGCGTTGTAGGTAGTTTCCAGCGGCAAAGGGTCGCTGAAGGCAAGGTTGTTCGCGGCGCCGGCGCCGGTTACGCTGAGCACGACCCGGTAAGTCAACACGCTGCCCGGCATGACGAGCGCCCCGCCCCTGGGGTCCTGCACCGATAAGACGCTTTTGACGACAGTCACCGTAAAGCCGGAAACGATGTAGCTGCCAACCACTGCGGCGGTGGCCCGGCTTCCCCCAACCACTGCGTCAACTCCCCCTGCGCCCAGGCCAGGCAGCGAGGTGCCGGGCGCAGCGCCACTGGCGCCCGGGGTCAGCGCGCTGGCGCTGATGCCCACGTTGCCGAGCCCGCCGAGCGCCACTCCCGCCGGAATGTCACTCACCACATAAACCACACGACTGGCATCCGCAGCCAGCACCGGGTCGTTGACGCCGGGAACATAAAGCGTGTCGGCATTCGGCCCACTGGCCTGAAACCCCGCTTGGGCGCCATTTTCGAGAAAGATGGCACCGGCAAGCGCATTGACCGGGTCGAACTGGTCACCCGGCAACGCATTATTGCGGCTCAGGCTGAACGCTTCGCTGCCATTGCCGGTGTTGGTGAGCAACACGGTGATTGCGCGGCTGGCGTCGGGTGAATTGACGGTGACCGGGGCAGCGTCCTGAACTGTCAAAGTGAGATTGATGAGTTCGGCCACCACGATGCTGGCCGTGTTGCTGGAAGCAACCGAACCGATTCCGCCCACTGAATAGTTCAGTGTCACGGCGTTGGTGATGACTGTTCCAGCGGGAACGCCGGCCAATGCGCCAGACGTGACAAAACCTGCCCAAACGAAAAGGCAAATTGCTGGATTTCGAACCAGCATCGTTCCAAGACTAAAGCGCAACAATTCGGTTCAGGTCAGGATCAACGCCCTGATAAAAAAGGGAAGCAGCGTCCCACTGCTGCGGGAACCAACCTCAGCAATGGAACAATCCAATAGCAAGAATTGTTCCAATTGAGCATTGGGAATTTTATGTTGCCCCGGTAGTTCTGGCTAAAAAAAGAACATCTAATGTCTCAATTTTTCACAAAACTACGTAATACCCGCAGCACCGACGCCCCGGGAAAACACCAGTGTCTGGTGCACTTCAAGCGCTCTATCGGCTGAACACTAGCGCGGCATTCCTGGCATGCCCTTCATGCCGCCCATGCCTCCGAGCCGCTTCATCATCTTCATCATGCCGCCGCCCTTCATCTTCTTCATCATGTCCTGCATCTGCTCAAACTCCTTGAGCATGCGGTTGACCTCCTGAACCTGCACACCGGCGCCGGCCGCAATGCGCCGTTTGCGGGTAGCCTTGATCAATTCGGGCTTGCGCCGCTCGAGCGTTGTCATGCTGTGGATGATGCCCTGCTTGCGTTGGATATCTTTTTCGGCACGGCTCATGTCCACCTGGCCAGCCTTGGCCGCCATGCCCGCTGGCAGTTTGTCCATCAGACTCGACAAGCCGCCCATTTGCCGCATTTGCTGGATTTGGCCAAGAAAGTCGTTGAGGTCAAAACCCGCGCCGCTTTTGACTTTGGCCGCGAGTTTCTGCGCCGCTTCGACGTCAACACCCGCCGTCACCTGCTCGACCAGCGCCACAATGTCGCCCATGCCCAAAATGCGGCCCGCGTGGCGCTCGGCATCAAACACCTCGAGCCCGTCGATCTTCTCGCTGGTGCCCGAGAACTTGATCGGCGCGCCGGTCACCTGGCGCACCGAGAGCGCCGCGCCGCCACGTGAATCGCCGTCGGTCTTGGTCAGCACAATGCCGGTCAGCGGCAGGGCGTCCTTGAAGGCTTTGGCCGTGTTCACCGCATCCTGGCCCTGCATGGCATCGACAACAAACAGTGTCTCCACTGGGTTGAGCGCCGCGTGCAGCTCTTTGATCTCGCGCATCAAAGCTTCGTCAATGGCGAGTCGGCCGGCCGTGTCGACCAAGAGCACGTCAAAATAATGTTTTCGCGCGTAATCCAGAGCCGCCAGGCCAATCGCCAGGGGCTTTTGGTCTGCCGAACTCGGGAACCACTCAGCACCGGCTTGCGCCGTGACGGTTTTCAATTGCTCGATGGCGGCAGGCCGGTAAACGTCGCCCGACACCGTCAGCACTTTCTTTTTCCGCTTGTCGATCAGGTGTTTGTCCAGCTTGGCGGTGGTGGTGGTTTTGCCGGCGCCCTGCAAGCCAGCCAACAAAATCACGGCAGGTGGCTGGGCCGACAGATTGATGTCGCTGACGCCTTCACCCATGGTGGCAGCCAACTCCTTGCTGACAATGCTCACCAGCACCTGGCCGGGTTGCAGTGACCCCATCACCTCCTGGCCCAGAGCCTTCTCTTTGACGCGGGCGATGAAATCACGCACCACCGGCAGCGCCACGTCGGCCTCCAGCAGTGCCAACCGTACCTCGCGTAACATGTCGGCAACATTGGCTTCGGTGATGCGGGCCTGGCCGCGTATGCTTTTGACCAGGCGGGAGAGTTTGTCGGAGAGTGCGGAGGCCATAGTCTTAGAAGGGCGAAAGCACAAGAGCTTCGCCTGGGGTTGCCGGAAGTGATGGTCGGAAGATGCCGAAGGGAAAGCTGAAACGCTAAACTGTGGCCATGATTTTACCGAGTGCCAATGCAGATAGCCTGACTTTGGCCCTGCTTTTGGGTTTCGCTGCCGCTGTGGCCTACGTCTTGCCGGCTTTTTTGGCCCCTAGGCTGGGTGCCGCTGCCGCGCGCGGTATCACCTTGGTTGCATGGATCCTGCATGCGCTGGCGCTGGCTTGGTCGCTGCTGGGCGAGGTGTCGCGTTTTGGTTTTGCCCCGGCCTTGAGCATGACGGCCTGGCTGGTCGCATTGCTCTACGGCATTGAAAGCCAGTTGATCCCCCAATTGCGTACACATTGGGCCTTGAGCGCGCTCGGTGCAGGTGCCGTGCTGCTGGCGGTGATTTTCCCGGGCAAAGCTTTGCATCCGGGCGCGTCCCTGTGGTTGCCCTTGCACTGGGCCTTTGGCATTGCCTCCTATGGCCTGTTTGCCGTAGCTGTGGCACACGGCTGGTTCATGACACGGGTGGAAGGTGATATCCGCCTGGCGCAAGATTCAGACAGTGGCGTTCCGCTCATGACACTGGAGCGCCTGACCTTCCGTTTTGTGGCGGCAGGCTTCGTGTTGTTGACTGCAACGATCGCTGTCGCGCTGCTTTTTTCTGAACAGCTCTACGGCAGTGCCCTACCCCGGCGCTTGGACCACAAAACGGTGTTTTCAATCCTGTCCTGGTTGACCTTCGCTGTTTTGCTGACGGGCAGATCGCGTTTTGGCTGGCGTGGTCGCGTGGCGATCCGCATGCTGTATGGGGGCACGGGTCTCCTGTTGCTCGCCTACGTAGGTTCACGATTCGTGCTTGAAGTTGTCTTGGGACGCAACACATGAGATTCATCATCATTGCTGCCGCCATTGCATTGATTGCCTTCTGGGTGTTCCGCGCCGCGCGAGGATCGGGTTCCAGCGAACAGCTGCCCAAAGAAGGGCAGAAACCCGGCCAGTTCCCAAAGACCGCTGACCCGGTGCAAGAGATGGTATCGTGCGCACATTGCGGCCTGCACCTGCCCAAGGCTGAGTCAATCTCCGGCAAGCGCGCGCTCTACTGTAGCCTGGAGCATCAACATCAGGCAGAGTCCTGAATGAGCACTCACCCGGAAACCGATCTCTGGCTCAAAACTTCGCAGGCTGCACTGCTACAGGCCCATCAAGACAAGCCGACCGACAACCCCAGCGAATTTGAACGCCTGTGGTGGGCCTTCATGACCGCGCGCGCCACCTTGGGGCTGGTGCTGATATTGGTTCAGGCCACACTGATTGGCTTGGGGTTGGGCAACAACCCCACCCTGCTTCTGGTGTGCTGCGCTTATTTTGCGGCGACGCTGGCGGTACGGTTTCTGGCCAGGCCTCGTCAACTGGGGCGGAGTTTTGATCCGCTTTGGACCCTGACGGTGGGTGTCGACCTGGTCACTTTTTCATTCTTGCAAATCATGCAGGGCTCCGGCATCAATTACGCACCGCTGATGGCGCTGCCAGTGTTGTTGGCATCCGTGTTGGGCTCACTCTTTTTGGCCATGGGAACAGCGGCAGGAGTCAGCCTTTTGCTGTTGGCACAGTCTTTCTGGCTGGCCAGCCATGGCGGCGTAGATGCCACGACGCACCTGGCCCAGTCGGCGCTCATTGGTGCGGGCTGCTTTGTCATCGCGTTTTTGTCCAATCAGTTGTCCACCCGATTGGCGCAAGAGGAAAGCCGGGCACGCCAAAGCCAACTCGCCGTTCGGGTTCAGCGCCAGGTCAACGAATTGGTCATTGAATCGCTGAATGATGGCATCGTTGTGGTGGACATCGGTGGAAACGTGCTTGCGGCCAATCCCGCTGCACGGCAGATGCTCAGCGCCGACCAGATGCCCCTGCCAGCCGCGTTCAACCTCAAGTCGCAGCCGGCGTGGATTGCACTGGATGAACTGGCCAGCGCTAGCTTCAGCAAGAACGAATTGAGGCGTACTGACATTTCACTGCGGCACAGTGGCCAGGGCCTGCGCCGTCTGCGCGTGCGCACCCGTCAGACGGGGCAGTCTGACAGCAACCAGGAGAGCCTGTGCGTGATGTTCCTGCAAGACCAGCGGGAGATGGAAGCCCGCATGCGCACGGAAAAACTGGCCAGCATGGGGCGCATGTCGGCTGCCGTCGCCCACGAAATTCGGAACCCGTTGGCGGCGATCACCCAAGCCAATGCCTTGCTCGAAGAAGATTCCACCGATCCGCGTCAACGCCAGCTCATCGGCATGGTGGCCCAAAATGCCAGCCGCCTTGGCAAAATCGTGGACGAGGTTTTGAATATTTCGCGCATTCAATCCCGAGAAAGCCATACTCCGGCGCAGTCCCTGGCGCTTTGCGAATTGGTCAGGCGCATTGGGACTGACTGGGTGCAGCAAACTGGCAGCGATGGCATCCTTCACTTGGATTTTTTGTCCGATGACATCGTCGTCGCATTCGAGCCAGAACATTTGCGCCGGGTCCTCATCAACTTGCTGGACAACGCGCGGCGCTACGCCAGCGGCCAAGCCCAGAGCATTCAAATCCGGGTGGGCCGCAATGAGCGCAGGCAGGGTCACCTCGAAGTCTGGAGCGATGGCCCGGCACTGGAACAGTCGGTCGAGCAGCATTTGTTTGAGCCGTTTTTTTCTTCCGAAAGTCGCTCCACCGGGCTGGGTCTTTATATCTGCCGCGAGCTGTGCGAAGGCCACGGCGCCGTGATCGTCTACCGCAGAGCCAATCGAACTTTTGATGGTGAGGACAGGCAGGGCAACGAGTTTTTGATCAATTTCCGAACCGCACGTGGGGAAGGTCGCTTGTCGCAGGCCGTGGGCCGACTAGCCTGAGACAATGGCGACAACATGGTGAGCCCGCTTTCACAGTCCGTCCACAAACAGATTTTGGTCGTCGATGACGAACCCGATTTGCGCACCCTGTATGAGTTGACGCTGCTTCGCGAAGGATTCCGGGTGGAGGCGGCCGGCACGGTGGAGGAAGCACGTAAATGCTTGGCAGAGCGCCAATTTGACGTCATCATCACCGACATGCGCCTGCCCGATGGCCTGGGCCTGCAATTGCTCGAGCAAGTCCGAGCCGAGAATCGGCCTGAACGCTGCATTGTGATCACCGCGTATGGCTCTGCCGACAACGCCGTCGAATGCCTCAAGGCGGGCGCCTTTGATTACCTGACCAAGCCCGTCGATCTCAAACAATTTCGAACCGTCATTGCTTCTGCCGTTCAGGACATGGGCGGTCTTGCCAAAGACAGTGTCACCAGCGCAACACCAGCGGCCAATGGCCGCGTCTCCGATTCGCGCAATGTCGCTCGACGTCCCGCCGATGACGGCGAGCGGGCATTGGCGCGCTTGATTGGCGATTCAGAAGTCATGCGCAACGTCAAAGAGCGGGTCGCCAAGGTTGCCAAGAGCATGGCGCCGGTGTTGATCCGGGGCGAGTCTGGAACCGGCAAAGAATTGGTGGCCCGCGCTCTGCACGCCAACAGCCACCGACGGGCTGGCGCTTTGGTCGCGGTCAACTGCAGTGCGATTCCTGAAAACCTGTTGGAATCGGAGTTCTTTGGTTCCAAAAAAGGATCGTTTACCGGTGCCACGCAGGATCGTGACGGCTTTTTTCAGGCGGCCTCTGGTGGCACCCTTTTTCTGGACGAAATTGGCGACCTGCCTTTGGCCATGCAATCCAAGTTGTTGCGTGCGATCCAGGAGCGTTGCGTGCGTCCGGTGGGCGGCCAGCAGGAGGAAGCAGTAAACGTGCGCATTGTCAGCGCTACCCACAAAGATGTGGGAGCGGAGGTTGCGGCGGGTCGCTTTCGTCAGGATTTGTATTACCGGCTAAATGTCATTGACATCATGATTCCGCCATTGAGAGAACGCCTGGAAGATTTGCCGCTGCTGTGCAACGCGTTGCTGGCACGCATCGCAGAGGACGCTGGCATCACGACTCCGGCCATGTCGCCAGACATGGTGGCGCAACTGGCGATGGAGCCCTTGCGGGGTAACGTTCGCGAACTGGAGAATATTCTGCATCGGGCAGTTGCCTTGTCTGACGGGGATCTTCTTGAGCTAGATGTAGGAGGGGTGCAGACGCTACCGGTGCCACTTGCCGACCACGCACCTCAGAATCTGCCGTCACCGGCTCTGGATTTCACCGCCCCGCCATCCTTTCCTCTTGGTGGCAATTTGCAGGCCCATCTGGATCAGCACGAACGCGACATCCTTCTCCAAGTGTTGCAGGCGACAGCGTTCAACCGAACCGCTGCGGCAACACGCTTGGGCCTGAGTTTGCGGCAAATTCGTTATCGCATCGCCCGTCTGAATATTGAGGTCCCCGGCGGGCAGGAATCCCAAGACGAGTCCTCATGACAATTCCGGCTGCTCGCCACAACCAAGCGGGAGGCACATCGGCAACCTGGCAGGATGGTTGGTATTGTTTTGCAAGACGCTTGCCCTCGCCAAACTTCGGCGTCCGTCCCCTGGGCATAGTCGTCGATTTGATCGTCATCCATTCGATCAGTTTGCCACCGGGCCTGTACGGCGGTGATGAAGTCCAAAAATTATTCACCAACTGCCTGGATTGGGACCAGCACCCTTATTTCAAAAGCATTGCTGGCACCCAGGTTTCCTCACACTTTTATGTACGGCGTAACGGCGAGTTGTGGCAATTTGTCAGTGCTGACGACAGAGCGTGGCATGCAGGCCGCTCAGAATACGGGGGCCGTGACAATTGCAACGATTTTTCCGTCGGTATCGAATTGGAAGGCCTAGAAGGTGATTCATTCGAACCGGCGCAATACGAAACACTGGCATCCCTGTGTGCGGCAATCTCACAAAAGTATCCAGTGCAATCAATTGCGGGCCATCAACATGTGGCACCAGGCCGAAAAATAGACCCGGGTGATGGCTTCGACTGGACTTTTTTGCAACACTTGCTGAGTTGGCCGCCTCAGTATTTTCCCTCGGGAACGGTTACCGGCAGCGCGATTGTGGACCGCAGGTCAGCGGGCCATCCCGACAAGTAGCCCGTTCAGTCTGCGCGTCCAATAAGGCCTTTGCCGGGCCGATGCAGCCGCAGTGGGGCCTGCCTTTGGGAAAGGGCGGCAAAGGCCCGTCGGGGCTTGAATCTGGATCGAGAACCACAAATTTCCGACCCGATCCCACAAAACCGTGTTTCATCCTTTTACACTACCGGTAGTGGCTTGTGCCCACCCACAACACCATATATAGTGTGTCTTGGTTGGGTGCACAGTCGTTCTGGCGAACCACGCAAGCTGCACCTGAATTCGCAAGATCATAGATTGCAGAAAAAAAATACTGACAAGAAATACGGCAAAAAAGAGAAACCATGCACATCGCAACTGAAACAACATCAGCGCTCTCCATTGGCACAAAGGTTCATAGGGGCGACAGCGCCGCAGGCAAAGAACTTACGACCGATGCGCTTTCGCATTACCAGATCATCCGGCGCAACGGCGCCGTGGTGCCGTTTGAGCCGACAAAAATAGCAGTGGCCATGATGAAGGCCTTCTTGGCCGTGCACGGCACACAAGGTGCGGCGTCGGCCAGCGTCCGGGAAACAGTCGATGGACTGACCCAAGTCGTGATACGCGCCTTGGTGCGTTCGCGTCCGGGCGGCGGAACGTTTCACATTGAAGATGTGCAAGACCAGGTCGAGCTCGGGTTGATGCGCGGCGGCCACCATGAGATCGCCCGGGCCTATGTGTTGTACCGTGAAAAACGCTCACAGGAACGCGTCAAAAATGTCACTGCCCAAGCTCCGCGCGCGGCGCAGTTGCATGTCACCGATGGCGGCCTGCGCGTTGTACTTGATCAAGAGCGGCTGCAGTCGCTGATTGAGTCAGCCTGTGTTGGCTTGGGTGCTGACGTGAGCCCCATGCCGATTCTGAGTGAGACCATGCGCAACCTGTATGACGGGGTGCCGATGGATGAGGTCTACAAAGCGTCTGTGCTGGCGGCTCGTACCTTGATTGAGAAAGACCCTGACTACACCTATGCCACGGCCAGATTGCTGTTTCACACCATCGCCAAGGAAGTATTGGGCCGCGACCTGGCGCAAGCGGACATGGCGCAGGCCTATGTGGACTACTTTCCGGGTTTCATCCGCAAAGGTGTTGACAACGACTTGCTCGATGAAAGGCTGTTGCAGTTTGATTTGAAGAGGTTGGGTCAAGCCCTCAAGGCCGAGCGTGACATGCAGTTCGACTATCTTGGGCTGCAAACCCTGTATGACCGCTATTTCCTGCACGTGGGCAAGACACGTATCGAATTGCCCCAGGCCTTTTTCATGCGCGTCGCGATGGGCCTTTCACTCAACGAGATCGACCGCGAAACACGGGCCATCGAGTTTTATGAAGTGCTTTCCAGTTTTGACTTCATGTCAAGCACTCCGACGCTGTTCAATTCCGGCACCTTGCGCTCGCAGCTGTCCAGTTGTTACCTGACCACTGTTCCCGACGATCTGGACGGCATTTACGAATCCATCAAAGAAAACGCCCTGCTGTCCAAATTCGCAGGCGGACTTGGCAATGACTGGACTCGCGTGCGCGCCCTGGGCAGCCATATCAAAGGCACCAATGGCGAATCCCAAGGTGTCGTGCCCTTTCTGAAAGTCGTCAATGACACAGCAGTTGCCGTTAACCAGGGCGGCAAGCGCAAAGGCGCGGTTTGCACTTATCTGGAAACCTGGCACCTGGATATTGAAGAGTTTCTGGAGTTGCGCAAAAACACGGGTGATGACAGGCGCCGCACCCATGACATGAACACAGCCAACTGGATTCCAGATCTGTTCATGCGCCGGGTCATGGAGAAGGGTTCATGGACCCTGTTTTCACCGAATAACGTGCCTGATCTCCACGACAAATTTGGCAGCGAGTTTGAACGCGCCTATGTCGCCTACGAGGAAAAAGCGGCGCGAGGCGAGATCAAACCAACCCGCACACTGGAAGCCTCTGACCTGTGGCGCAAGATGCTGACTATGTTGTTCGAGACGGGCCACCCCTGGATCACCTTCAAAGACGCCTGCAATGTGCGCTCACCACAACAACACGTCGGCGTTGTCCATTCGAGCAATCTGTGCACTGAAATCACCTTAAACACCAGTGACACCGAAACTGCCGTGTGCAACTTGGGGTCAGTCAATCTTTTGCGCCACCTCAAAGACGCCCCGCAAGGCGCTGAGGCCCATCACAAGGTGCTGGATCACACCAAATTGCGCAAGACCATTACGACCGCCATGCGCATGTTGGACAACGTGATCGACATCAACTATTACGCTGTCAAAAAAGCGCGTGACTCCAATATGCGCCATCGCCCCGTGGGGCTTGGTGTGATGGCTTTCCAGGACAGCCTCTATGAATTGCGCATCCCCTACGCCAGCGATGCCGCCGTTGCATTTGCGGACGAGTCGATGGAGGCCGTCTGCTATTACGCTTACCAGGCCTCCACTGAACTGGCCCGCGAGCGCGGCAAATACTCAAGCTACAAAGGCTCACTGTGGGATCAAGGCATATTGCCCATGGACACACTGAGTCTGCTTGAAAAAGCGCGTGGCGGTTATGTCGAAGTTGATCGCAGCAGCAGGCTGGATTGGGACGCCCTGCGTCAAAAGATCGCGCAAGACGGCATGCGCAACTCCAATTGTGTCGCGATCGCACCCACCGCAACCATCTCCAACATCATTGGTGTTGACGCATCGATTGAACCCTGTTTTGGCAATCTATCGGTCAAATCAAACCTCTCGGGTGAATTCACCATCATCAATTCCTACCTGGTGCGGGATCTCAAACGACTGGGCCTGTGGGACGACGTCATGGTGATGGATCTGAAACACTTTGATGGATCGCTCAACCCCATTGACCGGGTTCCCGCAGAAATCAAAGCCCTCTATGCGACGGCGTTTGAAGTGGAGACCCGTTGGCTGGTGGAATCTGCCGCGCGACGCCAGAAATGGATTGATCAGGCGCAGTCACTCAATATCTACATGGCTGGCGCATCGGGCAAAAAACTCGACGACACCTACAAGCTTGCCTGGCTGCGTGGACTCAAGACAACCTATTACCTACGCACCATGTCCGCCACACACGCCGAAAAATCCACAGTGGCATCTGGCCGCATGAACGCAGTGTCCTCAGGGCAGGGCGTCTCAGGCGGGGCTCTTGCAAAACCTGTGAGCGCGCTTGACCTTGCCGCTGCCGCCGCAGCATCACAGATCATGTTGGCCAGCAGTGCCGCAACCGACGTCAAATTTTGCGGCGTCGATGATCCCACCTGCGAAGCCTGCCAATGAATTCACGCTAACCGTGCGATGCATATGAGCAACACAATGCAGCCGCTGTGCCAATGAAGTCTTTTCATTTCACGCCGCTGCTCCCATAATCCGCAGATTGGAAATATTTATGTTGTCTTGGGACGAAGAAGTCAAGCCCACACCGCAAATGCCGAACCATCGTGGCTCATTCAGCAGCCGCATGATCGAGCCGCCTCTTTCAATTCCTGCCTTGCGTACGCTTGATGATGGTGTCATCGCGCCGTCTTTGCCTGCAGTTTCTCTTGCCGTGAAAACTCCGCTCGCTGGCCCGGTGCGCCGTGTCAACGCCGCTGACAAACGCATCATCAACGGCCAGACCGATGTCAATCAGCTGGTTCCGTTCAAATACAAATGGGCTTGGGAAAAGTACCTCGCTTCCTGCGCCAACCATTGGATGCCGCAGGAGGTCAACATGACGCGCGACATCGCGTTATGGAAAAACCCAAACGGCCTGACCGAAGACGAGCGGCGGATCGTCAAGCGCAATCTCGGTTTCTTCGTGACAGCGGACTCCCTGGCCGCCAACAACATTGTGCTGGGCACCTACCGCCACATCACGGCGCCCGAGTGCCGCCAGTTCTTGTTGCGCCAAGCCTTTGAAGAAGCCATCCATACGCACGCCTACCAGTACATCGTGGAGTCACTGGGTTTGGATGAAAGTGAAATATTCAACGCGTACAACGAAGTCAAGTCGATCCGCGACAAGGACGAGTTTTTGCTGCCCTTCATTGCCGCCATCATGGATCCCAACTTCCATACCGGCACGGCGCAGACAGACCAGACTCTGCTCAAATCTTTGATCGTCTTCGCCTGCCTGATGGAAGGCCTGTTTTTCTACGTCGGATTCACCCAGATACTGGCGCTGGGTCGGCAAAACAAGATGACTGGTGCTGCCGAGCAGTATCAGTACATCCTGCGCGATGAGTCCATGCACTGCAATTTTGGCATCGACCTGATCAACCAGCTCAAGGCCGAAAACCCGCAACTCTGGACCTCCGAGTTCAAAGTCGAAATCAAGTCCCTGTTTGAGCAAGCCGTTGAGCTTGAGTACCGTTATGCAGAAGACACCATGCCGCGTGGCGTGTTGGGCATGAACGCGTCCATGTTCAAAGGTTACCTTCGTTATATCGCCAACCGCCGCGCCACCCAAATCGGCTTGGAGGCGCTGTATCCCAACGAGGAAAACCCATTTCCCTGGATGAGCGAAATGATCGACCTGAAGAAAGAACGCAATTTCTTCGAGACCCGCGTCATTGAATACCAGTCCGGCGGCGCGCTTTCCTGGGATTGACGGTCACTGAATATGTTTACAGAATTTCACGCACTGACGATTGCCCCGCAGAGGGTTGCTGCAGTGTGTGTTCCCGAGTTCATGATGCTGGGCAATGGCCCAACACCATGAATCGCTTCATGCATTCCAACAACGCGTGAAGTGCTCTTTGTTACTTGATCAAGGAGAAAATTGAAATGGCAACTGCAAAAAAACCGGCCGCAAAAAAGGCCCCCGCAAAGAAAGCTGCACCAGCAAAAAAAGCAGCACCGAAGAAAGTAGCAGCTAAGAAAGCTCCGGCAAAAAAAGCAGCCGCTAAAAAAGCGCCTGCCAAAAAAGCCGCTGCCAAAAAGCCAGCAGCTAAGAAAGCTCCAGCCAAAAAGGCCGCCGCTAAAAAAGCTCCAGCCAAAAAAGCTGCAGCCAAAAAGCCAGCCGCCAAGAAAGCAGCCAAAAAACCGGCTGCGAAGAAAGCCGCGAAAGGCCCTGCTGCCAAGGTAGCGCCTGCCCCCGC
>JANLYO010000234.1:0-8235 GCA_031365665.1 Rhodoferax sp. | reverse complement strand
AGGTGGCGGTGTTGCAATCGACCGGTCTAACAGCCATATCACCACCTGGATCACGTCGATGGGGCATTCAGCGCAGCGGCATAAAGGAGGAGCCGCGCGCCTCATTTTTGCGACCTGGCCGAGCGCTTTTTCGCGGCGGGGGACAGCCGCGGAGCTGAGTGCCACGTCGGCATGAGCCCACCCACGGACTTGTCCGTAGTTGGCATCTGGATTTCGGTATTTGGCATTTCTCTCATTCAATCGTTTCAAAACACAAGGAGACACTCATGAAACTTGAAAACATGTCAGCACTCGTCACCGGCGGCGCATCGGGCCTGGGCCTGGCTTGCGCGCGCCGCCTGGTTGCCAAAGGGGTAAAAGTCGTCATCGTGGACTTGAACCGCGAAGCCGGTGCGGCGGTGGAGAAGGAACTCGGCGTGACCTACGCGCACGGCGACGTGACCAACACCGAGCAGATCAACGCCGCCCTGGACGCCGCCGAGAAACTCGGCACTCTGCGTGCGCTGGTGCATTGCGCCGGCATCGGTGGGGCAGTGCGGGTGGTGGAAAAAGACGGCCAGCCCGGTTCGCTGGAGAAATACGAGCAGGTCGTGCGCGTCAACCTGGTCGGCAGCTTCAACATGCTGCGGTTGTCGGCGGCGCGCATGGCCAAAAACGAAGTGATCGACGGCGAGCGTGGCGCGATGGTGATGACCGCCTCGGTCGCTGCGTTCGAGGGGCAGATTGGCCAGATTCCGTATTCCGCGTCCAAGGCCGGTGTGGTTGGCATGACGGTGGTGGCGGCACGCGACCTGGCCACCAAGTTCATCCGCGTCTGCACGATCGCCCCCGGCCTGTTTGACACACCGCTGCTGGCGCGCCTGCCCGACAACATCAAGGCCTCGCTCGGCGCCTCGGTGCCGCACCCTGCGCGCCTCGGCCAGCCTGACGAATTTGCCATGATGGCCATGCAGATCCTGGAGAACCCGATGCTCAACGGCGAGACGATCCGCCTGGATGGCGCGATCCGCATGACGCCGAGGTAAGGCACCTTGTCTGCCACCCTCGACTTCGCCCAGCTCTCGGTCGAGCTGGAGCGTGTGCTCAAACTGCGTGCCATCCCCTTTGGCATGAAGCTGTTTGAAACGGTGGAGGAGATGGCAGCCATCCCCAAAATCCGCCGCCCCAAGTCGGTCCACACCACCGACCAGATCGTTGCCCAGGCCGCGCGCCTGGGCTGGACAGTCGGCATCACCGCCGATAACCTGGTGGGTGACCAGTGCAAGTCCGTCATCGGCCTGGGCGGCCAGAGCCCTGAATGGCACAGCGGCAAACACATGAAGGGCGTGTGGTACGCCACTGAGGTCGATACGGCCGCGCACCAGAAGGCCATGCATCTCGTGCCGGTGGGCCGCTACCGGGCGCTGGCCGTGTCGCCGCTGGGCAGCGGTCGTCTGAACCCGCCCGACATCGCGCTGTTTTACGCCACGCCCGGCGCCATGATGTATTTCATCAACGGCCTGCAATACACCGGCTACAAGCGGTTTGACTGGAGCGTGGTGGGCGAGTCGGCCTGTGCTGATTCCTGGGGCCGGGCGCTGTCAACGCGTGAACCCAGCCTGTCGATCCCGTGTTTTGCCGAGCGCCGTTATGGCGGTGTGCTGGACGATGAAATGCTGATGGCGCTGCCGCCCGAACTGATCGCCAAGGCGCTCGAAGGCATGGCAGCGCTGTCGAAAAACGGCCTGCGTTATCCGTTTCCGCAATACGGCATCCAGAACGATGTGCGCGACGGCATGGCGGCGAGTTACCCGGACCGGGCACGGTGACCAGGTTTGATTGAATTACATTCAACCCCAATTTGGGTATGATTGAGCTGAAAATGGCCAGTTTCAGGAAAATTTAGGAAAAATAGGCCTCTAGGTCACGTATTTAATGAGCATTTAGCTATTTAATTAATAGCTTTCTTCTTGTTTAAAATGCCACAAAATCGCGTCAAAACATCCCGTTGGCATGCGCGGCCTCGGCGGGAACGAGTTGCAACACGTCCCAGTGTTCGACGATTTTCCCCTCGTGGTCGAAGCGGAAAATATCTATGCCGGCCCAGTCTTTGTTGGCATCGGTCGGCCACACCTGATGGCAGTGCAGCACCACCAAATCGCCCTCTGCCACCGAGCGTTTGAACACCACGCGTTTGCCCGGGTACTCCTTTGCCATGCGGATGAAGTAGGCAACAAACGCCGCTTTGCCGTCGGCCACATGCGGGTTGTGCTGCGTGTAAGTGGCCCCCGCGTACTGCTCAATCGCTCGGGCGGGCTCACATTGGTTGAACATCAGGTCATAAAACGCCATCGCGTTTTGACGGTTCCGCTCTGGCGAAGTAGCCATCAGCCGCCGCTGCTATAGAAAAACTCTTCCCGTACGATCTTGCCGTCTTTCACCGTGTAGAGACCCATCTCTTCCATCGTCGAGCGCTGGCCGCTGGACTTGAGGGTGATGTCCATCTTGAAGCCGACGATGAACCGGTCGCCATGCGGCCAGGGGCCGGCGACCACGATGGAATGGATCACGTGGTTGTCGTACCACCACTTTCCCTTGGCCTGGATGGCAGCCAGCCCGCGCGAGACCGGGTTCATGCCCGGCGGCATCATCGCCTCGACGCTGACGGCGTCTGCCGCGTACATCGCGTGGGCTTCGTAGTCTTTGCCTTGTTTGCACAGGCTGACAAGTTTGTTCGCAATCTCAGTGGTTGTCATGATGTCGCTCCTTGAAGGGGGTTGGGTTTGGCAGTGAGGCCGGCGGCGGCTTCACCGCTGGCACTGGCACTTGGGCCACCATGGACAAAGCGCCGCATTCATTGTGATGCAGGCGCGGCAATTAATCAAACGCGGCCAAGCGGCTGGGCACCTAAGCAGCCGCTTCCCGCACACAGCCTTTACCCGCACGTTTGGCCTCAAACATGGCCGCGTCGGCGCGTTTGATCAGCAGGGCGGCATCATGGGGCAGCGGCGGATGTTTGGCGACGCCGATGGACACGCCAATCTGCGCCTGGCCGTTGCTGAATTCACACGGCGACGCCAAGAGCGAAAAAATGCGCTCACATACCCGCTCGGGCGTGCCGGGCTGCACCTCGGTATCCAGCAGCACCACGAACTCGTCGCCACCCAGGCGCGCCACCACGTCGGTATTGCGCACGGCCAAAAGCAGGCGCCGCGCCACCTCGCACAGCACCTCGTCGCCGCTGGCATGGCCGAAGCCGTCGTTCACGCTTTTGAATCCATCCAGATCGATGAACAGAAGCACCACCGGCAGGTGCGTGCGCGCGGCGCGGGCGAGCGAGGCTTCCAGGCGCACCGAGAAGGCGTTGCGGTTCGCCAGGCCCGTGAGTTGATCATTCAGCGCGAGTTTGCGCAATTGCGCCTCCGCCTCGACCTGGGCGCTCACATCCTCAACCAGCGCCATGATGGAGCTGACGCGGCCCTGCGCATCGACCAATGCGGAGTTGAACCACTGGCAATGCACCCGCGCGCCGCTGGGCACATGGTGGGAGGAATCGACGCGGTTGCGGGTTTCTTCACCGCGCTGCAGGCGGGCCAGCGCGCTTTTGAGCGACGCGAGCGTCGTGTCTTCATCGGGCCCAGCCGTAGCCGCGCCTTGCGCACTTGCCAACACGCAGAGCAATTCTTGGCCGACGATTTGCTCGGCTTGCAGGCCCAGCATGGCGGCAACGCGCAGGGAGGCGCGGGTGATGCGCAAAGACGCGTCCAGCTCGAACACCGACAGCGGGCTGTTGTCCATATGGGAAGACAGCCGCTCGTTGGCCAGGCGCAGCGCTTCAGTGGAGGCTTTCAATTCATGCACCGCGAGCGAGGCCTGCATGATGCCTGCTACCTTGCCGAACGCGTCCAGGCAGGGGCACAGCGAGACAGTGCGCCAAACTTGCTCGCGCAGGTGGATGCGCCCCAGACGTTCGTAATGCACCTTTTCACCGGCCAAGACGCGCTGCAGGTAGGGGTAAAAAGTGGCGAAATCCGCTTCTGAATACACGTCACGCACCGACATGCCCACCATCGCGGCGGGCTGCAAGTCAAAGGCCTGCGCGAACCCGGCGGTGACGTAGCGAAAGCGCAAGTGCGTGTCCATCACCGAGACGGTGGCGCCCAGGCTGGTGTCCAGCAGCCGCAGCAGTTCGGGGGCGGAGAGCGGATCGACAGGGGCGGGCGGTGGGGTCATGGGCTGCGCAGTCACGGGTGGGTTTTGAGGATATCCAAAAAGCAATGAAGCTTGATCAAACTTGCGACTGGAGGTTCACACCCTGTCGTGCAAGCGTTGAGATGGCAACATAAATAAAACTGAACTTTCTTTTATAAAAAGAATTTAATTAAAAAATTTGAATAATAATTGGCAAATATTAGTCCTAAATTAATATCTAAATATTAAATACATACGTGACATAAAGTCTATTTTCAATCAATTCAATTTTTTAAATTAAGATTTATGACCCGATCTGCCCGCGCGGCGGCGCTCTCCGAGTGCGTGACCAGCACCAGCGCCGTGCCGTGGGCGCGGGTTTGGGCGATCAGCGCGTCCATCACCACGGCGGCAGTTTTGGCGTCCAGGTTGCCGGTGGGCTCGTCGGCCAGCAGCAGTTTGGGTTGATGCACCAGCGCGCGGGCGATGGCCACGCGCTGCAACTGGCCGCCGCTTAAGGTTTGCGGCAGGCGGGGGCCAAAACCACCCAAGCCCACAGCCTCCAGCATGGCTTGCACCCGGGTGTCGATGGTTTTTGGGTCCAAAGACGCGGGTCGGCTTTTTGAGCGCAGCAGCATCAAGGGCAGCGCCACGTTTTGCGCCACGTCCAGGTGCGGCAAGACGTGAAAGGCCTGGAACACGAAGCCGACTTTTTCACGGCGCAAGAGCGCGCGCTGGTCCTCGCTCTGGGCATTCAGATCAACGCCATCCAGCGTGACGCAGCCGCTGTCCCAGGTGTCCAGGCCTGCCATGCAATTGAGCAGCGTCGATTTGCCCGAGCCGGATTCGCCAACGATGGTGAGGAACTCGCCCGCTGCAAGCTTCAGGCTGACGTCCGTCAGCACAGCGGTGTCGCCATAACGCTTGCTCAGGTGCTCGACAGCGACGGTGGCGCTGGCCAGTTTCGCAGCGGGCGCGGGTGGCGCAGTTACGGCTTTGTCCATGGTGTTGCCATCGTGTTTTTAATCAGCAAGCAATTCGCGGCTTTGCACGGCTTCTTGAACCTGCGCCAACACATGCTGGATCGCCTCTGGCCCGTCGCAGGCGACCACGTGGCGCGCGGGCATCGACCGCAGCCAGGTCATCTGCCGTTTGGCCAACTGGCGTGTGGCGAAGATGCCGCGATCACGCAGCTCGGCCATGGGCAAGGCGCCCTCCAGCGCCTCCCAGGCCTGGCGGTAGCCGACGCAGCGCATCGACGGCAAATCGGCGTGCAAATCGCCGCGTGCGTGCAGGGTTTTGACCTCTTCGAGCAAGCCGCTGGCCAGCATCGCATCAAAACGTTGGGCGATGCGTTCGTGCAGCCAGGCGCGGTCTGTGGGCTCGAGTGAAATCAGGCGGGGCACAGGGCCTGGCACGGCGTCAACCGGGCGGCTTTTTTGGGTGTGGAATGAGGACATCGGTCGGCCCGAAAGCTGGAACACTTCCAGCGCGCGCGAGATGCGTTGGGAGTCGCCAGGGGCCAGGCGGGCGGCGGTCTCGGGGTCCACAGCCGCCAGGCGTGCGTGTTGGGCGGGCCAGCCGTGGGCGCGGGCGTCTTGCTCGATCTGCGCGCGCACGGCGGCGTTGGCGCGCGGCATGTCGTCCATGCCATCGATGAGCGCCTTGAAATACAACATCGTGCCGCCCACTAAAAGCGGCAATTTGCCACGCGCGGTAATTTCACCGATGAGCCGCGTGGCGTCTGTCACAAACTCCGCTGCGCTGTAGGCGTGTGCCGGGTCGCGGATGTTGATCAGATGGTGCGGGGCCTGGGCCAGTTCGTGGGCGGCGGGTTTGGCCGTGCCGATGTCCATGCCCCGGTAGACCAGGGCCGAATCAACGCTGATGATCTCAACGGCCCAGCGCGCCGCAATAGCCAGCGCCGCTGCCGTTTTGCCCGAGGCGGTGGGGCCTGCGATGGCCACGTAAGGCAACAAAGCCAGCGCGGGCAGCGGCGCTGGCGGTGGCGAGGTCGGCAGCGTGCTGGGCATGGGCGTTTGCAGGGTTTTTGCGGGGCAGGCCTGAAGTGTCACACGGTGACTGACGCGCCGTGTTTCTGCACCAGCAGGCGGCGGCACAGAAAAGTGCCGGGAATATAGGTGAGCGCGGAGGCCATCAGCACCAGGCTGTAGGCGGTTTGGCTCAAGCCCAAGACGTTGATGTACACAAACGACGACGCCGCCAGGTAGGTGAACAAGCCGCCGTAAGAACAGATCGACAGCGCCGAAAACGCCCGAAAGGCCGGGTTCAGCAGGATGTTTTTCCAGGTGCGGGCCAGCGTGGCGGCGACGGTGGCGCCAAAACTCGCCGTGAGCATGGGCAGCGCGGGCAAATACATGTCGGTGGTCACCGCCTGCATTCCCAAAAGCAGGGCGATAAAAAGCACAAGCAGGCCCGGGCTCATGAAGGTGGCAGCGCGAAAAGGCAAAGAGTGGTCGGCAAAAGGCGGTCGGCTGAGGGCGATCAGCGCAAATTGAAGAGTTGCGCCAAGGCCTTGCGATACTCGGGCTGCCCCAGAGAATTGGTGTTGAAGTGCGAGCCGCCCTCGACCAGCACGAAGGCTTTGGGTTCCTGTGCGGCATCGAATAGTTTGCGGCCCAACTCAGGTTTGATGGTGGCATCTTCCGAGCCATGCACCACCAAAAGCGGAGAACCAATGCGCGCCACCTTGTCCGCCGCTTCAAAGCGCTGGGTGATCAAGCCAGAGAGCGGCAACCAGCCCCATTTCATGCTGCCAAACACCTCGGGGATCGAAGTGAACGTGCCTTCGACTATCGTGCCGGCTTCGTCGTTGACCTGGGTGGCCAATTCCACCGCTATGGCGCCGCCCAGTGAATGGCCAAAGATGTAACGCGGGCGTTTCGGGTAGAGGGTGGCGAGCCAATCCCAGGCCGCGCGGGCGTCTTCGTAGGCCATTTCTTCAGAGGGCAACTCCCCACTGGTTTTGCCAAAACCACGGTAATCAATCGCCAGCACCGAAAACCCCAGTTCCTGCATGCGGCGTATCCGCATGGCCGAGCCACTCACGTTCCAGCGCGCGCCATGCAAATACAGCAGCACCGGGCCGTCGGTTGCGCCAGTGTTATCAGCAGCCTGCCAGAGCCCGTGCAGTTTGACCGGCTGCTGCGTGATTTTTGACTGGTAGGCCACCCACACCTCGTCCATGCCTTCTGCCGCCATGCCACTGTTGCCCCAAGCGCGGTCGCTGGGCTGGAATATCCAGGCGCGCTGTTTTTCGTCCAGCACGGCACAGCCGGCCAACAGGGCCAGGCTCGTCAAAGCGGCAACCAGGAGACGCAGGGGTTTCATGGGACAGAAGATACCAAAGATTGGATGCCCACCCATAAAATGGGCCAAATGCCCAAAGAAGCCCAAGCCCGCATCAAGATCAATAAGCTGCTTGAATCAGCCGGTTGGCGTTTTTTTGATGACCTCAATGGCCGCGCCACGATTGCGCTGGAGCCCCATGTCAAGCTGACGCATGCCGAGGTGGACGCCTTGGGCAACGACTTTGAAACCAGTAGCAAAGGTTTTGTCGACTTCCTGCTGTTAGACGACAAGGGCTTCCCGCTGGTGGTGCTGGAGGCCAAGGCCGAGCGTATCAACCCGCTTACGGCCAAAGAGCAGGCCCGCAAATACGCGCGCTCCCAAAACTGCCGTTTTGTGATTCTGTCCAACGGCAACCTGCATTACCTGTGGGACCTTAACCACGGAAATCCACAAGTTATTACCCAGTTTCCGGCGCCAGATTCCATCAGGGGCTACAAACAGTTTCAGCCAGATCCGGCTCGCCTGGTCGCCGAAGACGTGCCGCTGGACTACATCGCGCGGGTGCAGATGCCCGCCTACGATGCAGAAACGGGTTGGAAAAACCCGGGCGAGCGCGCCAGCTTTATCCAAAAAAACCGCCTGCGCTTCCTGCGCACCTACCAGCAACGTGCGGCGCATGCCATTCAGATGGCCGTGAAGGACGGCAAAACCCGCTTCCTGTTTGAGATGGCCACCGGCACCGGCAAAACTTTG
>JANLYO010000218.1:0-14309 GCA_031365665.1 Rhodoferax sp. | reverse complement strand
GCAACGCCTCGCCGAAATCCTTCGCGCGTACACACACCAGCACGGGGCCGAAGATTTCTTCCTTGTAGATGCGCATGGCAGTTGTTACCTGGTCAAACAGCGTGCCGCCGAGCCAGAAGCCATTGCCACAGCCGTCACCGGCTTTGGAGCCGTCAAAACCGCGCCCATCCACCAGCAGCTTCGCGCCTTCCTTCACACCCACATCGATGTAGCCCGTGATGCGGTCGTGCGCTACGCGGGTGACGATGGGGCCCATCACGGCAGCCAAATTGGTGCCGTTCAAAACCTTCAGGGTTTTGGTGCGTTCGACCAGCAGCGGCACGATCTTGTCGGCCACATCACCCACCAGAACCGCCACACTGATGGCCATGCAGCGCTCGCCGGCCGAGCCGTAGGCCGAGCCGATCAGCGCGTCTACCGTCTGCTCGATGTCGGCATCGGGCATCACCACCATGTGGTTCTTCGCGCCGCCCAGGGCCTGCACACGTTTGCCGTTTTTGGCGCCGGTTTCGTAGATGTAATTGGCGATGGGTGTGGAGCCGACAAAGCTGACTGCTTTGACATCCGGGTGGGCCAGCAATGCGTCCACCGCTTCCTTGTCGCCCTGCACCACGTTGAACACGCCGTCGGGCAGGCCGGCTTCCTTGAGCAACTTGGCCTGCAAGAGCGTCGCGCTCGGGTCGATCGGGCTGGGCTTCAAGATGAAGGTGTTGCCCGCCGCGATGGCCACCGGGTACATCCACATCGGCACCATCACCGGGAAGTTGAAGGGCGTGATGCCGGCCACCACACCCAGCGGCTGGCGCAGCGTCCAGTTGTCAATGCCGGTGCTGACCTGGTCGGTGAAGTCGCCCTTGAGCAATTGCGGAATGCCGCAGGCAAACTCGATGATGTCGATGCCGCGTGTGACTTCGCCCTGCGCGTCGGTGAAGACCTTGCCGTGCTCGGCGGTGATGGCGTGGGCCAACTCGTCGCGGTGCGCATTGACGAGTTCGAGGTATTTGTACATGACGCGCGCGCGACGGATCGGCGGGGTGTCGGCCCAGGCCGGGAAGGCCGCGTGCGCAGCGGCGACGGCAGCGCCCACTTCGGCCGCGTTGGCCAGCGCCACCTTGCCGGTGACCGCGCCGGTGGCGGGGTTGAAGACCTCCTGAGTGCGGGTGGAGGCGCCTGGCTGCAAAGCGCCGTTGATGTAATGACCAATGTGTGTGCTTGCCATGCTCGGTGCCTGTTCAGTTTGGGTGAAGGAGAGAGGATGCCAAATTGTCCACTACCTCGGGCGGGAGCGGGTTTTGAATAATTGTTGATACCCATGTTAATTATTTGGTCTCAAATCGCTTTCGAATCAGAATTTTATGAAAATTTGGCTTCTAGGCCACGTATTATATGTATTTATTGCTATATAAATTATAGCATTTGAGTTCAAGAGATTGCGCCGCCATCGCTCGTCGATGCGCTGCCAGCCGCCTATCGCCACCTAAAATTGAATCATGCAAAACCCTTTGAGCGGCGACAGCCGCGTCCATTACATCGTGGGCGACCCGATTGCGCAGGTGAAGTCGCCCGCTGGTGTCAGCCAAGCGTTTCATGAACGCGGGTGCAACGCCTATGTGATGCCTGCGCATGTCGCACCCGCCCACCTGGCCGCTTGGCTGGCGGGCGTGGCACTGGCGCAGAACGTCGACGGCATCATCGTCACCATTCCGCACAAGTTTGCGGCGTTTGGCCTGTGCGCCAGCACGTCAGCGCGGGCCGCCTTTTTGCAAGCGGTCAACACGCTGCGCCGCAACGCCGACGGCACTTGGCATGGCGACATGTTTGACGGCCTGGGGTTTGTCGAAGCCTTGCGAGCCAGTGGCTGCAACCCGGCGGGCAAATCGGCGTTGCTCGTGGGCGCGGGGGGCGCGGGCTCGGCGATTGCGCACGCCCTGGTGGAGGCGGGCGCGCGCCGGCTGGCGATTCATGACGACGATGCGCTTCGGCGCGGCAGCTTGATCACCCGCCTCGCAGCGCTGCAAAAATGCGCGGTGCTGCCGGGCAACGCGGATCCGAGCGGGTTTGACATCGCCATCAATGCCACACCGGCCGGCATGCAGGCCGCAGACCTCTTGCCGCTGCACCCAGACGCGCTTCGCGCCACCACCGTCGTGGGCTGCGTGATCACCGCGCCCGCCATCACGCCTTTGATTGCCGCCGCACGTGCCAAGGGCTGCACCACCGTGACGGGCAGCGAGATGTTCGCCCGCGTGCGGGATTTGATGGTTGATTATTTGCTGCCATGCAAGTAGAACGCACAGCCATCACCGCACAGGCGGATTTTGACGTCATCGTGGGCGGCGCGGGCGGCGCAGGCCTGGCTGCCGCGCTGTTTGCGGCGCTCGATGGCGCCCGTGTGTTGGTGGTGGAGAGCACCGCGTTTGTTGGCGGCACGACGGCGCTCTCGGCGGGCACCACCTGGATTCCAGGCACCCTCCACGCGGCCACGGTCAACCCCGCTGACACGCTGGCGGATGCCGCGCGTTACCTCGACAACGCCATCGGTGATCGAAGTGACCCGGCCTTGCGTCAGGCGTTTTTGGACCACGGTGCAAAGGCGGTGGCGCGGCTCGATGCCGCAACCGAGGTGAAATTCCGGCCCTATCCAAAGCACCCTGACTATTTGTCTGACCTGGGCGGCTCAACGCTTTGTGGCCGCGCTCTGGAACCGCTGCCCTTTGATGGCCGCCAGCTCGGGCCATTGTTTGCGCTTTTACGGCCACCCATCCCCGAGTTCACGGTGCTGGGCGGCATGATGGTGGACCGCACCGACATCAACCACCTGCTGGGCCTGGGCACATCCTTCGCGTCCCTGCGTCACTCGGCCAAAATTCTCGCGCGCCATGCGCTGGACAGGCTTACAGGGCCGCGCGGCACCCGGCTGGTGATGGGCAATGCGCTGGTTGGGCGTCTGCTGCATGCCTTGTCGAAACAGGACAAGGTCACGCTGCAACTGAACACGACGCTCACCGGCATCGCGCAAGAGACAGGGCATGTCGCGTCTGTCACTTTGAAACTGGGTGACACCATTCGAACAATTCGAGTCAAAGGCGGCGTGATTCTGGCCAGCGGCGGTTTCAACCGCCATGCGGCTTGGCGCAAAGACATGTTGCCCCTGGCAGAGCCCGCCTGGTGTCCGGGCGCGCCGGGGCACACCGGGGCCGCGCTGGAGATCGCCGTGGGTTTGGGCGCACGGCTCGGTTCGGGCAACGCCAGCCATGCGTTTTGGACGCCGGTGTCGATACGGCAGCGGCCCGACGGCAGCCAAGCGGTTTTTCCGCACTTTGTGATGGATCGCGCCAAACCCGGCGTGCTCTGCGTGAACCAGGCGGGGCAGCGTTTTGTGAACGAAAGCACCACCTACCAATTGTTTGCCCTGGCCATGCAGCTGCAGACGCCGCCCGCGATTCCCGCTTTTCTGGTGTGCGACGCCGTCGCGCTCAAAAAATACGGCATGGGCATGGTGCGCCCCGGCGGCAGCGGCTTGAAGCCGTTTTTGGCGGATGCGTACCTTACCCAGGCGGAGTCACTCGCCGCATTGGCGCAAAAGCTGGGCATCGACGCGGCTGTCTTGCAAGACACGGTGGCGCGCTTCAACCGTCATGCTGAAAGCGGTGTCGATCCTGATTTCCACCGGGGCGAAACCGCCTACCAGCAGAATATTGGCGACGACGCCTGGCCCGGCAAAAATCCCAACCTCGGCCCGTTGGTCCAAGCGCCGTTTTACGCCGTGCGCCTCTACCCCGGCGACATTGGCGCTGCGACGGGCCTCGTCACCGACACCCAAGCCCGCGTGTTGAACCTTCAAAATCAACCGATTGACGGCCTGTACGCAGTGGGCAACGACATGAATTCGGTCATGGGCGGTATCTACACCGCGCCCGGCATCACCCTCGGGCCGGCCCTGGTGTTTGCCTCGCTCGCTGCGCATGAAGCATGCGCACGGGCAAAGGCTAATTTTTCGACGGGCCGCCCCTAGAAAAATAAAAATCAACCAGATTCACCCACTCAATTTCCCGAAGACCCGGTTGATTGGTACAAGGAGATAGGTTAATGATGCTGGATTCGACAAGAAAAGAGGGGCTTCCTCGCTTCAGATTGGCGATCATAGGTGCGGGGTTGATCACCCGAAATTCCCATCTTCCCACTGCACTGTCTTTGGACGGGATCGAGGTCTGTGCTCTTGTAGATCCCGTGATAGAGCGGGCGACTGCGCTCGCGCAGGAGTATGGACTCAAGGGCCTTGTTGCTTCCAGTAGTGGAGACGTAATTGGCAAGGTAGACGGCGCAATCGTAGCAACCCCAAACCACACGCATCGTGAAGTAGCCGTACCCCTACTTGAGGCGGGCATTTCCACTTTTATTGAAAAACCTTTGGCGACAACTGTTGAGGACGGTCAAGCTATTCTTGATGCGGCAAAGCGCGGCAAAGCAAAGATTGGAATTGGTCATTACCAACGTTTTCTAGACGCACCCAGGCTTCTCAAAAAACTGCTTGACGCGCGTTATTTTGGGCACGTGTCACGGTTTTGTCATCAGTTTGGCACGCCAGGGGGCTGGCCAGCCTTGTCCGCCTATACGCTGAAGCGCGAGTCCATTGGCGGGGGGGTGCTTGTGGTGACCGGCACGCATTTCCTTGATCGGATGTTGCATGCTTGGGGCAATCCAGACGATGTGCAGTTGCAAGACGACTCCTATGGCGGTCCCGAAGCGCACTGCGTGGGAAGTTTGCGGTACAACACTGGCCCATTTGGGCCTATGGAGGGGCTGGTGAGGTATTCCAAGTGCGTTGCGTTGCCGGCCGGGTTGATTATGGAGACTGAGCGCGGCACGGTTATGTTGCGCGACGGTTTCCAAGACAAGATTGTGCTCATTCCTAAAGACAGACCTGACCTCAAGTTGCATATTGCAGGTACCGCAAATGATGGATTCGAGCCATCACTGGATCCTGGGCAGCGCATGTTATGGGACTTCATTGCTGCTTGCCGCGAAAATAGATCTCCGGAAGTTGATGGAGAACAGGGCTTGGCTTCGTTGAAGTTGATCCGTCGTTTCTATGAAAATCGCCGGCTATTGACTGACGACTGGACCAGTTTTGAGGTGGCATCATGAGTGCAAAAAAGGTGGTCATTCTTGGAGCTTCAGGTTTTGTGGGGACAACTCTGACTGAACGTCTGTGGAATATTCCAGGCGTCGAGGTCATGCCAGTGATTCACAGCGCAGGGAGCGCTTGGCGCCTTGCGCGTCGAAACAATCCACTTGTACAAGTTGACGTTTCAGACCGAATAGCGCTTGGAAGCGCTTTGCGCGGAGCGACGCATGTTGTCAATTGCACTCGCGGCGATCGCAAAGTCATGATTGACGGGCTGGAGAATATTCTCAAGGTTTGCCGCGAGGAAAAGATTCAGCGGTTTGTGCATTTGAGTAGCGTGATGGTGTACGGTGATCCACCTCATCTGGATAGTCACCACGAGAACGCGCCCACCAGTCCCCCGCCTGGCGCAGAGAGCTATGGGATGATTAAACTAGAGCAGGATCGAATGGTTGAGGCTGCTGCTGCTGCCGGGCTGCCAGCAGTTGTACTTTGCCCGCCCAATATTTCTGGACCGTTTTCTAGCTACGTTGCCAGTATTGTCAGTGGCTTAAGGGATGGATCCTTTGCGCTCGTTGGTGAAGGCACTGGCCCATGCAACCTAATTGATGTGCGCAACTTATGCCATGCAGTGGAACTTGCCTTGGACATCAGCGGTATCGCACTTGACGGAAAGCGCATGTTTGTCACGGATGGCGGACGGGCGACATGGAACGAAGTGGTCGAAGAGCTTTCAGAGTTGGTTAGTGTCAATGTCAAGGAGGTTCGTCGCATTGAGCGGGCCGAGTTTTTGCTTCTCACAGGAAAGAGCGCAGCGAAGAAGACGGCCTCAGTTACCGGCAGCATTCGCCATTTGGTGTCGAGTGACGTGCGCGCCGCGTTGCGGAAAGATCCGCTACTCGCAAAGGTGGATCGGGCCGCGCGCTCTGCTGTGGCAATGCTGGGCAGTGGCATGGAATCCAGGCTTCGGCTCGGCATTGAAGGGCCGACTCCGGTGTCAAGACCAGACCCTTATGCGGATCTGAAAGTTGGATTGTGCGCTCAGCAGTTGCGCGAAGTGCGCCACCTTAACGAACGTGCCGAGCGAATGCTTGGATTCAACCCCCCCCTGAGCTTTAAGCAAAGCATGGCTGATTTCCGCGCTTGGTATCGGAGAATGCATGGGATGGACACTTCGTTTTGGCCCATCTCTGCGCGACTTTATGAATGACCGACATCAAACTGACTTGTTGCGCGACGAAAAATCAGCAGAAGAGTATGACCAGTTGTATTCAAGTGTTGGTGATGACAATCGCGCGTATGGAGCTTATGACCGCCCCTATTGGAATTCGCACTACTATCCGCTTTATCTGGCCATTTTCGAAGAAGTTGTGCGCCTAGGCGGGCAAAAAATTCTGGAGGTCGGCTGCGGCAGTGGGTCGTTTGCCCATTTGTTATTCGACAAATCGCGGCTGGATTACCACGGCTTCGATTTCAGCGAGGCGGCCATAAGTAAAGCGCGTGCGCGCACTGGCAAGGCAGATCGGTTCACTGTTGCCCGCGCTGGCGACAGCGCGGCGATGCAGCGATCACGCGACACTATCGTCTGCCTTGAGGTGTTGGAGCACATAGAGGAAGACCTCAAGGTAGTCGAAGGATGGAATCCCGGGAGCATTTGTGTTTGCAGCGTGCCAAATTTCGATCAACCTGATCACGTGCGATTCTTCCGACACGAGGACGAAGTTCGAGAGCGCTACTCTGGCTTGATTGAGATTGATCACGTTCAGCGTATTCCGCGTGCGTTAGTGCGCGGGCGTGGTTGGGGCGAGTACCTGCGCCAACTCCGTTGGAGTCGCAATGACCCCAAGAAACTTTTGGCTATGCTCGGATACAAGACATTCGAGAACTTGGCTGGATGGATCATTTTCTCAGGTCACCGCCGGAGTTAGCCTAGCTGCAACTGACTAAAGATGTTGCTGGCGATCAGATTTCTTGGTTTTGGTTCGCACGAAGATTGCGCCTGGTTTCCGCGAAGTTCAGAGCAAAATATTTGAACGGGCAAGCGAAGACTTGAATTTCAGAAAAAAATTAGCCCCCTCGGGGCAGAGAGCCACGCGAAGTGGGCGAACGTGCGGGCCTAGTCTCCGCTCCAAGCCGGTTTGCGCTTTTCCTGAAACGCCTTTTGCCCTTCTTTGGCGTCGTTCGTCAAAGTGAACAGGGCAATCTGGCTTTCGGTGAACGCCATCGACTCCTCAAACGCCATTTGCTCGACTTTTTTCATGGTGTAAATGCCCCGTCGAATCGCGGCGGGGGACTTGTCGAGCAAACGCGCCAAGAGCCAGTTCAATTTGGCATCGACGTCATCGTCGACATAGTTCACCAAATTGAATTCCAAGGCCTGGGCCGACGTGATGGGCTCACCTGTGAGGCACATTTCCGCCAACACGCGCCGTGGTATCAAATGTTGCAACACCGAGAGCACCTGCGCCGGGAAAACGCCCACTTTGACTTCCGGCAAGCCAAAAATCGCGTGCTGGGCGGCGACCGCCATGTCGCACATCGACAATAAGCCGAAGCCGCCCGCCATACACGCGCCGTTGACGCGCGCGATCAGCGGCACGTTGCTCGCCCGCGCGACACGCAGCAGTTGCGCCAGGTGGCCCAGCGGCTCCGAATAGTCGGTCGTGAACGCCTTGGCGGACTGCAAATCGGCCCCGGCGCAAAACGCCTTGGTGCCTGCGCCCGTGACCACGATGGCGCGGATGCTGCGATCCGTCTGCGCATCCGTGATGGCTTTTGCCATGCCGGCCAAGACGCCATGGCTCATCGAATTGCGGCGCGCTTCGCGGTTGATGGTGAGCCACAACACGGGCCCGCGTTGTTCGACAAACAGCTCCTGTCCGGGTTCAGCACTGCTCATGACGGTTCCTCGTTGAATGTGTCGGGTGAAAGTGACGGGTGACAAATCAGATTGTGCATGTTGCAGGGTAGGATTCAGCCTGTATGGTGGAACCACATTCAAGCCCCGCAGAAGACGCCCCCCCCAGTGTGGTGATGCAGCCGTCCGGCGCGGCGCGGCAGGCCGTTTTGCTCGGGCGCTGGACCAGCGCGCGTTTGGCCGAGGGCGATAGTTACGCTCGGGTCGCCGCAGAGCTGGCCGACGCCTGCCGCTCGGGGCTGGACGCCCATGCCTGGGACTTGCGCCATCTTGCGGCGCTGGATCACACCGGCGCCCAGATGTTGTGGAACGCCTGGGGCCGCCAATGGCCCGCCGCTTTGCAATTGTTGGTTGATCAACGCGCCTTGATGGAACGGGTCGCCCAATACACCGTCACGCGCCAGCCTGTCGCCATGCGAACGGCCGTGCAGGTTTTTGCCCAAACCCTGTGGCAGCGCTTTTTGGGTCTCGGTGAAGGTTTGCTGGTGGTCTTGGGACACCTGCGCGACATGATGCGCCTGGTCGGCCAACTGGTGCTGGATGTATTGCGCCTGCTGCGCGCGCCCCGCGAAGGCCCGTGGCGGGATGTCTCGGGGCATTTGTACCGCATCGGCGCCACGGCCATGCCCATCACCGCCATCGTCGGCTTTTTGATCGGCGTGGTGCTGGCGTATTTGATGTCGCAGCAGTTGCGCCAGTTTGGTGCAGACGCGTTCATTGTGGATGTGTTGGGCATTTCATTGATCCGCGAACTCGGCCCCACGCTGGCGGCCATTTTGATCGCCGGGCGCTCGGGCTCCGCCATCACGGCGCAGATCGGCGTGATGCGCGTCACCGAAGAACTCGACGCGATGAAAGTCATGGGCATCTCCCTGGGTTACCGCCTGGTGATGCCGCGCGCCATCGCGATGGCCATCGCCATGCCGCTGCTCTCCGTGTGGACCACAGCGGCGGCGCTGCTGGGCGGCATGTTGGCGGCGGATCTGGTGATGGGCGTGACGCCGGCATTTTTCGCCATGACGCTGCCCAATGCCGTGCAGGCCTCCAACCTCACGCTCTCGGTCGGCAAGTCGGTGGTGTTTGGCCTGGCCATCGCCTTGATCGGTTGCCACTACGGCCTGCGCATCCAGCCCAACACTGAAAGCCTGGGCCAGGGCACCACCGCTTCAGTGGTGACCTCGATCACCGTGGTGATCTTGGTGGATGCGCTTTTCGCCGTCGTTTTCAAGGACGTGGGCATATGACCAGCGCCGTACACGAAGTGGCAAGCGTGGGCGCAACCTCCCCGCCGGTGGTCGATATCCAGGGCCTGTGGTCGATTTTCCGCACCGCCGGTGTGGAAGCCGTCATCCACAAAGACCTCAATCTGCGCATCGAGGCGGGCGAGGTCTTGTCCATCGTTGGTGGCTCGGGCTCGGGCAAAACCGTGCTCTTGCGCAAAATCCTCGGGCTCGATGCGCCTTCTCGCGGGCAGGTCAACGTGTTGGGCAAACCCGCCGAACAGCTCGGTGAAAAGGGGGCGGCCAGCCGCATTGGCATGTTGTTCCAGCACGGCGCGCTGTTTTCGGCCTTCAGCGTGCTGGACAACATCGCTTTCCCCTTGCGCGAGCTCAAAACCCTGCCAGAACGCCTGGTCAGAGACGCCGCGCTGGTCAAGCTGCAAATGGTTGGTCTGGACCGCTCCCACGCCGACAAAAAACCGTCTGATCTCTCCGGCGGCATGATCAAACGTGTGGCCCTGGCGCGCGCCCTCATCATGGACCCGCCGCTTTTGTTGCTCGACGAACCCACTGCCGGCCTGGATCCGGAGAGCGCCGATGCCTTCTGCGCGCTGCTGCGTTCGCTGCACCGCGAGCTGGATCTGACGGTGGTGATGGTCACGCACGACCTGGACACCCTGTTTGAACTCAGTTCCCGCATCGCGGTGCTGGCGGACAAACACGTCGTCACCACCGGAGCGCCCAAAGACGTGATCGCCTTTGCGCACCCCTTCATCCACCACTTTTTCCTGGGCGAGCGGGGGCAGCGCGCCATGGAGTTGCTGCGCGAATACCCGTTTGCGGTATAAAAAGGGAAACTCAAGCTTATGGAAAACAAATCGCATGCCCTGGCAGCCGGTGCTTTCGTGCTGGCCCTCACGGCGCTGGTGGTGGCGCTGGCGCTCTGGCTGACGCGCGACACCATCGCCCACAACACCTTTGACCTGAGCAGCCGCGAGTCCGTCACCGGCCTGCAGCCGCAGGCCAGCGTGCGCTTTCGAGGTGTCAATGTGGGCAAGGTGGTCTCGATTGGTTTTGACCCGGTGACGCGCGGCAATGTGCTGATCCGCATTTCCACCGTCGAAGAAGCGCCCATCACGAAATCAACCTACGCCACCCTGGGTTTTCAGGGCGTCACGGGTCTGGCCTTTGTGCAGCTCGACGACTCCGGCGAATCCAAAGACCTGCTGTCCTCCACTGACGCTGTGCCCTTGCGCATCCCGATGCGCGCCAGTTTGTTCTCCAAACTTTCAGACCAGGGCGCCACGCTGTTGTTCCAGGTTGAGGAAACCAGCCGCAGGCTGAACCAGTTGTTGTCGCCCGAGAACCAGAAAACCCTGTTTTCAGCGGTGCAGGAGATCGGCCAGACGGCCAGAGACGTGAGCCAGTCCGCCAAGGGTTTTGGCCAAGCCGCCAACTCGCTGCAGCAGTTTTCAGCCAACGCCAACCGGGTGATGGATTTCCAGTTTGGCCCGGAAAAAATGAACCTGCCCAAACTGGTGGACGACATGGCCGTCACGATGAAGTCCTTGCAAGGCACCTCCGAGCGGGTCGGCGCCACGGCGGACGAAGCTCGCGCCACCGCGCAGGAGTTCCGCCAAGCCGCCCAAACCCTGGCCAAACCTGGCGGCGCGCTGGACAAGCTGGGCCAGGGCGCGGATGCGCTGAACCAAGTCGGCCAAAACGTGGTTGCCAACACCCTCCCGCGCGTCAACCGCACGGCAGACGACGCCGCCAAAGCCCTGCGCCAGGTCGGCAGAAGCGCCAGTGTCTTGAACGACAACCCGCAGGCGCTGCTCTACGGCCACGGCGCAGTGGCACCGGGGCCAGGCGAGCCGGGCTTCAGCGCGCCTTCGCCCAGGCCCTGAGGCCAAGCCCGAGCCGCCCCTTGAGGAACGCCGTTTTGCGACATCGAGTTGCCAGTGACTGGAATCTGCATGACATTTGCTATCCGTAAAATAGCTATTTACGTCCAAAATATGAGACTCAAAGGCCTTTTTCTTAGCCTCGCTGTGCTGATGACAGCCTGTGCCTTGCCGGACAAACCCAGGCCGTCGGTCACCTACGATTTCGGTCCTGGTGTTGCAGGCGCGGCAACCGTTGTCGCGGCCGCACCGCAGCCCGCACTGGCCGTGGCCGAGGTGGAGGCCAGCGCTGCGTTGGAGGGCACGGCAGTCTTGTACCGCCTGGCCTACGCGGACGCCCAAGCGCTCTACCCCTATGCGCAGGCGCGCTGGAGCATGCCCCCAGCGCAGCTGGTGCGCCAGCAAGCCCGGGCCCAGCTGGGCGCTTCACGGGCCGTCTTGGCCGCCGGCGAAGTGGCGGCAGGCGCTTCGGGCAGTGCCGGTGCTGCGGCGCCCCGGCAAGTGCGGCTGGAACTGGAAGAATTCAGCCAGGTGTTTGAGTCCCCCACGGCCAGCTACGGTTTGGTGCGCCTGCGCGCCAGCGTTACACAGGCTACGGCACAGGGCGACCGGCTCATCGCCCAACGCCTGATCCGCGTGCAGCGTCCGGCCCCCACCACTGATGCGCCAGGTGGTGTGCGGGCACTCACACTTGCTACTGAAGCTGCCATGCTTGAGTTGGACGCTTGGCTGCGCCAACTGCCTTAAATGTTGCGTTACCAAGAGAGCCGCTGATTTGCCCACGCCTGTGCCTGCCGCCACCGCCCTGGAAACCAGCCTCGCCCAGGCCGGGCTGGTGGTGAGCGGCGTGTGTGACGATCTGCCCAGCCGCGCCGCCCAATGGGCGCACACGGCAGCGCTGATCGAAGACCTGACCCCGCTTGAGGCCGCCACGCTGGGCGCCTTGATGCCCAAAGTGCGCGCTCCGGCCGGGCAGGCGTTGATCAGAGAAGGCGACGTTGGCGACTGGATGCTCCTGCTGCTCAGTGGCACCGTAGACGTCTGCAAAGCCGACGACCAGGGCGCGCCCTCACGTCTGGCGGTCATCAAATTCGGCGCGGCAGTGGGTGAGATGTCGATGCTCGACGGCTCCCCGCGTTACGCCACTTGCACCGCCATCGACGACGTCGAGGCCGGCGTGTTGACGCGTGCGGCCATTGCCGGCTTGATCCGTGAGCACCCCGCTATCGGCGCGAAACTGCTGGTCAAACTCACGCAGCTTTTGGCGCAGCGACTGCGCAATACGAGCAACCAGGTGGTGAAGCTCGTGCAGCAACACGTTAAACCATTGAAAATTTGAAATAAATATTTCTCTATCCAATTTGTTGAATATTTAGCTCATTGCTCCTCGTAAATAAATAATATCATGCTATATATAAAGTATTATTTTTGATAGTATTTTAATCAATAAATTGATTAAAATGTATTATAACAAATGCCCCTGAGCTGGAACGAAATCAAATCCCGCGCGCTGACTTTCAGCCGCACCTGGGCTGACGCGGCCAATGAAAAGAGCGAGGCCAAACCGTTCTGGATCGACTTCTTCGAAATCTTCGGCATCACCAACAAGCGCGTCGCCAGTTTTGAGCACGCCGTCAAAAAGCTGCCTGGCCGGGATGCGCGGGTCGATGGCTTCATCGATTTGTTCTGGCCCGGCATGTTGTTGGTCGAACACAAGTCGCGTGGCAAAGACCTGGACAAGGCGCTGACGCAGGCGCTGGGCTACTTCCCCGGCATTGCCGAACGCGACTTGCCGCAACTCGTCATCGAATGCGACTTCGCGCGCTTCCGCGTGCAGCGCCTGGCTACGGGCGAGTCCTTCGCGTTCGACCTGAAAGACCTGCACAAACACATCAAGCTGTTTGGCTTTGTGGCGGGCTACAAGGCGCAGCAGATCAAGCCGCAAGACCCCGTGAACATCAAGGCTGCCGAGCGCATGGGCAAGCTGCACGATGCCTTGAAGGCCAGTGGCTACACCGGCCACCCGCTCGAAGTGCTGCTGGTGCGCTTGCTGTTTTGCCTGTTTGCCGACGACACCGGCATCTTTCAGCCCGCGCAGTCGTTCCGCACTTTTGTCGAGGAGCGCACGGCGGTGGACGGCTCGGACTAGGGCTCTCGGCAGGGCCAGTTGTTCCAGGCGCTCAACACCGAAGAAGCCAAACGCAGCAGGGCGCTGGACGAGCAAATCGCCGCTTTCCCCTACGTGAATGGCAAGCTGTTTGAAGAAGCTCTGCCCATGGCCGACTTCAGCAGCGCCATGCGCGAGGCCCTGCTGGACGCCTGCGCGCTGGACTGGTCGGCCATCAGCCCGGCCATTTTTGGCAGCCTGTTCCAGAGCATCATGGACGACAAGGCCCGCCGCAATCTGGGTGCGCATTACACGTCGGAGGAGAACATCCTCAAACTCATCAAGCCCCTGTTTCTGGACGGGCTGTGGGCCGAGTTTGAGAAGGTCAAACGGCAGAAAAACCGGCTGTTTGAATTCCACAAGAAGCTGCGCACCCTCACTTTTTTCGACCCAGCCTGCGGCTGTGGCAACTTTCTGGTCATCGCCTACCGGGAGTTGCGTGAGTTGGAGCTGGCGGTGCTGCGCGCCAGCATTCACGACGCGCAGATGGGTGTAGACGTGCACGGGTTGATCAACTTGGATGTGGACCAGTTTTACGGCATCGAAATTGAAGAGTTCCCGGCGCAAATTGCCCAAGTCGCCATGTGGTTGATGGACCATCAAATGAATGTGCGGCTGAGCGAGGAGTTCGGCTTTTACTTTGCGCGCATTCCGCTGCGCACCTCGCCGCACATTGCGCATGCAAATGCGCTCAAGCTGGACTGGAATGAGGTGCTGCCGGCCGAGCGGTGCAGCTATGTTTTGGGCAACCCACCGTTTGTAGGTGCCAAGTTCATGGACGATGCGCAGCGCGGCGACACGCGGGCTGTGTTTGCAGGCATTGACAACGCCGGGCTGCTCGATTTTGTCGCGGCCTGGTACGTGAAGGCGGCGCAATACGTTCGTGCTGTAGAACCGGGGCGGGGAGGGGACGTTGCCGGGGGGGAAAACCATAGCGTTTTTTAAAAGCCCCCCGGCAACCCCCCCCCCCCGC
>JANLYO010000201.1:0-5343 GCA_031365665.1 Rhodoferax sp. | reverse complement strand
ACCGTGCAGGCCGCCGCCACACGCTCTTTCAAATCGCGGTTTTGGGTGGAGTCCAGCGCATTCGTGAACTCCACGAAGGGCCGCACAAACAAGACCGGCACTTCCTCCAGCATCGGGTGTTTCTTGGCGACGACGGCGCATTCAAATACACCGGGCACTTGCAGCACGACCCGCTCAATTTCTGACGCGGCAACGTTTTCTCCACCTACCTTGAGCATGTCTTTGCTGCGGTCGCCAAACCGCAAGCTGCCGCAGGGCAACAGGTTGATCATGTCGCCCGTGCGAAACCAGCCGTCTTCGGTAAAACTCTCAGCCGTGGCTTTGGCGTTGCCAAGGTATTCCTGGAACAGGTTTAAGCCGCGTATGCCACGAATCAGCAAATTGCCGCTGCCGCCGCGTTCGGCTGCGCGCGCTTCGCGCACGGGAACCGCGTCGTCATCTACCACGGCGATTTCATACTCCGGTGCGGGTCGGCCAATCGACATCGGCGTGTTGGGCAGGTACGGGCTGCCGACGATGCCATGTGTGATGGTTTCCGTCATGCCCCACCAACCCATCGTCTTGATGCCGAAATGCGCGTCGGTAGGTGGCTCGCTGATGGCGCTGCCCCAGAGGCGGTAACGGTGGTTTTTGGGCACTTCCAGCGGCAGCAAGGCCTTGACCACAAAAGGCACGAGAGAGGTCCAGGTGCAGCCGTGCTGGACTGATGTCTGCCAAAACCGGCTGGCAGAAAAACGCGGCTGTACGACGGCTGTGCCACCGGCCCAAAGCGTCGCCAGAATCGAATAGGCCTGCGCGTTGGTGTGGAACAGCGGCAGGTAGACCAGGTGCACGTCGTCAGAGCGCAAGTCTTCGTGCGCGGCGTTGACGCGCGCCCCCCACAGGGCGTTGGCGTGCGTCCACAACACGGCTTTGGGCCGCGACGTGGTGCCCGAGGTGTATTGCACGCTGCAAGGCGCGAGTGGGTTGGGCGGGCGGCGCGGTGCGGGTTCAGCGTCAATAGCGTCGAAGTGTTGGGCAGGCTCGACCGACAGCACGGGCGCTTCGCCGTTGTCAGTGCCCGTCACAGCCAGCCAGCGCAGCGCCTTGCAGCTTCGAGCCACCAGGTCGGCAAATTTGGGCTGTGTGATGGCCGCCACTGCGCCGCTGTGCTCAGCGTAATACGCCAACTCATCCGCCACGGCGCGCGCGTTGGTGGTCAACGCCACCGCGCCCATCCAGGCGCAGGCATACCAGGCGAGCAAGGCCTCGGGGCAGTTGTCCAGATGGATCATGACTTTGTCGCCCGGCCGGATGCTCCTTTGAGCCAGGCCGCCTGCAATGCGGCGAATGCGCTCATGAAATTGTCCGTAGTTCCACGTTTGTGCGGGGCCAGCAAAGGGCACCCAGACCAAAAAGGGATGGTCTTTGCGCGTGGCGGCGCGGGTTTCGATCAGCCAGGCGACGTCGAGCCCGGAAAATGGATGCAACACGCCAGGCGACAGTATTTTCGTCATGGGGAAGGTAAGACAACGCAGTTCAGGTCTGCACAGTATCCAGCAGCAAATAGACTTTGTACCTGCTCTCTTTGCCTTTGATGGGAATTTCACCGCGTGATTCGTAATTGAACCACTTTCGCGTGAGTGCATAGGTGGATTCAGACACCTGGATGCGCCCCGGAATGCCGTGGGACTCCATCCTGGATGCGGTGTTCACCACATCGCCCCAAACGTCAAACAGTTGCCGAGATTGCCCGATCACACCCGCCACCAATTCGCCTGACGCGATGCCAATGCGCAGCTCAACACCTTGGATATCGCGCACATGTGCAAACATCTTGCGCCCGAAGTCCACCAGCAGCCTGGCGTGCTCGTCGTTGGGCTCGGGCACGCCAGCCGCCACCATGTAGGCGTCACCGATAGTCTTGATCTTGGTCAGGCCCATGTGTTCAACGTCCCGGTCGAAGCGGTTGAAGATGCGGGTCAAAACGGTCACCAGTTCCTCTGGATTCAGGCGTTCAGACAATTCGGTAAAACCAACAATATCGGCAAACAAAATGGAGGTGTGGGTGTATCGCTCGGCAAAAGTCTCACCCGTTGCCAACAAGCGTTCGGCAATTGACCTCGGGAACATGCCGCTGACCATTTCCACAAAACGGTTGTTGGCGTCATGCAAAAACCGTTCCATGCGGTTGATGTCGCCAATGAAGATGTGGATCAGCAAATACAACATGCCCAAGGCGGCAACGCCATTGACCCACCCGCCCGCTTGCCGGATGTCGTCTGGTATGGCGTAGTGCGTCTGGAATGCGAAACCTGAACCGCCAAAAAATACAAAAATCGCCAGGCACAGGATCGGCAGCCCATGCTGCAACCAAAAGCGTTCACCCTTGAAAATCAAATACGACGCGACCGCCAGCGGGATGAAGCCTTGGTGGGCAGACCGCGGGACTGCCGGGCTTGGCAAGTCGAAAAACAGCGACGAAATGAGCAGCATGCCCAACACCGTGAACACCAGCACAAGCTTGGCAATCCGAAGTTGGCCGCGCAGCGTCAGGCCAATGCAGATCAAGCCCAAAGCTGCGACGACGACCTCCCAGGCCACCACCAGCCAGGCCGTTTTGAAGGTGAAAAAGACTGCCCAACCCACTCCGAGCACGATCAAGATGGCGCTGGCGACCAAGACAATGATCCTGACCCGGCGGACGTGGGTCGCCGCGAGGTCTTGCAGCACCAGGTAACTCAGCGTCTTGTTGTGCATGATCCCTGGATTGCTTAGCACATGCTGTTTGAGGCGGGCTGCAACAGCGTCAGGCCGCCGCTGGCACCGCCAGCAAATTCACCCGATGTTTGCGCTCTTTGCCTTTGAGCATGACCAAAGCCGACCAAACGCCAGTGAGCAGCAGCAAAAACTGCACAAATGCGGCGACTGTGCCACTGCCAAGGGCAAAAAAAATGACGTACCCGCCGCCCAGAAGGATCAAGAACACGCTGCTGACCATCACCATGATGCGGGCGCAACGGCCATGGATGGCGCGCAGGTCGCGCAGCACCATGTAGGTCGCGGTCGGGTCTTGCATGCGGTTCTCAGTGGGTCTCTTTGGGAACTTGGGTTGGAGGGGTTTGGCTTGCGGGCGGAAAGTTAAACGCAGGGCCAATCTTGAATATGCCACTGGCCCGGACAATTGGCGAGTGGTCGGCTGTAACCAAACCTTGCAGGAACAACATGCTTCGTGTTGCGCGCAACACTTGGGCCTCCCCTTGCACCCAGGCACCGAGTTTGGCCGATGCGAGGTAGTCCATTTGCAGGCTGATCGTCGGCAAAAAATGGTTTTTGGCGGATGGTGTCGTGGCATGCGACGTGACGGCAAACAACATGTCACAAAAAGTTGCCAACATGCCGCCGTGGCAAATGCCCATCGGGTTGCAGTGCCGCTCCTCCACGGTGAAACCCATCAAAATGCCGCCCGTCATGCTGCGGTAATACAAGGGGCCGCAGGCGTCCATAAATCCGGTGCCCAGGTGGCGTAGTTTGAAGCCTTCAGGCACACCGGATGGCGCGGCAACGGGGGAGTTGCTCAAATGGTTGTCAGAAATTTTGTCGTTGCTCATAGATGCCAAGGTGAAAGGATTTAGGTGAATGGTGATGGGTGAAGGCGAAATAAGTCAAATCAGGTCACGCGGATCGTTGAAGTGCGCCTCGACATCCGAGGGCAGCAATTGAATGGTGGCGCGCAGGCCCGGCACCGCACTCATCAAAGCCTGCTCCACGCTCATGCGCAAGGCGGCGGCACGCCCGAGAGACCAGTTTGCCGGCATGTGCATATGCAGGTCGACAAAACGCCGCTGGCCGGACTTGCGGGTGTTGATGTGGTCAAACCGGATGATGCTGCCCGCACCGCGCACATCATCCCCGGCGCGCTGGTGCGCAAAACCACCCAGAGTTTCGGAAATGACGGCGACGACTTCCGGCTCCAACGCTTCATCCATCAGGCCTTGGCTTGCGCGCCAGATCAGGCGGGCCCCTTCCCGAAGGATGTTCAACGCAACACCGATGGCAACCAGCGCATCCAGCCACAACCAGCCTGTGAGCATCACCAGGCCAATGCCGAAGACCACGCCAGCCGATGTCCACACGTCCGTCACCAGGTGTTTTGCGTCCGCTTCGAGGGCGACGGAGCGATGTTCATGCGCGGCACGAAACATCAGCCACGCCAACGCCCCATTGAGCGCTGAACTAGCCACAGAAAGCGCGAGGCCCCAGCCGAGCTGCTGCAGCGGCTGCGGGGCAAATAGGCGATGCCCTGCCGCCCAGATGATGCCCAAAGCCGCCGCAATGATCAACATGCCCTCGAAACCCGAGGAAAAATATTCGGCCTTGTGGTGCCCAAAAGGATGGTCGTCATCTGCCGGCCGCGCCGCGATGGTGACCATCCAAAGCCCGAACAAGGCGCTCGCCAGATTGACGAATGACTCCATCGCGTCTGAGAGCAGGCCGACCGAACCGGTCATGGTCCAGGCCAGCGTTTTCAGCACGATCGTCACCACAGCCACCAAAGCCGAGATTTGCAGCATGCGATTGGGCGCAAGCGAACTCAGGCGGGCAATCAGGCTGGGGGAGGAATCCATGGTGCCATTGTGCCGCGCCAGGACAAGGGCGCCACATGGCGCGGGTGTGCCGCACACCGGCGCGTGAAATTGGGAACTCCTCGCCACGCTTTGAACTCCAAGGGGTGTTTTTACTTCGCACTGCCAAACAACCAACGCGGATGACGTTCATGAAACATTCAGAAATTTGGGCCGTACGGACGTTTTTGCCACTTTGCCTGCTGGCGTTGGGCTTTGTCAGCCTTGCAGCCCGAGCACAGGTGCCGCCCAGCGCCAGCGAGATCGCCGCTTATGCCGGTCTGCACGCTGCGGCGCAAAGGGGTGATGTGGCTCAGATCGAAAAATTCGCAGCCTCAAAGCTTGACTTGAATTCCCGCGATGGGCATGGCCGCACGCCTGTGCATGTGGCCGCCCATGCACGGCAGCGCGAGGCACTGAAGGCACTTGCAAAGGCTGGCGCCAACTTGAATCTGCTGGAAAACGACCGCTACGACGGCATCACCATCGCCTCGGTGGCGGACGACGAGGACACGCTGCGCACCCTGATCGCCCTGGGTGCCAGCGCCAAACAGACCACCAGCCGTTATGACGGCACCGCGCTGATCGCTGCGGCGCATTTGGGCCATGATGGCGTGGTGCGCCAACTCATCGCCGCTGGCGCGCCGCTCGACCACGTGAACAACCTGCACTGGACGGCGGTGATCGAATCCATCGTGCTGGGCGATGGCGGCAAGCGCCACCAGGCAAGCTTGAAGGC
>JANLYO010000197.1:0-2510 GCA_031365665.1 Rhodoferax sp. | reverse complement strand
CATGACGGCGCTGAACCCGGTCATGACCTGTGGCGACCAGATCGACGAAGTGCTGCGCCAGCACACCCGGCTTTCGCTGGCCGAGCGCCGCGCCAAGGTGCTGGCGATCGTGCGCGAAGTGCTGCTGCCCGATCCCGAGCGCATGGTGGCCAGCTACCCGCACCAGCTGTCAGGCGGCCAGCGCCAGCGCATCATGATTGCCATGGCCCTGGTGCTGGACCCGGTGCTACTGATTGCCGATGAGCCCACCACGGCGCTGGACGTGACCACCCAGGCGCAAATCCTGAAACTGGTGCTTGATTTGCAAAAGCGCCATGCTGCGGGCGTGCTCTTCATCACCCATGACTTTGGCGTGGTGGCCGAGGTCGCGCACCGCGTGGCCGTGCTGCGCCTGGGCGACCTGGTTGAAGTCGGCAGCAAGCACGATGTGCTGCAGCGGCCGCAACACGCCTATACCCGCATGCTGATTGCGGCCGTGCCCACTTTGCAGTTGAAAGAGCGGCTGGTCGATCCTGCCTCGCCCGTGGTTTTGCAGGTGCGCGCGCTTGAGAAAACTTACCTTGACAAGCGCTGGTTTGGCCCACACCGCAGCGTGCATGCGGCGCAGGGCATCAACCTTGAAATCAGGCGCGGCCAGACGTTGGGCATTGTGGGTGAATCAGGCTCGGGCAAGAGCACGGTGGCGCGCTGCATTGTGCGTTTGATCGACCCCAGCGGCGGCAGGGTGCTGCTGGGCGGGGCAAGTGGCGGTGGCAAAGGCGCGTCTGCCGCGCAGGACATCGCGATGATGCCCGCCGCCCATTTGCGGCCCTTGCGCAAACGCGTGCAGATTGTGTTTCAGGATCCGTACCGCTCGCTCAACCCGCGCCGTACCGTGGCCGAGGCCCTGATTGAAGGCCCGGTCAATTACGGCTTAAGCCGCGCTGCCGCCTTGCAGCGGGCGCTTGGCCTGCTGGACCTGGTGCGCATGGACGCCAGCGCCATGGAGCGTTACCCGCACCAGTTCTCTGGCGGCCAGCGTCAGCGCATCTGCATTGCCCGCGCGCTGATGATGGAGCCCGAGCTGCTGGTGGCGGACGAGGCGGTGTCCGCACTCGATGTCTCAGTGCAGGCCCAGGTGCTGGAGCTGTTTGAAGAAATCCGCAGCCGCTTGAATCTGGCCATGCTGTTCATCACGCACGACCTGCGCGTGGCATCCCAGGTCTGCGACCAGCTGGCGGTGATGTCCAACGGCAAAGTGGTGGAATACGGCCCGGCGCACCAGGTGTTTGGCGCGCCGCAGCATGCCTATACCCAGGCCCTGTTTGCCGCAGCGCCGGGGCGCAATTTTGCCTTCGCCAAGGCCTGACGCGGGTCTGAGGCCGGCTTCATACCCCGCCTGCGATTTGCCCCCTGCCGCCGCATGCGCCCCCTGCTGATCGCACCGGTTCTGGCGTTGGCCTGGGCCTCAACTGGCCTGCCGTCAAAATTGCTTTGAGTGTCTTCCCGCCATTCACACTTCGATAAACCACCCAATCATCATGACGCGAATTTTGATCGCTGGTTTCCAGCACGAAACCAATACCTTTGCCCCCAGCCTGGCCGACTGGGCTGCGTTTACGCGGGGCGACTCTTTTCCGGCCTATATGCGCGGCCAGGCGCTGGTTGAATCTTTGAGCGGCATCAACATCCCCGTGGCCGGTTTCATGGAAGCCGCCAAGTTGAAGGGCTGGACCGTGCTGCCCTCCTGCTGGGCCGGGGCGATTCCATCGTCTTATGTGACGCTCGATGCGTTCGAGCGCATCGCCGGTGCCATTGTTGAAGACGTGCAAAACGCCCGCAACAGCGGCGGGCTGGATGCCATCTACCTCGACTTGCATGGCGCGGCGGTGGCAGATCACGCCGATGACAGCGAGGGCGAGTTGCTGGCGCGCCTGCGGGCGCTGGTGGGGCCGGATTTGCCTATCGTTGCCAGCCTGGACCTGCACGCCAATGTGACGCACCGCATGCTCAGCGCAGCCGACGCGCTGGTGTCGTACCGCACCTATCCGCATGTGGACATGGCGGCCACGGGCACGCTTGCCGCCCAATTGCTGGCCAGGCGTTTGAAAGCGGGCCGCAAGGAGCCGATGTTTGCCAAGCGCATTCCCTATTTGATTCCGCTCAATGCCCAAAGCACCTGGATGCAACCGGCCCGGCGCGTCTACGACGAACTGCTGGCGCTGGACGGTGAACTGGGCACCGTCCTGAGCTTTTGCATGGGCTTTCCGGCGGCTGACTTTGCCGAGTGCGCGCCCATGGTCTGGGGCTATGGTGCACAGGCCGAACGCGCGGTGGAGCGCCTGTATGCCAGCGCGGCTGAACCGACGCAGTGGCGGCTGGATTGTCTGGATGCGCGCGAGGCGGTGGTGCAGGCCATGGCGCTGGCTTCAGAATCGGCCAAACCGGTGGTGATTGCCTACACCCAGGACAACCCCGGCGCGGGCGGCGACAGCAACACCACCGGCATGCTGCGCGCCTTGATGGCGCAG
>JANLYO010000142.1:0-10793 GCA_031365665.1 Rhodoferax sp. | reverse complement strand
TGCAGCAAGGCACGCGCGCTGGTACCATGAGCGCGCTGATGAAACCCGTGGTTGAAAAACTGACCGGCGACGACATGAGCGCGATCGCGGCTTACCTGGCCGCCCAGCAACCGTAGCGAACACAGGCGCAAAGGCTGGGCGCACGGGTCGCCAAGCGGCGTTCTGGTCGTGCGCTTGGGGAATTCAAATTTGAGCGGGTGGCGCACTGACGCGCCCGCGCGCCCACAACATCAGCCCGGCGGCGACCAGTTGGAAAGCGACTGCGATCAGCAGGGGCAGCAGATAACTGCCCGTGCTGTCGCGCATCAGCCCGAAGGTGGCCGGGGCGAAGGCATACAGCGCCTGGTTGATGCCCGTCACCCGCGCCACCACGGTGCCCACCTGCGGCGCAGGGAACCAGCGCTGCGCCACCATGGGCGGCAGTGAGGAGAGGTTGCCAAACCCCAGGCCAAATAGCGCGGCCCCCGCCAGCAGCACAGCGGCATGCGGCTGGCCCAGACCGCCCCAGGCCAAGAGCGCGAAGCCTAAGGCTTGAACACACAGGGTGACGGCCGCCACCGAGGCCAGGTTGAAGCCGGTGAAAAACCTTGCAAATAGCGTGCGGCCCGCGATGGCGCACAGCGTCAGCGTGGTGATGGACGAGGTTGCCAGCGCCGTGCCCACCAGCGGGCCCATGTACACCAGCAGGTGCGTCAGCACGCCCACCTGGGCGAACAGGCCCAGCGCGAAAGGCGCGCTCAACAGCCAGAAACGCGGCTGGCGCATGACATTGGACGGCGGGCTTGGGGCCGCAGCCGCGTGTTCAGCGAGGTATCCGGCGATGTGTCCGGCAGGAGGCCCGAAGTAGCGCAGCGCCAGCGGCAGCATCACCGCCAGGATGCTGGTGGCCATGAGCCAACTGGCCGCCGGCAACCCCACCCAGGTGATCAGCGCCACCCACAGCGGCACCATCAGCAGGCCCGCCATGCTGGCACCGTTGTAGGCCAGGCTCAATGCCTTGGGACGGTCCTGCGTGAAATGTTGCGACAGGATGGCATTCAGCGCCGCGCCGCTTGTCAGCGCCCAGCCGCAGGCCGACAACGCCGCCGCCGGCCAGAGGTGCCACAACGCGCCCACATGGCCCCAGGCCAGCGCACCGGCTGCCGCCAGCAGCAGCCCCCACACTGTTGACCCTACCAGGCCCAGGCGGGCGTGGATCCATGGCAAGCAAAAAATCAGTGCGCTGCTGAGCAGAAAGTGCAAGGTCACCGCAGCGGAAAGCGCGCTGATGGCCCAGCCCTCCCGCGTGTGCAGGGTTTTGATGAATACCGCCGGCCCGTAAAAGCCCAGGCCCCAGGCAGCAGCCGCCAAGCCAAACGCCGCCCAGGCCACGGTCCAGGGCTTGTGGGCGGGGTCAGCGGGCTGTTTCAATACCGTTCAACCGGGCCGCACCGCCACCCGTGCGCGCAGCCAAGCGGCGAAGGCGTCTTCAGTGATGTCGCCTGCGGCGACCTGGAGCATGGTGAGCACGCAATCTGCATCAGCGGCTTCGAGCTGATGGCCGTTGAGGCGAAGAAACAGCTCCACCGCCACGAAGGCTGTGCGTTGGTTGCCGTCAATGAACGGGTGGTTGCGGGACAGGCCGTAGCCATAAGAAGCCGCCAGTGCCGCTACGTCCGGCTCGCCATAGGCATCAAGCTGCAACGGCCGGGCCAGAGCAGATGCCAGCAGGCCGACGTCACGCACGCCAGCGCCACCGCCGTGTTCCGCCAATTGCATGTCGTGCACCGCATGGGTGACCCCCGGGTCAATCCAGAACCAGCGGCTCATTTGGCCAACTCGTGCAAGACAGCGCGGCGCTCCTTCATCACCTCTTTGGCAACGGCCATCTGCGCGGCGAACTCGGGGTTGTGGTTGCTGATGCGCAGCCCGTCCGGCGTGTCGGTCAGGTAGATTTCATCGCCCTTTTCAACCCGCAGTTTGGCCAGAACATCTTTGGGCAGGATCACCCCCACCGAATTGCCGATTTGCGTGAGTTTGAGCGTGTGCATGGCGGTTTCCTGGCTGTGTATTAAAAGTTATAACAAGTGTAATACTTTGCCCGATTGAATACAAGCGCCGCCCTCGGGACGCATTTGGTTGTGGCACTGGTTTGGGCGATGCGGCAGCAGGTCGGTGTTCGGGTTCGGATATGCGGATTACCCCCGCCAGAGCGCCCCCTCGCGCCGCGCGCGGCCCAGGGCTTCCAGGGTGTCGAGAATGCGGGGCAGGCCTTTCTTCCAGCCGCCTTTGCCCTTGAAGCTGGCTTCTATGGCGGCGACGGGCAGGGCGGTCGCGCTGCTGGCCAGCAGTTGCGCCACCGCACGCACCTGCTCGGGCAGGGTGGCGGGCCAGGGCTGAATGGCCGTTTTTGCCGCTTCCTGCGGCACACTGAGAGAAAAATCTGCCTGTAGACCTCGTGGAATATGGTCAGTTAGCTCATTATTTTGTAGTGATTGGCGCGCCGCCGGGTTCTGGAACTCCGGCCGCAGCCAGCGCACCAGGCCGGTTTTCTCCTCGTTGGCCCGCTTCAGGTTGAGCGCCACCAGCCGCGTCAGCAGATCACCACCGCCCCGTTCTCCCTGAGCTTGGCCTGCCCCGAGCCCGTCGAAGGGTCGAAGGCTGCCATTCAGGTCTTCCCATCCATAAGCGGCCAGCACGGCGGCGTCGAGCTCATCGTGCAGGTCTTTGAGCACGCCGACCTGGCCTTGTTCGTTGATGGCCTTTTCCTTGGCGGTCAGTGCGCGGCCCTCGTTCAACGCTTGCATGACGTTGTAGAGGCCAGTCAGGGTCAATCCTTTGGCGGTTGAGAGCACGCGTTTGCGGTGCGCGTCAATTTGCTCGGCCATGTCGGCGATGCGGGCGCGCAGGTTGGGCGTCAGGCTGGTGTCTGTGTCGGGGAAGGGGAAGGTTTCGAAGCAGCGGGAGTTGTTGTAACGCGGGTCGTTGCCGACGCCGAGTCTCCCTCCCGCTGACAACGCCCAGGCTCCGTGGATTTGGCTTGAAAGAATGCCGAGATGAAAGGCGTCACCAGTAGCGACAACTATCAGCCCCTGGTCTGGCATCACATTGCCGGACAAGAACTGAAAGCTGCGGTGCTTGGCGGTCATTGGCGTTGCAATATAGCGAGCCAATCCTTTCAACGCCCGTCGCATGTCCGGGCGTGCCTCAGCGAAGAGCCACCAGCGTTCGCGATATGACGCGCGCTGGGACTGGTCTCGCTCAGGCTTCACGCCTTGCAGAACACGCTGGTACGCTCCCGGAAATCTGGCCCGGGCCTCGTCTTGCGATAGACCAAAAAAATCAATTGCAAACATGCCTCGCGGCACATCGGTCAGGTCGCGGCCATTGCTAAGCGGCCTTATTGCCTTGGGCTCATCCTGAACAAGCGCGTCGCCAGGTTCAACCCAGAACCCGCTTCCCATGAGCGTCACGCCGCGATACGTCATCCCGCCACATGCAGTCAAAGGCAACGCAGCGGATACGTTTGCGCCTACCGTCAGATCAGCATGAATTTTGCCCCGGCGCTCAGTCAGCGTCACAGTGACTTCGCCAAACTCGCCAGTCTGCTCGTCGCTGACGGTAAGCAGCCGACCGAGGGATTGGCCCTCAAAATTGGGGTCTGAGCCTGCGCCCTGTGGGCTTGGGTCCGACCCCAGTTCAGCGATGGGGTTCGCGGCCACCGTCATCGCAATCCGAACCGCCGCCCCATTGGCGCTGTCTACCCAGGGGTGATCCGCGATGGCAAAGACCAGGGCCACACTGCTGGCACCCGCGACGGGGCTGCCTTTTGAACCCTGCAACCCTTCGACAAGCTCAGGGCGAACGGTTGGGCGTGAAGGGCGAACGGAGTTGTTTGCCGGCAGGACGGACTTGCCATCCATCGCCGCCTGAACCACACGCCGGTTGAAGGTCTGGCGCAAACTGTTGGTGGTGATCAGCCCAAAGCGGCGGGTGAAGCCAAAGGCCACCAGGGCAGAGGCGCGGCTCCACCAGTACATCACAAAGTCGGCGCTCTCGGGCACCTCTTTCCAGGCGCTGCGCAGGGCCTGCACATAGCCGTCGCCCAGGGCCGCGCGCATGGTCGAAGCGCCAATGAAGGGCGGGTTGCCCACAATGAAATCGGCCTGCGGCCACGCGGCCTGGCGCGGCTTGATGTATTTCCACTGCGGCACCTGGGCGGCCTCGTCCGGCACCAGCGCGCCCGTGACGGGGTGAGGTTTGAAGCTGGCGCCGTCCCAGCGCGTGAGCAACTGGCCCGAGCCATGGGGGCCATCGTCATAGGCCAGCTCGGCGTCGTCACTCTGAAGCACGGCATCGCGGTGCTCGATGTTGCCGTAGTCGTGCACCACGGGCTCGGCCACGGCCTTGTTGCCACGCGTGCGGATGTGCCACTGCAGGTAACCAATCCACAACACCAGCTCGGCCAGGGCGGCGGCGCGTTCGTTCAGTTCGATGCCCAGCAACTGCTGCGGCGTGACGGTTTCGCCTTCCAGGCCTAGCAGGGCTTGGGTTTCGCCCAGGGCTTCAAGCTGGTTCAGCACTTCGCCTTCCAGGCGTTTCAGGTGCTCCAGCGTCACATACAAAAAGTTGCCGCTGCCACAAGCTGGGTCCAGCACGCGCGTGCTGCAAAGCTGGTGATGAAACTTGCGGATTTCGGCGCGGGCCTCGGCCATTTTTTGCGCGTGGGCCTTGCCGGACAGTTCCGCTGCCTCGTGCGCCAACACCAGGGCGGCGGCCTGCGCGTTGGCCCAGTCGGCGCGCAAAGGCTCGACTACGGTGGGCAGCACCAGGCGCTCGACATAAGCGCGCGGTGTGTAGTGCGCACCCAGGGCATGGCGCTCGGTGGTGTTCAGCGCGCGCTCCAGCAGGGTGCCGAAGATGGCCGGCTCAACCTCGTTCCATTTGCTCTTGGCGGCGTCGATAAGCCGGTCGATTTGCTCTGTATTCAGTAGCAAACTATAACCATCCGACGAGGGCTGCTTGAACAATTTTCCGTTGAACTTGAGCACCTGGGTGGCCAGCGCGGCAGAAAAACCGCCCTGGTCCATGTCGGCCCACAGGGCGCGCAGCATCAGCTGCAAATGGGCCGGTTGCGCGCGGTGGGTTTGCAGCAGGCCCAGAAAACTGCCCTTGGGCAACAGCTCCACATCTTCGGCAAACATGCTGAACAGCGCGCGGGTTAAAAACGCCGCCACATGGTCGGGCTTGTGGCCGGACTGCTCCAGCGAGCGGGCCAGGTCGGCCAGCCGCGCCGCCACGTCGCGTGTGACGCGGGCGCTGGCACGGGCCGGGTTCAGGCTCTCGGGGTCGAGCCAGATGGCGCGCAGGGTGTTGCGCACGTCCGCGCGCGCCAGGTCGGCCAGTTGCAGGCGGTGGCTGCGCGGGTCGGGGAAGGGTGTGTAGTTGGCGCCGCTTCGGGTGAACTCGGCGTAAACCTCGATGACGTTGCCGACATCAACCACCAGTACAAAAGGCGGGCGACCCTCTGCGGCAGGCACCGCGCGGGCATAGGCTTCTGCCTGCGCGCGGGCGCGAAGGAGCGCGTCGTCAAAACCCTGGGTGTGCTGGGCTAGCTTGAGCTTTTTGGACTCCAGCACAAAGTGGCCGCGCCGGTAACAGTCCACCCGCCGGTCGGCCTGGCTGCCGTCGCCCAGATGTTCCTTGAGGGGGCGCTCGAACATGTAGGCCTTGTCAGGCGTGGGGTGGGGCGCGTCCACGCCAAGCAGGACGCACAGCTCGATGATGAAGCTCTGCGAGGTGGCCAGTTCGCTGGCGGTGACGCCTTGCCAGCGCTGGATGAAGGCGGCGGCTGTGGCCTGGACCGGCTCAATCATTTCATTCACGCCAGCGCCACTTCGGGATGAAGGCCCAGTTTTTTGGCTTTGCGCCTGAAGTCTTTGTCGAAGGTCATGAATTGTTGATGCTTTGAACTCAAGGCCAGATGCAAAGTATCGGCAAAGTCCATCCCCGACTGGTAACCGTGCAGCGCTTCCCGGATGGCGATCTCATCCCCAGGTTTGAAATTGGGAATGTCCAGCAAGGTGGTCAGGCCGTGAACAATGTGCGCGGCGCTGAAACCCCTGGACTGCAGCACCCAAACCAGCTCCAGCAGCACGGTGGCGGGTGCGGTGAACAATTGGCCCGTCTTGAGCAGCGCATTGACGCGGGCCTGTTGCCCTGGGTCGTCGTCCAGCACCAGACGCAGCAGTAGGTTGGTGTCGATGGCAATCATTTGGCGCGATTTTTTGGCGCCTTGCGGACGGCTTTGGGCTTGGTCATGGTGGCCATGTCTTGGGCCAGCAGCCGCGCTTTGGTGATTTTTTCGGCCTCCTCATCCGACATGTCTGTGTGGGGGAATTTGGCCAGGCAGCCGGCCACATCGTCAATGGTGGACGTCTTGGCGCGGTTCAATGGCCGCAGCCGGATTTCGCCCTGCACATAGTTCACCGCAAATTCGTCGCCCGCCATCAAATGCGCCAGGTCGCGCACCTGGCGCGGAATGACGAGCTGGCCTTTGCTGGAGAGCGTGGTGGTGTCCATGGAATAGTTCCAAAAAAAGTAAGACGCATGGTAAGCCAAAGAGGTGGAAATTGCAAATCCTGAAGGCAAGTTCCGGCCCAAAGACGTGATCCCGGTGGATGTGGACACGATCCGCGCGCCGGGGGAATTCAAGTTTGAGCGGGCGGCGCATTGAACCAATGAACTGCGGATGGATTGTCAATAATTAATATGGGTGTTAATTATTGACTTAAAAATGGCTTGCTGGCGAAAAATTCGATGAAAATTGGCCTTAGGTCTCGTACTATTTTAATAGTTTGCTATATTTAATATAGCAATTTCGACTTATCGCTGCGGCCACGTGGATGGCCATGCAAACAAGCTGCAATTTCCAGCTGCCGCTCTTCCCTGCGCCGAGTCCGTGCTTCGGTGAAAATGCAGGCATGACGACTTCAACCCTTGAATCCCCGGGTTCTGCGGCGCAGCCTGCCAGCAACACCCTGCGCCAGGACGCGCACCTGATTGGCCTGGTGGGCCTGGCGCACATGGTGAGCCACTTCAGCCAGTTGCTGCTGCCCCCGCTGTTCCCCTGGCTCAAGGACGCGCTGAACGCGACTTACACCGAGCTGGGCGCCCTGATGACGATTTTTTTTGTCGTCTCCTGCGTGGTGCAGACGCTTTCCGGCTTTTGGGTGGACAAATACGGCCCGCGCCCGATCCTGTTCGCCGGGCTGGCCTGCATTGGTTTTGCGGCATTCGGGTTTTCAATCAGCACCGGTTACTGGATGGTTGCGGCCTTCACGGTGCTGGCGGGCATCGGCAATGGCGTCTTCCACCCGGTGGACTACACGCTGCTGAACCGCAAGGTCAGCGCGCCGCGGCTCGGGCACGCCTACAGCGCGCATGGGCTCACGGGCAGCCTGGGCTGGGCGCTGGCGCCGGCGCTCTTGGTGCCCATCGCCCTGGCGCGCTCCTGGCAGACGGCGCTGATGGTGGCTGGCGTACTGATCTTCACGGTGTGGGTGCTACTGTTTCTGCAGCGCGACAAACTCTCGCTGCCGCAAGCGGCGCCCACCAGCAAGCCCGGCGCGCCCGAAGAGCACAGCCTGGCCTTCCTGAAGATTCCGGCGGTGTGGATCTGTTTCGGCTTCTTCTTCCTGTACGCCATCGTGATCAGCGTGATCCAGGCTTTTGCCCCCGAAGCGGCGCGCAAGCTGCATGAGGTGCCGATCGCGCTGGCGGCGGCCTGTTTGACGATCTACATGGTCAGCAATGCAGGCGGCATGTTGATGGGCGGTTTTCTGGCGTCCAACCCTGATCGCTGCGAACGTGTGGTGGGCGGCGCGTTCACGGTGGCCGCCGTGCTGGCCCTGACACTGGGCCTGGTGGACATGCCAGCCATTGCGGTGCCGGTCTTGTTTGGCGTGATGGGCTTCGCCTCGGGCACGGCCAGCCCCTCGCGCGACATGCTGGTCAAAAAATCAACACCGGAGAATTCAAGCGGGCGCGTCTACGGCGTGGTGTATTCGGGGCTCGACATCGGCCAGGCTGCGGCCCCGCTCTTTTTCGGCGCGCTGATGGACCGCCAATCCTACAGCGGCGTGTTCATTGGCTTGGCGGCCGTGCAGTTGACGCTGATCGCAGGCGCGCTGAACATCCGCAAAGTGCGGCGGGTTTGATGCAGGCGCACCAGGTCAAGCCGGGCAAGGAAGAGCTGTCTGCGTTTCTCAAGGCTGAATTTCCGCAAAACAGAAGCAGCATCGTGTCGGTGGGTGGCCGCGCGGCCACCGTCAAGATCGAGGTGGGTTTTGGCGATTTGCGCCCTGGCGGTACTATCTCCGGCCCTACCATGATGGCGCTGGCCGATGTGGCGCTCTACATCGCCATACTGGGCGAGATCGGCATTGTGCCGCTGGCGGTGACGACCAGCCTGTCGTTCAACTTCCTGCGCAAACCGAAAGCCAACTGTAATCTGATTGGTGTGTGCAAACTGCTCCAACTCGGCCGCCTGCTGGCGGTCGGCGAGGTGAGCCTCTATTCTGAAGGCGACGACGAGCCGGTGGCGCACGCCGTGGGCACCTATGCCATTCCGGCGAAGCCTTAGCCGCTAGCTGCCAATTCCGCGCGCGATCTGCCGAATGATCGCGGCGTTGTCCAGGTCGCCGTCACCCAACCGGACGGCTTCACGCATCAGTGCCGCATGGGTTTCAGAAAACGGCAGTTGCTGGTTTTTTGCCGCAGCTGCGGACAACATCAAATCCACGTCTTTGAGGTGCTGATGGATGCGTGACTGTGCCAAGACGTCAACGCCATTCAGCAGGCTCACCATCAAACCGCCCTTGGCCTGCGCAGCGCCGGAGCGTGCCGGGCTGTTTTGCACAAGTTCCAGGAAACGCGCCGGTTCGATGCCCAAAGCGCGTGCAAACACCATGCCTTCGGCCAGCGCCGCGCGGTTGAGCCCCAGCACCAGGTTGGTGGCGAGCTTGGCCCGGGCACCCATGCCCGCGCCCCCCATGTGGAAACGCACGGGGGAAATGGCTTCAAGCACACTGTTTACGCGTTCAATGGCTTGGGCAGCGCCACCCAGCAGCAGCGTCGCCTCGCCCCGCGCAATCTGCTGGCTGGAGCCCGACAGCGGCGCTTCGATGAAATCAATCGCCAGGCTTTGCAGGCGCGCCGCCAGCGCCGCCAGCAGGTCGGGCGAGCCGGTGGAGCAGTCGATGATCTGGCGCTCGGGCGCGGGTACGTTTGTGCCGGGGTTCCAGCCGCAGGCGACAAGCCCGTTGGGACCTTCAACCACGTCCAGCACGCCCTGGCTGTCGTACACCGCCAGCACCACGCGGGTAGCGCCTTGGGCAATCTGCGCAATCGAGTCGGCCGCCTGAAAACCGGCTGCCTGGAAAGCAGCGCGCGCTTGGGCACGGCTGTCAAAACCCGACACCCTGAATCCATGCGCCTTCAAGCGAATAGCCAGGGCGTTCCCCACCAGACCAAGGCCGATCAGGCCGATTGGGGAGGCATTGGCGGGCAGCGCAGGAGCAGTCATCGTGGCATCCAAAAGAAAAACTCAATACGCCAGTGACGCGCCGCCGCAAATCTGGATGTCTTGCCCGGTGATGGCGGCAGCCGGTGCTGACAGCAGGTACGCCACCAAGGCGGCGATCTCTTCAGGCTGGATCAGGCGGCCTATGGGTGGCATGCGGGGTGACGCTGCCTGCCGCGCAGGGTCGTCGAGCATCGCGGTTTGGGTGGCGGCTGGCGAGACCACATTGACGGTCACACCCTGCGCCACCACTTCGGCGGCCCAACTGCGCGCCAAAGACGCCAGCGCCGCCTTGGTGGCCGCATACTGGCTGCGCCCCGGCATGCCACTGGCCACCCGGCTGCCCACCAGTACCACACGACCGCTGCCGCGCCGCGCCATCAAGGGCAGCACTGCGTTGGCGATGTGGGTGGCGGACTGGACATGCAGCGCCCACATGGCGGCACCTTCTGGCAGCGGCAGAGCCCCCAGCCTGCCGACCCGCAACAGGCCCGCCGCATGCACCAGCGCGTCGGGCGTGCTGGCCGCATCCATCGCAGCCAACTGCGCATCAAGCGCCACAGGGTTGGCGAGGTCAATGCCAACCGGCGTGAACACGGCGTGGGTCAGCGAGGGGGGTGCTACGTCCCAACCCGACACGCGCCAGCCGCCCGCCAGCAAGTGGCTGGCAATGGCGCGGCCAATGCCCGAACTGCTACCGGTGACGATGGCGTGGGGCGAGGCCATTCGGACTATTCAAGGGTAATTTTCTTGTCGGCAATGATCTTGCCGGAGGTGGCGATGTCATCGGCTTGAAAGCGTGCGAACTCGGCCACGCTGCCACCTTCGGGCACGATGCCGTCGGCAATCAGCTTGTCACGCATGTCGCCGCTCAGGGCTTTGTGGACGGCTGCATTGAGCTTTTGAACAATGTCAGCGGGCACCTTGGCCGGTGCCCACAGGCCGTACCAACTGGCGCATTCGAAGCCGGGCAGGGTCTCCATCGCCGTGGGCACGTCCGGCAGGTTGGGCAGGCGTTTGGCCGAAGTGACGGCGGCCACTTTCAACTGGCCATTGCGGTGGAACTGCACCGAGCCGAGCACCGGGTCGATGAAGCCCTCGATCTGCCCGCCGACCAAGTCTGTCATGGCCGGGCCAGTGCCTTTGTAGGGCACCACGGTGAGCGAGATGCCTGCTGCCTGCTCCAGTTTCACCGTGCACAGATGACCCGCCGAGCCGATCGAGCCCACCG
>JANLYO010000108.1:0-26357 GCA_031365665.1 Rhodoferax sp. | reverse complement strand
CCCTGAGCTTGTCGAAGGGCCCTTCGACAGGCTCAGGGCGAACGGACACAAGATTGGTTTGCTAATTGTCCAGCCAGCGGCAGATCGATTCCCACTGCGCGAGGTCTTTCTCGACCCGCCCCGGCGCCACGTCAAATAGCGTCAGGCCCCGCGCGGCCAGATGCACGTAGTTTTGCGTGTCGCGCACGTAGCCCAACACGGGCAGCCTGAGTGAATCGACAAATTCGTGCAGCTTGTCTGAGGCGATGGTGCGGCCATCGACCCGCATGCCGATGAGGCCGACCTGCAAGTGATCGGCATGTTTGTTTTTTGCCAGTTCATCCAGGAAGGCGCGCGTGGCGAAGATGTCAAACACGCTGGGTTGCAGCGGCACGATGACTTTCGTGGCGATTTTCATCACGTCATTGAACCGCCAGCCATGCAGGCCGGCGGGCGTATCGAGCACCACGTGGGTCGTGCCTTTGGGCGGCTTGACGATCATGTCGGCATTGGCCTCCCAGGTGGCGATAGGCCGCGCTGTCGCAGGGCGCAAGCCCAGCCAGAGCCTGGAGGACTGCTGCGCATCCACATCGCCGAGCATCACGGCGTGCCCCTTGCTGGCGTAATAACCCGCCACGTTGGTGGCCAGCGTGGACTTGCCCACGCCGCCTTTTGGATTAGCGATGACGACAACTGGCATGTTCGACTCCTCATCAATTAGCGCCTATGTTAGCGCTTTGACCGTTCTAGAAACCCAGCTTTTCGGGATGAAGTGCAAGGCGCACGGAGCGCAGCAACCGGAATGCACTTTTGGTGCAGAGGATTGCGAGCACCGCCGAATGCCACGTGTTCGCCTGTGCTCAGTGAAGCAATTCGCCCGAAAACTGGGTTTATAGAATGGTCACATGGAACACGCACCCTCCTGGCTCGTCAACTCATTCATTTATCTCAGCGCCGCCGTCATCGCGGTGCCGCTCTCCAAGGCGCTTGGTCTGGGAGCCATTATTGGCTACCTGGCGGCCGGCCTGGCCATCGGGCCCTGGGGCCTGGGCCTGGTGACCAACGTGGAGGACATCCTGCATTTCGCCGAGTTTGGCGTGGTGCTGATGCTGTTCCTCGTGGGGCTGGAGCTGGAGCCCAAGCGCCTGTGGAGCCTGCGCCGCCCGATATTTGGCTGGGGCAGCGCCCAGGTGCTGGGCTGTGCGGCAGCGCTGTTTGTGGTGTTTTACCTAATGGGCCGCTGGGCGCCTGCGGTGTTTGGCGGCTGGCGCGCGCCGCTGGTGGCAGCCCTCGGCCTGGCGCTTTCCAGCACGGCCATCGCGCTGCAGGTGATGGGCGAGCGCAATATGTTGCCCACCTCGAGCGGACAGGCGGCGTTCTCTATCCTGCTGTTTCAGGACGTGGCGGCCATCCCCGTTCTGGCGCTGTTGCCGCTGCTCGCTGTCTCTTACGGTGGCGCCCAGGCCAGCGAGGGCCTGGCTCTCGCCGATATTGCACAAGACGCTATCACTATCATAGCTGTCATCGGCTTGATCGTTTTGGGTGGCCGCCTGTTGCTGCGCCCCATCTTCCGCTGGATCGCCCGCTCCAACACGCCCGAGATTTTCACCGCCGCGTCGCTGCTGCTGGTGGTCGGCATTTCGGCGCTGATGCAGTTTGTCGGCCTCTCGATGGCGCTGGGCGCTTTCCTCGCCGGCGTGCTGCTGGCCGAGAGTGAATACCGCCGTGAGCTGGAGACCGACATCGAGCCCTTCAAGGGCCTGCTGCTGGGCCTGTTTTTCATCGCCGTTGGCATGAGCATTGATGTGGGCGTGTTGCTCAAATCACCCGGTTTGATGGCGCTGGTGGTGCTGGGTTTCATGGGCGTCAAAGCCCTCGTCATTTACAGCCTGGCGCGTTTGATGAAACTGCCGTTCCAGGACCGGCCGGTGTTCACGCTTTTGCTGGCGCAGGGCGGCGAGTTCGCCTTTGTGGTGTTTCAGACGGCCAGCGGCGCAAAGGTTTTTCCGCCTGAGACGGCCTCGCTGCTGATCGGCGCGGTGGCCGTCTCCATGCTGCTAAGCCCGCTGATTCTGGTCGCCATCGACAAGCTGCTGCTGCCGCGTTTTGCCGACTGCGGTGTGCCGCAGCTTGAGGAAATCAGCGAACTGCAAACCGCCCCCATCGTGATCGCCGGGTTTGGCCGCTACGGGCAAATCATCGGCCGCCTTTTGATCGCCCAGGGCTACACCTGCACCGTGCTGGACCACGACGCCGAAATGATCGAAGCGGCCCGCAACTTCGGTTACCGCGTGTTTTATGGCGACGCCTCCAGGCTGGACCTGCTGCGCACCTCGGGCGCGGCCACCGCGCGGGTGCTGGTGGTCGCAGTGGACGACAAGGAGCAAAGCCTGAAGATCGTCGACCTGGCCCGCGAACACTTCCCCAACCTGCAACTCGTGGCCCGCGCGCGCGACGTGACGCACTGGCACGAGCTGCGCGACCGCGGCGTAGTGCTGGTGCAGCGCGAGCTGTTCGAGTCCAGCCTGCAAAGCGGCGCCAGCGTGCTGGAGCTGCTGGGCCAGCCGGCCGAGCAGGTAGCCACCACCGTGCAGCGCTTCAGGGAACACAACATGGCGCTCTTTGAGCAGATGCACCCGCACTACAAAGACCGCGCCAAGCTGATCGCCGTGGTCAAAGTGGGCCGTGCGCAATTTGAGGAGCAGATGGCGCAGGAGCGGGCACTGGCGCAGACAGAGGTTGCGTTGCAAAAATAATACCCATATTGGGTACGATATTGCTGATTTTCTTCTTGAATTGGAGATTTTGAAGAAAAATGGCTTCCAGGTCTCTGGGAATATGCACCGATAGCTACTGTATTTATAGCATTCAATATTTCTATTGCTGCTGTCCTTGATCAACGTCCGCCCGGCGACCGGGCCATGCGCATGCGGTTTTGGGATGGAAGTTCCGCGCGGTAAGGAAAAATTCGTGCGACGCGGTGGTCGCGGAATTTTTTGTCGGTGCTCTTGAGATCGCTACCGCAACGCGTTCCACCCCAAAGCCCTATATGAATGCCTCCCGGATGACAAGAGCTTTTGGCTCGGTGCGTGCATGGCTGGTTGACTGCGTCCTTATATCCGGCCTTGAGTGTGGCGTGCCCGGTTTCCCGCGCGAGGCCACTGGCCCTGATGCTGATACGCTGACGGCGGCCTCATCTGGTCGGCGGACTGTTGAGGTCCGGGGCTTTGGCCAGGCTTATGCCGTCACGGTCTGACCTGCTTTGCATCACCTTGCTGTTTGCTGCCTGCCTTCCTTCCAATACTTTGACTTGCGGTGCTGGGTCAGCCCGTGTTCAAGCCATATTCAAACCATGATGTTCAAACCATCACCGGGCGCACGCTGTGGTGCCCGGCCTCGTAAGCCTGCTCCTTGGCCACCAGCGCCCAGATGGTGCGCGCCGTCTTGGCCGCCTGCGCCACCACCGCCACATTGGCATGCTTGCGCGCTTTGAGCTGCCCCAACCAGCTTTGCTCATCCTTGAGGTGGTGCATCACGCTGCGCGCCCCGCCCACCAGCAAGGTGCGCACATAGCGGTCACCTCGCTTGGAGATGCCCCCCAGCCTGACTTTGCCGCCGCTGCCGCGCTGTTTGGGCACCAAACCCAGCCAGGCGCAGAAGTGCCGCCCCGACTTGAACACCGCCGCCTCCCCCATGGTGGCCACCACCGCCGTGGCCGTCAACAAGCCCACGCCAGGGATTTGGGCCACCCGCTGCATTTGCGGGTCTTGGCGCAGCAAGGCGCTCAAACGCTCCTCTATGGCGTGGATATCGGCATCCATCTCCTGCACGCGTTGCCACTGCTGGCGCAGGCTCTCCAGCACCGGCTGGGGCACACTGGCCTCCAAGGCTTGCAGGCCCTGGGTGATCTGGGCCGCCAAGGCCCGTTTGCCTTGGGGGAAGATGGCACCGAACTCATGCAGCATGCCGCGCAGGGCGTTGGTCTGCATGGTGCGCATCTTCATGAGCAACTGGCGCTGGCGGTGCAGCACAAGGGTGGCTTGCTGGGCCTGGGTCTTGATGCCCACAAAGCGCATGCCCGGTTGCTGCACGGCCAGCCAGATGGCGCCGGCATCGATGGCGTCGGTCTTGTTGCCGGTGGCAAAGGCGCGGGCCTTGGCCGGGTCGATCAGGCGCACGCTGTGGCCTTGGGCCAGCAGGCGCCGCGCCCAGTGGTGGGCGCCCCCGCAGGCTTCAATGCCCACCAGGCACGCGGGCATCTGGGCAAAGTGCTCCAGCAGCCGTGCCCGCTTGAGGCTCTTGTTGACGATCTCCCCGGAGTTCATCTGCACGGTATGGATTTGGAAGACTTCCTTGGCGATATCGAGTCCGAAGACTTGGCGGCCTTGCAGGGTGCCGATGATTTGTCCGGCTTTGGCTGAGATGCTGTGGTTCATGGCGAGTCCTCTGTCTGAAGTGGATGGGACTTGAGGTCTACCATGTTCTGCGCACGGCGTCACTGGTTTGGCGGTTGGCTGCTGGGCTGGCGTATCAGCCAGGGTGGACGCCAGCCTGCCCGTGCGGCCAGGTGCCTTGGGCTTGGCTGTCCTGCCCTTCTTCCTGGTGACGGCTGTTGGCTGTTGGGATGGTTGGGTTGCCCCCTGCGTGTCAGCGTGCGTGTGTGTTCGAGTGGCCATGTGGGCTCCAGTTGCTTTGCGATGATTCCCTCTTGCACGGTGTCCCCGTGAGGAGGGAGGCATTCATAGCATCTGGTCACATGTCACTATCACCGCACTGGGCGGGCAGCTATTTGGGTGGAGAGTTGCCGCTCTTCGTTTCACAAATTTCGCCATATGTAGTACAATTTTATTGCCATGAACACCTTAACCGCCCAAACTGATCAGTTCCTGAGCCTGCGATTGGGTGCGGGTGACGCAGCCTTGATGCGCCAATTGCACGAACGCATGGGAGTGAGCAAAACTGAAATCGTGAAGCAGGCGCTGCGCCTGCTCGCCAGCAGTGGTGAGGCAGCTGCCGCAAACACCTGCCTCTACGAACTTGGCAAACCAAGTTTTGGGCGGTACGGCGATGCCACGCGGCAGTCAGCGCAAATCAAGGCAGTGGTGCGGGACAAGTTGAACGCCAAGGCAAAGCGCCTGGCCAGCGGTGTTTGACAACATTGGCAGTCAGAGACGTTCTGTGCGACAGCGGGCCGCTGGCTGCGCTGTTCAACCGCGCCGACAGTTACCACCCTCAGGCACTTGCGTATTTCAAGCGCCACGGTGCCCACGTGCGCCTGCTGACCACATGGGAAGTAGTTTCAGAGGTGATGTATTTCCTGGATTTCAGCGCCAACGCGCAGGCTGACCTGTTGCTTTGGCTGCATGAAGGCGCCATGCGCGACCGCGTCCGCATCGCTTCATTGCAAATCGAAGACTTGGTCGGCCTGTCCACCTTGATGCGCAAATACGCAGACCGCCCCATGGATCTGGCTGACGCATCCCTGGTTTGGCTGGCTAACCAAATCGGCGTCACAGACATCATCACGGTGGACCGTGCCGACTTCGCCGTGTACCGCACGAACAAACGCAAGCCGTTTAAAAACGTGTTTGGCAAGTGACCTTGTCGCTCCGGCCGCCCGCCCAGAACGACGACAGCGCCATGTGCATGCGGTTTTGGGGTGGAAGTTCCGTGCAGTGGGGAAAAATTCGTGCGACGCGGCGGCTGCGGAATTTTTTGCTGACGCATTGTGGGGTCGTTACCGCAACGCGTTCCACCCCAAAAGCCTGGTCACATGGCACCATCACCGCGCTGGGGGGTCAGATGATTTTGTACGTATGTCAAATGTCGAAAATGCCGGAATGCAAATACTTAACCATCGACCCCCAATCATCAACGCGCAATCGCCTCTGCGACGCATCCCGAAATCATCGAATGCGCGACAGCAAGTGTTTTTTGATGGAATACGTTTCGCTATCGAAATTGCCGATTTGGCGTATCGGCGTCTCCGGGAAACACTTTGGCAGGTGTCGAGTCTTGATGATGCGACTGAGTATGCGCTTGAATACGCTTCCGCTGTCGGTGACGCTTGGCTAATCGTTGACTCCATAAATCGACTGCGGGCGCTGTGCTGCGTCGCTCCAGGCATTGCTGACAAGCCGTACTGCCGTTCATTTGTCCAGAAAGTTCATCCTGTAAAGGCGTTGCGAAACAGTGTGCAACATCTGGATGGGCGAGTCGATGTCATCATCAAGAAAAAGTCTCCAGTCTGGGGTGAAATTAGCTGGGCTATCGTCACTGAAAACCCTCCGGTTCGCGCGCAACTTCATACTCTCGCTGCAGGGTCTTTCAAGGCAGGTGAGCACCGCTTTGCTGATATTGCTGGGCGTCAATTTACCTTCCCCATTGACGTAATAGCTCTGACAGGCGAGGGCGAGACAGTGGTTTTGAGCGACCTGATGACGACAACTGCCGAATTCGTGCGGCAGATGGAGGTTGATTTGGACAAGTTGTTTCCGAAGGATGGAGTCTACGGCCGTGATCTTCACGCAGTTGCGATCGTGAGTTTCAACGAAAGTGCCGAAGAGCCAAAAAAGCTGTCAATATATGTGGAATAGAAAGACGCAAAGCTACGAAAGCTGAATACGGTCTTTTCAAGTTGAAGTTCTGCGAAACCCCCTGTGCCTCGAAGTTGAAGCGACTGGCTATCGTGCCTCTGCCAGTGGCACACCCCTAAAAGGCGCGAACCCATTAAATTGTGTCCACGCCACTCCACTAAAATCACCCGATCGGCAAAAGTTACCAAGCGGTTACTTAACTTTCCCTCAAGGCGTTTCAACTTCCCAGGAATTTCATCATGGCACTCGTCTCAATGCGTGAACTGCTCGACCACGCGGCTGTCAACGGCTACGGCATTCCGGCTTTCAACGTCAACAACCTCGAGCAAGTGCAGGCGGTGATGGAAGCGGCCAACGAGGTGGGTGCGCCGGTGATCCTGCAGGCCAGCGCGGGGGCGCGCAAATACGCGGGCGAGGCCTTTATCAAACACCTGATCTCGGCGGCCATCGAAGCCTATCCGCACATTCCGCTGGTCATGCACCAGGACCACGGCCAGAACCCGGGCGTGTGCCAGGGCGCGATCAACCTGGGTTTCAGCTCGGTGATGATGGACGGCAGCCTGGAGGGGGATGGCAAAACCATTGCCAGCTACGACTACAACGTCGAAGTCACCAAAAAAGTGGTGGACATGGCGCACAAAACCGGCGTCACCGTCGAGGGTGAGCTGGGTTGCCTGGGCAGCCTGGAAACGATGCGCGGCGACAAGGAAGACGGCCACGGCACCGAATCCACCATGACCATGGAACAGTTGCTGACCGACCCCGAGCAGGCTGCGGATTTTGTCAAACGCACCCAGCTCGACGCGCTGGCCATCGCCATCGGCACCAGCCACGGCGCCTACAAATTCACGCGCAAGCCCACCGGTGACATTCTGGCGATCGAGCGCATCAAACAGATCAACAAACGCATCCCCAACACGCATCTGGTGATGCATGGCTCCAGCTCGGTGCCGCAGGATTTGCTGGCCATCATCAACGAGTACGGCGGCAACATGCGCGAGACCTATGGCGTGCCGGTCGAAGAGATCCAGAAGGCCATCCAGTTCGGCGTGCGCAAGATCAACATCGACACCGACATCCGCCTGGCCATGACCGCCGCCGTGCGCAAGTTCATGGCGCAAAACCCTGACAAATTCGACATGCGCGACTGGCTCAAGCCGGCCCGCGAGGCCGCCAAACAGATCTGCAAGCAACGCTACCAGCAATTTGGCTGCGAGGGGCAGGGCGGCAAGGTCAAAGGCGACAGCCTGCAGGTGGTGGCGGCCAGATACGCCAAGGGCGAGCTGGCGCAGGTCGTGCAGTAAACCTGTTTCGGGTGCGGGTCCGGGCGCGGGCTTTGTAAAGTTCAAAACTTTACAGGGCCGAAACAACCGCGTTGCCCTGCAGGTCTAAAGTCCGGTTTCAAGCCCTCATGCAGGTGCCATGCAGTGGGGCAGCAAGGAAGTTGAATGACCATTGCGCCTGAAATCACACCCACCGCCGTTGCATTGAACCGTTTCGGTTTGGGTGTGCGGCCCGAGGAGGCCGTGGCGGCTAAGCCAAAGGCGGGCTTGTTGGCGCAATTTGGCAGTTACGCGCCAAACAGCGCGGCCTGGGCGGCGCAGCCCCAATCAGACCAGCAAGTGGTTGCCTATCTGGATTATCAGAAAGCTTTGCGCCAGGCTGATGCGGGTAGCGAGCAGTCCCTGCGGCAAAAGTTCGGGGCCGCCACACAGGCCCAATACCGCTTGGAAGTCAGCGCCAGAGTCAGCTCGGCGGTGGCTGGCGCAACCCCTTTCGCCGAGCGCCTGGCGCATTTTTGGGCCAACCATTTCGCAGTTTCGATTGAAAAACCGCCTGTGATCGCCTTGGCAGGCGCTTTTGAGCGGGAGGCCATCCGCCCGCATGTGATGGGGCGGTTTGAAGACATGCTGCTGGCCGTCACGCGCCACCCGGCCATGTTGTTTTATCTGGACCAGACCCGTTCCATTGGTCCCAACAGCCCCTTGGGCCTTCGCAGCGAAAGGCTGGCGCTACAACGCCCGCGCGGCCTGAACGAAAACCTGGCCCGCGAAATTCTCGAATTGCACACCCTGGGTGTTCGCGGCGGCTACAGCCAGGACGATGTCACCGAGTTCGCCCGTGCGCTGACCGGCTGGAGCGTGGGTGGGCTGCCCGGGCTGCCGCCCTCTGCGCCGGGTTTTTATGGTTTCCAGCCGCAGTTGCACGAACCTGGCCCGCGCAACGTGCTGGGCAAGCGTTACGAGCAAGCCGGTGAGGCGCAAGCCGCAGCGGTTTTGCACGATCTCTGCGCGGCTCCTGCCACGGCGCGCCACATCGCCACCAAGTTGGCCCGCCATTTTGCCGGCGACACCCCAGCGCCCGCCCTGATCGAACGCTTGGCGGGCAGTTTTCAGCGCAGTGGGGGCGACTTGCCCACGGTCTACCGCAGCCTGGTTGAATCGCCCGAAGTTTGGGCGCCAACGCCGGTCAAATTCAAGACGCCGTGGGAGTGGACCCTGTCCGTATTGCGTGGCTTGGGGCGGCAAGACCTGGGCAACCAGCCGATCGCGCAGTTGCTGACCCAGCTTGGCCAAACGGTTTGGCGACCGGGTTCTCCAGCCGGTTTTGACGACATTGCAGACAGTTGGGCGGCGCCCGACGCCCTGTTGCGCCGGGTCACGTCGGCCGAGCGCCTGGCAAGCCTGGCCGGCAGCGGCATCGATGCGCGCAGGCTGGCCCCGCAATTGCTGCCCGGCGGCTTGAGCGGCGCCACCCTGGCCGCCATCAACCGGGCGGACAGCCCCGGCATCGCCTTGGCTTTGCTGTTCTCCTCACCCGAATTTTTGCGCAGGTAAACCATGACAACACCCCTTCACTCGCGGCGTGGGTTTTTGAGCCTGGCAGGCGGCAGCGCCGGCCTGCTGCTGGCGGCGCCGGGCCTGGTCTTGGCGCAAGCCGCGACAGAACGCCGTTTCGTCTTCATTATTCAGCGCGGCGCGGCCGACGGTTTGGACACCGTGATCCCCTACGCAGACCCTGACTACGCCCGTTTGCGAGGCGCCATGGCGATTGATACCGCTGCGGCCCCCAAACTGGACGCCCTGTTCGCCCTGCACCCCAGCCTGGTGGAAACCGCCAAATTGTTTGCCGCCAAGGAGGCCCTGTTTGTCCACGCCGTGGCGTCGCCTTACCGCGAGCGCTCACATTTTGACGGGCAAAACGTGCTGGAGTCGGGCGGCACGAGCGCTTATGAAATCAAGGACGGCTGGCTCAATCGCCTGGTCACGCTGTTGCCCAAAAACCAGGGGGATGCCATTGCCATCACACCCACCGTGCCGCTGGCGCTGCGCGGGCGGGCTGAGGTTGCTTCCTATGCGCCTTCGATGCAAAGGCAGGCAGCGGACGAATTTCTGGAGCGTGTGCAGCAGATGTATGCCGAAGACGCGCAGTTGCACGGTTTGATGTCGTCGGCCCTGGACACCCGCAGCATGGCCGGCGCGCCCGCGCGCCAGAACCCTGCGGAGCTGGGCCAACTGGCTGCACGTTTCCTGTCGCAAGCCAGGGGCCCGCGCATCGCCATGCTGGAAACCGGTGGTTGGGACACCCACAGCGCCCAAGGGCCGCGCATGGCGAACCAGTTGAAGGCGCTCGACGCGATGATCGCCGCCCTACGCGACGGGCTGGGCGCGGCATGGGCCACGACCACCGTGCTGGTGGCCACCGAGTTCGGGCGGACCGCCGCCATCAATGGCACAGGTGGCACGGACCACGGCACAGCCTCAGCCGCCATGGTGCTGGGTGGCGCAGTGCAGGGTGGACGCGTGCTGGCCGACTGGCCGGGCCTCTCGGCCAAGGCGCTGTTACAGGGGCGTGACTTGCAGCCGACGTTGAGCCTCGATACCCTCATCTCGTCGGTGGTGGGTGAATGTTTTGGTGTTGACCCGGCGCGTCTGGGCCGCACGCTGTTCCCCAGCCTCGCCACAGCGGGCGCAACACCGGCGATGGTCTTGCCGCGTTTGTTGCGAAGCTGAATTTTCCAGCGGGAAAGCGGCGTTTTCAAACAGAGAAAATCCGGCGCGTGCGGCCTGTTCACAGCGCGGGGCTGGGATAATCAGCCCGAAAATCCCACAGCCTGTTGACTCTTCAGCAGGCTTTTTCTATTCTTCCGCACCATGACCGACGCCTTGCACACCTCCCTGCTGATTTCCCTGCCCCTGCTCGAATGCAATTTGAGCTCGCTCCCATTGATCGCGAGGGGCAAGGTGCGGGACAACTACGCGGTGGGCAGCGACCGCCTCCTGATGGTCGCCAGCGACCGCCTGTCGGCCTTCGACGTGATCATGAACGAGCCGATACCCGGCAAGGGCGCGCTCTTGACGCAGATGGCGCTGTTCTGGTTCGACAAACTGGGTCCGGATGGCCTCAATATCTGCCCGATCCATTTGACGGGGGAAGCGCCGGAAAGTGTTGTGGCGGCCGACGAGTTGCACCAGATCTCGGGCCGCTCGATGCTGGTCAAGCGCCTCAAACCGCTGCCGGTGGAAGCGGTGGTGCGGGGGTACCTCGCGGGCAGCGGCTGGCAGGAATACCAGCAGAACAGCACGGTGTGCGGCGTGAAGCTGCCACCCGGCCTGAAAAACGCCTCAAAACTGCCCACGCCGATCTACACACCCGCCGCCAAGGCTGCAGTAGGTGACCACGACGAAAACATCAGCTTCGAGAAAACCGTGGAGATGATCGGCCTGGATCTGGCCACCCGCGTGCGCGACATCAGCATCCGCCTGTACACGGCGGCCTGCGACATCGCGGCGGCCAAAGGCATCATCATTGCCGACACCAAGTTCGAATTTGGCCTGGACATGGGTGACGGGGGAGACGGCACGCTGACGCTGATGGACGAGGTGCTCACACCCGATTCATCCCGCTTTTGGCCTCTTGAGAGTTACCAGGCCAGTTTTGCCGCAGGCGTCAACCCGCCGAGTTATGACAAACAGTTTGTGCGCGACTGGCTGGAGCAGGTCAGGATTGACGGCAAACCATGGAACAAAACGCCCCCCGCGCCGCGAGTGCCCGATGAAGTGATCGAAAAAACCGCCGCGAAATACCGCGAGGCCTTGCAGCGTTTGACGACTTGAGCGGTGACGTGGAATACAAATAAATTCAATAAATATTTATTGATCCAATACAAAATATAAATTTGGCATTGAGTCTCGTATATATTTAATTATTTGCTATTATTTTAGGCGATAAAATAGATTAAATTTCAATCTAATTTAACTAAAAAACAAAAATAAACGACTAAAATAAACTGAAACCAGGCTCCATGCCAGCGCCCATCAGCTCAGCACGACGCTGGAGAGCCGCCTGCGGTAGGTCGCCACGGTTGGGTCCACCGGCGGAATCTGGCCATCTGCCACCTTGATTTTGGCCGGCTCGATGATTTCCAGAATGCCAATATAGGTTTTGCGGGCCAGGTCATCGGCCCAGCTTTTGTCGCGCATCAAAATGTCCAGCAATTCGTCCATGGCGGCGGTCCAGTGCTGCGTGGCCATCAGCAACTGGGCCTTGGCGAAACGCGCGTCAAAATCACGTTTGTTGGCGGTAATTTTTGCGTCAAACATGGCGTTTGAGGCCGCAATGTCAGCGTGGTCAGCCAGGAAATCAATCGCATTCAGCCAGCGTTGCAGCGCGTCGAATTTGCGCACCAGCGCGGCTTTGGTGATGACGGGCGCGAAGCTGGCCTTGGCCTCTTTCACTTCGTCGTTAAGCAGCAGGTACTTGATGTAGTCGAAGCGGGTGTCGTCGTTGTCGGGCGCTTTCAGCACCGCCTGGTGCAGGGCTTCACGCACGGCCTGGGGGTCGTCGGCGGCAGGCGCGTCGGAAATGGCAGTGGCGGTGACTTCGGCTTCGAGCACGTCGGCGCCGGGTGCAAATTCAGGCACGTGTTTGTCCAGAAAGGCCTTCAGTTGGCTTTCGGGCACCGCGCCCATGAAGCCATCGACCGGCTTGCCGCCGACCATCATCACGCAGGTGGGGATGGAGCGGATGCCAAAGGCCTGGCTAATCTCCTGCTCCTGGTCGGAGTCGATTTTCACCAGTTTGAAGCGCCCGGCGTAGTCGGTTTCCAGTTTTTCCAAGAGCGGCCCGATGACTTTGCAGGGGCCGCACCAGGGCGCCCAGAAATCAACAAGCACAGGGATTTGGTGGGAAGCTTCGACGACTTCGGCGTCAAAGTTTTCAACAGTTGCATTGATCATGTTTTGTAAATGGGGGTGGCCGGTAAAATTGCCAGATGACTATTCAAATTGGCGTTGTCATGGGTTCCCGTTCAGATTGGGACACGATGCAACACGCAGTACAGATTCTCCAACACTTTGGCATCGCGCATGAAGCCCTGGTGGTTTCCGCCCACCGCATGCCCGACGACATGTTTGCCTACGCCGAAGCCGCTGCGGGCCGCGGCCTCAAAGCCATCATCGCAGGGGCCGGTGGGGCGGCCCATTTGCCGGGCATGCTGGCCGCCAAGACAACGGTGCCGGTGCTTGGTGTGCCGGTGGCCAGCCGGCATTTGAGCGGCGTCGATTCACTGCACAGCATCGTGCAGATGCCCAAAGGCGTGCCGGTGGCGACCTTCGCCATTGGCGACGCTGGCGCTGCCAACGCGGCCCTGTTTGCGGTGGCCATGTTGGCCTGCCATAACGCCCCGCTGCGGGCCAAACTCGACGCCTACCGCGCCACCCAAACCCAAAACGCCCGCGACATGACTTTGCCGCCCGCTTTGTGAGCTTGAAGGTGGGCTTGATGCTGAAGTTGACGGTGAGTCCGAAAAGCGCTGCCAAGCCGGCCCTGGCGACCCGGTTGGCGCCGCTGCAGCCCGGCAGCTTGATCCAAGGCCAGCCTGCCACGCTGGGGGTGATGGGCGGCGGCCAGCTGGGACGCATGTTTGTGCACGCAGCGCAGGCGTTGGGCTTTGAAACCGCCGTGCTGGACCCTGACCCGGCCAGCCCCGCCGGGCGCGTGAGCCACCACCACATCCAAAAAGCCTACCTCGACCCGGTCGGTTTGCAGGCCTTGGCGGCATGCAGCCACGCCATCACTACAGAGTTTGAAAACGTGCCGGCGTCGGCGCTTTTGGCGTTGGCAGAAACACGGCCCGTCGCGCCCGCAGCGGCGGCGGTCAGCATCGCGCAAGACAGGGCGGCCGAAAAAGCGCATTTTGTGCGCTGCGGCGTTGCGTGTGCGCCTTACGCGGTGATCGAAACAGCGGCGCTACTGGCGGCGGTCGAGGCGAACCTGCTGCCCGGCATTTTGAAAACCGCGCGTATGGGCTACGACGGCAAAGGCCAGGTGCGGGTCAAAAACCGCGCTGAACTCGCTGTCGCTTGGGCAGATTTGAAACAGGCGCCCTGCGTGCTGGAGAAGCGCCTGGCCTTGGCCTACGAATGTTCGGTGATCGTGGCGCGTGGGCGCGACGGCATCTGCGTCAGCTTGCCGGTGCAGCGCAACACCCACCGCGACGGGATTCTGGCGGTGACCGAAGTGTTTAAGTCCAGTATGCCATTAGGCCTCGCCAATAAAGCACAATTCGCTGCAAAATCAATAGCAATTGAATTGAATTATGTGGGTGTGTTATGTGTCGAATTTTTTGTCGTGAACGACAAAAACGGGCCTGTGCAATTGATCGTCAACGAAATCGCGCCGCGCCCGCACAACAGCGGCCACTACAGCCTTGATGCCTGCGATGTCTCGCAGTTTGAGTTGCAGGTGCGCACCTTGGCGGGCTTGCCGCTCACCCCGCCGCGCCAGCACAGTCCGGCCATCATGCTGAACCTGTTGGGCGACCTGTGGCGACACGATGGGTCTGCCCCGCCTTGGGCAAAAGTAGTGGCGCTGCCGGGCACCCATCTACACTTGTATGGCAAAGCCGAGGCGCGGGCAGGGCGCAAGATGGGCCACCTGAACATCACCGGTAAAACGATAACCGACGTGCAAGCCACGGCCTTGAAGGTGTCGAAACTTCTGGGCATCAAGCCGCTGCCGCATTGGGCGGCAGCGCGGCCTGGACTGCCTTTGTGAGCCTAGCCGGGCCGACGCATGATTGTTGACGGGAAAACGCCTGGGGCCGTGGCCGCTGCGGCAGATTGCCTGCAGGCGGGTGGCTTGATCGGTTTGCCCACCGAAACCGTGTATGGCCTGGGTGCCGATGCAGACAATGCCACTGCCGTCGCCCAAATCTTCAGCGCCAAAGGCCGCCCGAGCGACCACCCGCTGATCGTGCACGTGGCAGATGCCGCGCAGGTACCCCATTTCGCCCAAGAAGTGCCCGCTTTTGCGCAGCGCCTGATCGACGCCTTCTGGCCGGGGCCGGTGACCTTGATCCTGCCGCGCCGCATGGGCGTGGGCGAAGCGGCGGCGGGCGGGCAGAGCTCTATCGGCCTGCGCTGCCCCTCGCACCCGCTGGCGCAGGCCCTGCTGCGGCATTTGCGCGAAGGCCCCCGGCCGATCTACGGCATTGCCGCGCCCAGCGCCAACAAGTTTGGCCGGGTCAGCCCCACCACAGCAGCCCATGTGCAAAGTGAGTTCGGTGATGCGTTGTTGATTCTGGACGGCGGCGCTTGTGCGGTGGGTATTGAATCCACCATCATTGACTGCACCCGCGCCCGGCCGGTGTTGTTGCGCCCCGGCAACCTGCTGCGCGCGGATTTGGAGGCGGCCTGCGGGCAAACCGTGTGGTTGAAAGACGAGTTGCCTGCGGGCATGCCGCAGGCGCCCAAGGCCTCTGGCACGCTGGAGGCGCATTACGCGCCCCACGCGCGCGTGCGGTTGATGGAGGCCCGTGCCCTGCAAACCGCGCTTGACCTGCTGGGGGCTGACATTGACGGCAAAAACGACGGCAAACCCGTCATCGCCACCTGGTCACGCACGATTTTGAAGAGCCGTGCCAGCAACATCCTGCGCCGCCGCATGCCAGACGATGCTAGCGCCACGGCGCAGCAGTTATTTGCCGTTTTGCGCGAATTTGATGCGCGGGGCGTAAAGTTGATCTGGATCGAAACACCGCCCGACCTACCCGAATGGGCGGGCGTCAGCGACCGCTTGCACCGCGCCGCCGCAACTTGAGCGGCAACGCAGGGCGGGGTTATTCAGGCTTCATCCCGGCGTCGCTGAAGGCGCGCGCCCAGGCTTGCAGCTGATCCTGCATGTAGGCTGTCATCTCATCGGGGGTGGAGCCCGCCAGGTCAAAACCCAGCGCGGCAATGCGTTCACGCACATCCGGCTTTTGCATGGCGGCGTTGAGCTCGCGGTTCATGCGCTGCGCGATGTCGGCGGGCAGTTTGGCCGGGCCAAACAATGCGGCCCAGGTGCCGGCCTTGAGCGGCGGCAGGCCGGCTTCGGCGCCGGTGGGTACGGTGGGGAACTGCGGCGAACGGTTGGGTAGCAACACGGCCAGCGCGCGCAGCTTGCCTTCCTTCACATGTTGCAGCGTGCTGGCGGGCGTGGCAAAGGTCAGTTGCACGTGGTTGCCCAGGATGTCGGTCACCGTGGGTGCCTCGCCCTTGTAGGGCACCAGGTTCATGTCGGCTTTGACGGCTTTGAGCTGCACGTGCATCAGATTGGTCACGCCGCTGTAGCTGCCGTAAGCCAGCTTGTCGGGGTTGGCGCGCGCGTAGGCCAGCAACTCCTGCGCGTCTTTCGCGGGCACAGCGGGGTGGGTGACCAGCACGTAGACATAACGCCCCACCAGTGACACCGGCGTGAAGCTCTTCACCGGGTCATACGGCGGGTTTTTCTTGAGTAGCGGCACCTGCATCATCGGCGTGTTGGTGGCCAGAAAGAAGGTATGGCCGTCCGGCTCGGCGCGTGCCACGAATTCGCCCGCGATGGCGCCGTCAGCCCCGGGTTTGTTCTCCACGAGGACGGGCTGGCCAAGCGACGCCGTCATGGACTGGGCCAGAATCCGCGCCACCGAATCTGTGGAGCCGCCGGGCGGGAACTGCAACACCAGGCGCACCGGTTTGGTCGGCCAGGTTTGCGCGCCAGCCGAGGTACCTGCAATGGCCAGCAACAAGGCGAAAACCAGGCGAAGGCTTGTGCGTCGATTCATAGTGATCTCTTTCGTTTCATGCCGCTTTCAGCGGTCGTTCACAACCCAGTCCAGCAGTGCGTCCATGGCCGGGCGCGCCGCTGTGGCCCCCGGCTGGTTGACGATCATCACCACCACATAACGTTTGCCGCTATGGGCCAGCACATACCCGGCAATGGCCGCCACGTCACGCAGTGTGCCGGTTTTCATGTGGGCGCTGCCACGCGCCTTGCTGCGGCTGGCGCGCAGTGTGCCGTCCATGCCGGTGATGGGCAGCGACGACATCAGCTCGGGCATCAATGGCGAGGCATACGCCACTTGCAGCATTTTGGCCAAGCCCTGGGCGGTAAGACGTTCGGTGCGAGACAGGCCCGAGCCGTTGTCCATCACCGGCACATCGGCCTCGCTGATGTTGCTTCGCCACCAGCGCTGGACCAGCTCGCGGGAGGCCGCCAAAGTGCCGGCGCCGGTGGTTTTGTTTTGCAAACTCAGGGTCAGGAACAGCTGCTGCGCCATCACGTTGTTGCTGTATTTGTTGATATCGCGGATCACTTCGGGCAACATCGGCGACGCCAGCTCAAACGCCGGTTTCAATACGCCACCGTTGCCCGTCGGCACAACACCTTCACGCACCTTGCCTGTCAATTTTCCGCCCAGGTCGCGCCACATGCCTTCGACTGCGCGAATGGCAAATGATTTGGGATCGGCATAGGCGAAGGGCCAGACCCGCTCGCCGCAACTGGCCGGGTAGTTGCCAAGAAATCGGATTTGCGCTGGGTCTGAAAATTCGGCTTTCAGCGCACTGCGGTAATCATTGCACGGCGTATTGCTCAAAGGCACGCTGGCGGGAATCTGCACGCCTGCCAGGGGCGGCTCTGCCTGCACCTGCGCGACATTGTTGGCGCGGTCGGGCACAAAGGTCAGTACCAGGGATTTGAAGTTGATCAAAAGCGCATCGGGTGCCGCGTTGTAAGGTCGCAGCGGGTCGCCGTCAAAACTGGCGGGATCGACTTCCACCGTTTCAAATGCGCTGCGATCCAAAACAATGTCGCCTTGAATGGTTTTGATGCCCAGGCCCTGCAGGCGTCGAATCAAGAGCCAAAGGCGTTCTGCCACCAGTTTCGGGTCGCCCTGGCCTTTGATGTAGACATTGCCAGTCAACACGCCATCCCTCAGTGCGCCTTCTACATACACCGGCGTGCTCCAGGCAAAGGTGGGGCCCAGGAGATCCAGCGCCGAATAGGTGGTCACCAGCTTCATCACCGAGGCCGGGTTGACCAGCACGGCGGCGCGATGGCTCAGGCGCGGGCTGGCGCGCCCTTGTATGTCGGTCACCAAAATTGAGACGGCATCTCGTGCGATGTTGGCGCGTTGCAAGGCGGCCTCAACTTCGGGCGGCAAGCTCTGCGCCGTTGCGCCCAAAACGGCAGCGGCCAAACACAAACCAAAGAAAGGCTTTTTTGACGACCGCAGGCGAATGAAATCAAGCATGCTTTCGAGTCTACAACCCCGACGGGCTGCCGCGCGGCGCACACGGATAATCGACGCATGCGTTTCTACAAATCCCTCTCGCCCAGGGCGGTTGGCATTTCGGCGGCGGTGATCACGATCATCATCTGGACTTCCTTCATCATCATTGCGCGGGCAACCACGGACCCCGCACGTGGTGCGACATTGTTGCCCTTAGATATCGTGCTGGCGCGCATTCTGGGCGCCGGACTGGTGCTCCTGCCCTGGGGCTGGTGGCTTGTGCGGCGCGACCGGCTACAAGGCAATGCCGAGGCCTCGTCACTGTTTGGGCTCTCGCCCCTGTCGCTGAAGATCACGGTGGCCACGGGCTTGTTTGGCGGCTTGTTGTACGGCATGTTGGCATATGGCGGCTTTGTATTTGCCCCAGCAGCCCATGCATCGGTGCTGCTGCCCGGCAGCCTGCCCCTGTGGACCTCGCTGCTGGCGGTGGTGGTTCTGCGCGACCATCTCACGCGAAACCGGGTCATCAGCCTGTTACTGATCGTGGGCGGCGATTTGCTGGTAGGCGGCGCCAGCCTGTTGCGGGCCTTTGACGGCGGCGAGGTCTGGAAGGGCGACCTGCTCTTCATGACAGCCGCCTTCGCGTGGTCTACCTACACCGTGTTGGCGCGCAAACATGCGCTGGACGCCGTGCGTGCCACCATCGCCATCACCGTGTTTGCCTTTGTGGTGTACGTGCCGGTGTATGGTGTCTTGATTGCGGCCCATGTGCTGCCAAGCCACTTCGCCACCGCGCAACTGGGCGATGTCGTGTTCCAGATGGTCTTCCAAGGTTTCCTCTCGGTGGTCATTTCGGGCATCACTTTCACCAAGATGGTTCAATACTTCGGCCCGGTTCGCGCCACCATGTTTACGGCGGTGGTGCCTGGCTCATCTGCGCTGGGCGCAGTGTATTTTTTAGGCGAACCACTGTCGTGGAACCTGTGGATGGGCCTGGCTTTGGTCACCTGTGGCATCATCTTTGGTGTGCGCACGGGCGGTAAAACGCTATAAAAATAATAGCAAAATATACATATTTCATGGGAGACACAGGCATTTTTTCTTGATGAATGGAGCTTCAATGACAAAATCTGCATTTCAAACTGGCGCTGCGCTGCTGCTGGCCTGCACCCTGCTTGCCAGCCAGGGCCTGGCGCAGACCCCCGGCGCCGACTACCCCAACAAACCCGCCCGCGTGGTGGTGACCTTCCCGCCCGGCGGCAGCTCCGACGCCGTGGTGCGCATCCTGATGCCGCGGCTTCTCGAAAAACTCGGCCAACCCTGGGTGATTGAGAACCGGCCCGGCGCGGGTGGCAACGTCGGTATGGCCTTTGTGGCCAAGGCCGCGCCCGACGGCTACACACTGGGTGTGGGTGCGGCTGGCGCCATGGCTGCCAACATCAGCTTGTACCCGCAAATGCCTTTCGACCCGGTAAAGGATTTAAAGCCCATTACCTTGCTGGCCAGTTCGCCTTTTGTGCTGGTGGCTCATCCTGGCATCTCGGCCAAAACGCTGCCGGAGCTGATCGCCCAGGCCAAAGTTGCGCCAGGCAAGTTCTCCATCGGGCACGGTGGCAACGGCACCGCCATGCATTTGTCCGGCCAGTTGCTGGCACAACTGGCGGGTGTGCAGTTTGTTGAAGTGCCCTACCGTGGCACGGCGCCGGCCACCATGGATACCCTGAGTGGGCAAATTCCATTGGCCATGGTGGATTTGGTGGCGGCGCTACCGCACCTTCGCTCAGGAAAATTGGTGGCTTTGGGCGTGACCAGTGCACAACGGCAACCCACCTTGCCCGACGTTCCCAGCATGGCAGAAGGCGGCGTTCCAGGGTACGAATCCATCGGCTGGTTCGGTCTGCTTGCGCCAGCGGGTACGCCAGCCAGCGTGATCGCCAGGCTGAACGCTGAAATCGTTGCCGCCTTGTCGGACCCGGAGATCGTCAAAGCCATGCGCGCGCAGGGCGTGGAGCCGATGCCCACCACGCCAGAGGAGTTTGATCGCTTCATCAAAAGCGAAACGCAGAAGTGGGCCAAGGTCATCAAGACCTCGGGCACCAAACTGGAATGACATGTTGACCTGTGACGTCTTGATTGTGGGCGCAGGCCCCGTCGGCCTGACGTTGGCCATGGATTTGGCTTCGCGCGGTATCAAAGTGGTGATCGCAGAAATGCGCCACTACATGGAGCCGCCCAACGTGAAGTGCAACCACGTGGCCGCGCGCACCATGGAGCAGTTTCGCCGCCTGGGCGTGGCGCAAAAACTGCGCGACGCCGGCTTGCCCGCAGACTACCCCAACGACGCCGCCTTTCGCACCCGCATGACTGGCACCGAGTTCTCACGCATCCCCATCCCCTGTCGCCGCGACCGCTACACAGACACGACCGGCCCTGACGGCCACTGGCCCACGCCTGAGCCGGCCCACCGCATCAACCAGATCTACCTGGAGCCCATACTACTGGCGCACGCAGCCAGCCTGCCCGGCGTGACCCTGCTCAACAGAACGCAGGTCACCGCGTTCGAGCAGGATGACAACGGCGTGACGGCTACTGCAACCGACCTCGACAGCGGCGCAACGCAAACCATCCGCAGCCGCTACATGGCGGGCTGCGACGGCGGCCGCTCCGATGTGCGCAAGCAGATGGGCGCGAAGTTTGAGGGCACGGCCATCATCCAGCGCGTGCAGTCCACCTACATCCGCGCGCCCAAGCTGATGGGCATGATCCCCGGCCAGCGGGCGTGGTCCACCTACGTGATGAACCCCAACCGCTGCGGCACGGTGTTCTCCATTGATGGCCACGACAACTGGCTGATCCACAACCACCTGAGCCCCGATGAGCCGGAGTTTGAATCGGTGGACCGCGACTGGAGCATCCGCCAAATTCTGGGCGTGGGTCAGAATTTTGAATACGAAGTGCTGAGCAAGGAAGACTGGGTGGGCCGCCGCCTGGTGGCCAACCGCTTCCGCAACCGCCGGGTGTTTCTGGCCTGCGACTCGGCCCACATCTGGATGCCCTACGCCGGCTACGGCATGAACGCCGGCATTGCCGACGCGCTCAACCTGGCGTGGCTGCTGGCCGCGCGCCTGCAGGGCTGGGGCGCCGAGGCCATCCTCGATGCCTACGAAGCCGAGCGCCAGCCCATCACCGAGCAGGTCTCGCAGTTCGCCATGAACCACGCGCAGCAGATGATCAAGATGAAGCGCGGCGTGCCGCACAACATCGAGGCCCAAGGCGCAGAGGGCGACGCGGTTCGAGCAGAAATGGGCCAGGCCGCCTATGACTTGAACGTGCAGCAGTTCTGCGCAGGCGGCCTGAACTTTGGCTATTTCTACAGTGGCTCGCCCATCATCGCCCATGAAGCCGCGCCCGCACCCGCTTACACCATGGGCGACTTCACCCCCAGCACCGTGCCCGGCTGCCGTGCGCCGCATTTTTGGCTGGATACCGCGCGCACCCGTTCCCTGTATGACAGCTTTGGGCCGGGCTACACGCTGCTGCGGTTTGATACGGGTGTAGACGTTAGCGCTTTTCAAAGTGTTGCTGCGTTGCGCCATATGCCGCTGGTGGTGGTGGATGTGCCGGCTGGTCTTGAGATTCCATCCGCTTATTTGCACAAGCTGGTGCTGTGCCGAACTGACCAGCATGTGGTGTGGCGTGGTGACAGTTTGCCTGCTCAGGTTGAAGAACTGGTCAGTCAGCTCTGCGGAGCCCGCCTGCCCCACCCCAACGCCGCCAGGGCTTAGGTGTAGCGGGCCCTTCGGGCAACCATCTGCAGTACGCAGTCTCAGGGCCGCCGCGCAAACTCGCTTTGCTCAAACAATGCGCGGCTGAGTCGTCTCGCTGCGCGAGACCCTCACCCAGAGCCGTTGCGTGCTTCGAGGCCGCGACACATGCGCCCTGGCGGCGTTGGGGTAGGGCAGGCTAGGTGCCCCTGCTGCTACCAATGCACTTCAGCCGGCGCTCAGCTATATCTCCCTGCGGCATTGCCGCCAAACGCCGGAGTGCCGTTGACGCAAGTCGTTGAATGGCTGAATGGTATGGCCTCTGTCGCCAAAACACCAAGCCAGAAGGCCGTGGTCATCGGCGTTTTGCAATTCCAGAATCAGGGCTGGTGCAGCTATAGCCGCACCCAACAAAGCCCGCTCAACAATCGCTGAAAGGTCGCGCAAGGTCTTCAAGTAACCGATCGACAGGGCTTCGCGCCGATCTAGTTTGAGCACATCAACGGTGGCGCTTCCTTTAGCCGACCAATCATCCAGCCGCACATCAAAACGCGCGCTGATATTGCCGGTGGCGGGGTCAAAGTCCAGGTGTTTCCACGGGTCTTCACGCGTAGGGTCTATCAGCAGGGCCTGCTTGCCGAACATGGGGAATTTGTTACCCTTGAACCGCCCGCATTCAGTGCAGCACAACAAGAGATTGGGCCAGTGGTACATGCGCTTGGGATAAACGGCTTTGGGACGGAAATGTTCAAGGTCCGCACCGTGCGAATCCAGACAGTACATGCAGCGCTGGCGCGGCCCCATCATGGTTTGAAGCGTGGCCACCACCGCTTTGAGAGGCTTGGTTTGCCTGGCACTTTTCCAATCATCCAGAATATTCAAGTTGCCATTTTTTTGCTTTTCATCAGCTACCAATTGCCGTTTGCTCAAGTAGCTCTGTGCCGCTTTCGGCAAGGCGGTTCGCTGAACGCGCCGCATGAGTTACGGCTCCTCACCAGTCACGGCAAACAACTGAAGTTGTCTGGCCTTGGCTTGCTCATCCTTGCTGAGCTTGGCACCGGCACGCTCCTTCGCCTTCAATTTGGCGTATTCCGCGCGCCCTTCTACGGCCCTAGGCGAACGCGTGTTTTGCAAACCAAATGCGGCAGTCAGCAAAATGGTGTCAGGTCGGGAGCTGATGACCGTGTTGTATTCAGACTGCGTCAAGGGTCTGGGCTTGTCTTCGCCGCCCGGCGCAGGCAAGACAAACAAGCCGTTTTCATCCGCAGCCTGGCAAATGATGGGGCTGTGTGTAGTGACGAGGAACTGAATATTGGGGAAGTGACCCTTTAGCCAAAAACCTATTTCGCGCTGCCATTCAGGATGCAGGTGGGCATCAATCTCGTCGATCATGACCACGCCGCCTTTCACAACCCGAAGCTTGCCATCTGCGTCTTTTTCTGAGAGGCCCTCTATGCCGTAGGCATTGATGAGATGCCTGAGAATGTCCGCCAACAAGGCCAAAGCAGCTCGATAGCCATCGCTCATGTCGCCCCAGGCCAATTGCAGGCCCTGGCCGTCCTTGAGCCATAAACCATCCGAATCCACGCGGTCCACGGTGATCTGGTTGGGCATCAAATCGTCGCGCAGAATTTCGAGAAGCAGATCAAGATGGGCACTTTCGGCGCTCTTGCCTTCGAGCTTTTTGTGGCTCAAATTGCGCAACCACTGGTCCACCTCAAAGAGCGAAGCAGCTTCCTGAAACATAGTGACAAAGCGCTCTGTTGTTGCGCCTACCATCAGGCGCGTTGCCTCAGGGGACGCACCAAAAACCCGCCGGAATGGGCCATAGCCACATGAAAACCAGCCATGAGCATCGGTGGACCAGAGACCGCGCCGGGCTGTTTTCTGAGAATCAATGACTTCAGTCGTGGTTTCTTTGCCCACATTCCTTAAAACAATCGTCGCAGGGAAATTCTTGTAAGCTGTTTTGCCGCCACCGGAAAAATCGTCTGCGCCTTTCTGGGGCGCAATCGTCAGTTCGATTCGCCCTTCTTGCCCTGCGGCACCCTCGCGTATCCAGCGGTGAAAGCTTGGCTGGAGGGCGCGAGCCGTGTCTTTGCCGGTCAGAGCCACAGCAACGGCTTTCAGCAAACTGCTTTTCCCAGAGCCGTTGTCACCGGTGAATACTGTCCAGCCCGCATGGCTTCCGTCTGGTCTGGCCAGGCTGAATTTCAGATCTTCAAAGCCCCGAATATTCTTGAGCTCTATTTTGTCAACGTACATAAAAATATCCGATCAAAGCGGGTACAAGGAGACGCCGTGAATGGCACATCACAGCGTCACTTCCAGAGCAGGCAACTCCCGCCCCTCAATTTCTTGCAGCGATTGTCCCGCAATCCCCTGCATTTCCCCATACATGCCCACAGGGGAGTTCATCACGCTCTCAATCTGATCTTGGCGCTTGGCCCATTGCCGATCACGTTTCCGGTCTTGTGGACATTGCGCAGGCGGTTGGCGTCGTCCAGCACCAACACCAAGTACCAAGGCACGCGCTTCAGATCATCGGCTTTGCCAGAGAGGGTGACTGCTTGCCTTTGCCGGATTCCATGCGCGCAACGGCTGACTGGGTTGTTCCGATCTTTTGCGCCACTTCCGCTTGCGTCAAGCCTTGAGCCGCACGCGCTTTCAGGAATTCATCCAGCAGCGCGAATTCGGCTGCCATGCCTTTAAACTCGGATTTGACGTCGGCGTTTGCCAGCGCCTTGGCGCGCATCTGCTTATGTGTCAGCATGTTTTCACTCTTGTTTGGCCGCTAAGGCATTAGAGTGAATCATAGCGAATATGCGATATGTTTGCTGTCAACCCGCCTTGCCGGCCACGTCCGCCAAATGGTTCCCCGTGATGTAGCCAAACGTCATGTTCGGCCCATGCGTGATGCCGGCGCCGGGGTAGTTGCCGCCCATGATGCTGGCGCGGTCGTTGCCTGCGGCATAGAGGCCGGCGATGGGGGAGCCGTCGCGCTTGAGCACTTCGCCCACCACGCTGGTCTGCAGGCCGTCGAAGCTGCCCAAGTCGCCCATCACCAGCTTCAGCGCGTAGAACGGTGCTTTGGCGACGGGGGCCACGCAGGGGTTGGGCTGGTGGTTCGGGTCGGCCAGGTAGCGGTTGAAGGCGTTGCTGCCGCGGCCGAAGGCTGGGTCCTGGCCTTTGGCCGCGCCCTGGTTGAACTCGGCCACGGTGGCTTGCAGCGCGGCGGCATTGATGCCTGTCTGCTGCGCCAGTTCTGCCAGCGTGTTGCCCTTGACCAGGTAACCGCTCTTGACGTGCGGCCACAGCGGCATGGGCGCGGGCTTGGCGTAGCCCAGGCCAAATTTGCCCACGGTGGCGCTGTCGGCGATGAGCCACATGGCGGTTTCAGTGCCGTATGTTTTGGCGTCCAGTTGGGCGCAGGCGCGGACCATGGCTGCGCCCACATCGTGGTAGGAGTTGGACTCGTTGGTGAAGCGCATTCCGTCTTTCAGCACACCGATCACGCCGGGTTTGTAGCGGTCCAGCAGGTGCGGGAAGATGCCATAGGGTTTGCTGTCGTGCGGGCCTTGTTGGCCGGGCACCAGCGAGACCGGCATCCACGCGGCGCTGTCGGCAAAACGGATGTCGGCGTTGCCACCCACGGCTTCGGCCATGGCCAGGCCGTCACCGGTGTTGCTCTCGGGCGTGGGCGACACGTGGGCTTGTGCGTTGGCGGCGTCACGCGCCACATGCGCATAGGCCTGCGCGACGCGCTTCACGTCATGCGGAAAGCCACCACAGGCCAGCACCACACCGTGTTTGGCGTGGACGGTGAAGTTGCCTGCGGGCGACGACACCTCGGCACCCACACAGCGCGCGCCGTCCATCAACATCTTGTTGGCGGGGCTGCTGGTGTGGATGGCGACGCCAAGGTCAAACGCGCTTTGCGCCAGCCGGGCGGCCAGCGCGTTGCCGCTGGTCACGTTGATGGCGCGGTGGTACAGCAGCAGTTCCTTGATATGGCTCAGCAGGCGTTTGGCCACGTACACCGCCGAGGTGAACGAGCGGGTGAATTCAAAGAAGTGCTTGAGGTCGGCGTTGGATGAATTGAACATCATGCCGATGAAGGTGATGGTCTTGAGCGGCGGCTTCAGCCGCGCCATGTGAGGCCCGAGCTTGCGGATGTCATACGGCGCCGCCAGGATGGAGCGCCCGCTGCCCGCGCCACCCTGCACGCCGCCGGGCGAATCCGGGTGGTAGTCGGGGTAGAGCGTGGGCACGAACTGCATGGTGGTCTTTTGCTGAAAGAAGTCCACCATGGCCGGGCCGTGGTCCAGAAAGGCTTTGACCGCTGCGGCGTCGTAAAAAGCGCCGGTCTCGTGCCGCATGAAGCGCTCGGCCGCCTCGCGTGAATCCTTCTGGCCAAAGCCCTGGCTCACCGAGTTGCCCGGCACCCACAACACGCCGCCCGACAGCGCCGTGGTGCCGCCG
>JANLYO010000103.1:0-1808 GCA_031365665.1 Rhodoferax sp. | reverse complement strand
GCATCACTTCGTTGTCCTTCAAACGAAACGACAACAACACGGCTTTTTTGATCCACTGGTGCACCGTCCACTGGCCCACAGCCTCGCGGGTTGCCACGCGCAGGCGGCCCTTGTTGAGCTCGCTGATGACATGTTCCACCGCGTCGGTCACTTCTTTCGGGGCGGAGGCGATGGAAATATTGGCGCGGTTGTCCCACGCTGCGTCAATGATGGCTTGGAGTTGTTGGGTCATGAAGGATTGCAAATAAAGATAAATGGAAAAAGGAAAAGCTCGGGCAGTTTTAAATTCTGGATTGGCAAAACGCAGCGATTCTCTGGGCCGCTTCCAGGCATTCAGCGGTCTCGGCCACCAGCGCCATGCGAATGCGCCCTGCGCCGGGGTTGCTGCCTTGGGCTTTGCGCGCCAGGAACGAGCCCGGCAATACGGTGACATTGTAATTTGCGTACAGGTCGCGGGCAAAGGCGACATCGTCGCCACCTTCGACGTTGGCCCACAGGTAGAAGGCAGCGTCTGGCAGCGCGACGTCCAGCACCTGCGCCAGCACCGGCGTGACCTCGGCAAACTTCTGGCGGTACATCTGCCGGTTCGCCACCACGTGCGCCTCGTCGCCCCAGGCTGCGATGCTGGCCTGCTGCACCACCGGGCTCATGGCGCTGCCGTGGTAGGTGCGGTAAAGCAAAAACTGCTGGATGATGGCCGCATCGCCCGCCACAAAGCCGCTGCGCAGGCCCGGCACGTTGCTGCGTTTGGAGAGGCTGGTCAGCGCGACCAGGTTTTTGAAGTCTTTCACGCCGAGTTTGGCAGCGGCTTCCAGCCCGCTTAAAGGCGGCTCGTCGCGGAAATAAATCTCGCTGTAACACTCGTCCGAGGCGATCACAAAGCCGTGTTGGGCGCTTAAATCAAACAGCTTTTTCCACTCGGGCAAGGCCATGACGGCCCCGGTGGGGTTGCCTGGCGAGCATACGAAGACCAGTTGCGTGTTGGCCCAGACGTCATCAGGCACGCTCGCCCAATCGGGGGCGAAGTTTTTTTCAGGCACGGCGGGTACGAACCAGGGCCGCGCGCCTGAAAGAATCGCCGCGCCTTCGTAGATTTGGTAAAACGGGTTGGGGCACACCACAAATGGCGCCCCTAGGCTTGCCTGCGCATGCTGTGATGGATCCACCACCGTTTGCGCCAGTGCAAACAGCGCCTCGCGGGTGCCGTTGACGGGCAGGGTTTGGGTGGCGGCGTCGACCGCCAGGCCATAACGGCGCTGCAACCAGCCCGCAAAAGCCTGGCGCAGCTTCAAATCGCCCGCTGTTGCCGGGTACGAGGCCAGGCCGCTCGGTGTGGCGCGCCCAGCGGCATCCAGCGCGTCCAGTATGAAGGGCGGCGTGGCATGTTTCGGCTCGCCAATGCCGAGGCTGATGGGGCGGTGCGCTGGGTTGGGTGTGATGCCTGCAAACAACTGGCGCAGGCGCTCGAAGGGGTAGGGCTGAAGGTCGCAAAGAAGGGGGTTCATTGCCCTCAATTATCCAGCCTAGACTTATCCAGCCGAGTGGTGCCGACCTTACTTTTTGGGGGCAGCGGAGGCCGCTGGTTTGGCGCTTTTGCTTTCATCAGCCGGTTTGGCGTCGCCGATCACGCCCTTCAGAGGGCAAATCTTGAAAGCCGGGCATTTTTCGCAGCCCGTGACGATGGCGATGGGGCAGAGGGTCATGATGGCTCCTGTTTTGATTGAAGGGCGTAGTATGCGCTTCATGGCGACAGATTTTGGATGCTACTATAATTATAGCTATAAACCAATATACTACGTGGCCTAGAG
>JANLYO010000081.1:0-3671 GCA_031365665.1 Rhodoferax sp. | reverse complement strand
GAGGTAGATGGTGCGCGTTGCGTCTGACCCCTATCTTGGCTACGTGCCGTGACTGAACGCATCATCCCCCTGATCGACCTGCGCCACGCGGGGCTGGTGTTGCCATCAACATCGATCTACCCCATCGTCGCGAATGGCCTGCTGAGCGACTCGATGGGCCGCCCGCTGCGCGATTTGCGCATCAGCGTGACAGACCGGTGCAACTTCCGCTGTAATTACTGCATGCCCAAAGAGGTATTTGACAAAAATTACGCCTATTTGCCGCACAACGCGCTGCTGTCCTTTGAAGAAATCACCCGCATTGCACGTTTGTTTGTGGCGCACGGGGTGCAAAAAATCCGGCTCACGGGCGGTGAACCCCTGCTGCGCAAAAACATCGAAGTGCTGATCGAGCAACTCGCGCAATTGCGCACGGTCGACGGCAAGCCGCTGGATCTGACGCTCACCACCAACGGCTCGCTGCTCAAACGCAAGGCTGTCGCGCTCAAAAACGCCGGTCTGCAGCGCGTCACCGTGAGCCTGGATGGCCTGGATGACGCGGTGTTTCGCAGCATGAACGATGTCGGTTTCCCGGTGGCCGATGTGCTCGAAGGCATCGAGGCCGCGCGCGCTGCGGGGCTGGGCCAGGACGCACACGGGCATTTCAGCGGGCTGAAGATCAACATGGTGGTCAAACGCGGCACCAATGACCAAGAGATTTTGCCGATGGCACGGCATTTCAAAGGCAGCGGCAGCACCCTGCGTTTCATTGAATACATGGACGTAGGGGCCACCAACGGCTGGCGCATGAACGAAGTGTTGCCCTCGGCAGACGTGGTTCAACGCGTCCACGCCGAGATGCCTTTGGTGGCCTTGCAGGCTTCCGCGCCCGGTGAAACCGCCGAGCGCTGGGGTTATGCCGATGCAAGCGGGCAGCATGACCCGGCCGCCGGTGAGATCGGTGTGATCAGCAGTGTCACGCAAGCGTTTTGCGGCGACTGCAACCGCGCGCGCCTGTCCACCGAGGGCAAGTTGTACCTGTGCCTGTTCGCCAGCCAGGGGCATGACCTGCGCTCCTACCTGCGCACCGGCGTGGGTGATGCCGAGATCGAATCCGCCATCGGCCATATCTGGGGCGCGCGGGACGACCGGTATTCGGAATTGCGCAGCCTGTCGGCACCGGATACTTCACAAGGTGCGCGCCGGGTCGAGATGAGCTACATCGGTGGATAGCAATATGGCCCCCACGCTCCCGCACTTCGTGTCGTCGCTGCCCCCCGAGGGGGCCGCATTTTTGCTTGGGGCGGCCCGGCGCAAAAACCCCTTGCTGATCCTTTGCCAAAATGCTTGATCTTTCCTCAGTTACTGCCATGATCCTCGCTGGCGGACGCGGGTCGCGCATGGGCGGGGCGGACAAGGGTTTGCAGAATTTCAACGGCATTCCGCTGGCTTTGCATACGATGATGCGGCTCAACATCCAGCAAGGCGGGCCCTTGGGCGCAGTGATGTTCAATGCCAACCGCAACCTGGCCGCCTATGAATCGTTTGGCGCGCCGGTGTGGCCCGATGTGATCGACGGTTTTGCCGGGCCGCTGGCGGGCATGCTCACCGGGCTGGAGCGCTGCGAGACTCCGCTGTTGATGACCGTGCCGTGTGATGCGCCCCTCTTCCCGCTGGACATGGTCGAACGCCTGTTGCTGGCGATGAATGCCCATAACCAAGGCCAAGGCGCCGACATCGCCATGGTCGCCGCGCCTGAGGCGGGGCCCGAGGGTGGCACCAGCCTGCGCGCGCAGCCGGTGTTTTCTCTGATGCGCATCGAGTTGATGGAAAGCCTCTCTGATTTCGTGAGCCAGGGCGGCCGCAAAATCGACGCCTGGACGGCCTTGCACCGAACCGTGCTGGTGCCCTTTAACCAGCCGCAAGATGACACGCGCGCCTTTTTCAATGCCAACACGCTGGCCGAGTTGCAGTCGCTTGAAAACACGTGAGAGCGCGCGGCCTTGAAAACCCTCGACCAGATCGCAGCTGAACTGCAGGGCTACGATCCCCAGGCTTTGAGCGCGGCCTCTGTCAACGTGTTTCTGTCGCGCATGGTCGCGCCGGTGCAAGAGACGCAAACCGTCGGCATCTTTGAGGCGCTGGGCCGGGTGTTGGCAGGCGACGTCATTTCGCCGCTCAATGTGCCGCCGCATGACAACTCAGCCATGGATGGTTTTGCGTTTGACGGCAGCCTGCTTGCACAGGCAAACCCTGGAAACGGCGGCAGTCAATCTTTGACACTCAAAATAGTCGGCACCGCCTTTGCCGGCGCTGCCTGGCGCGGCGCGGTGGGCGCAGGCGAATGCGTCAAGATCATGACCGGCGCTGTCATGCCCCAAGGCCTGGACACAGTCGTGCCGCAGGAGTTGGTGACGCAAACGCAGGACGCCATCACGCTGCCGCCAGGGCGCGTGCAGCCGGGCGACAACCGCCGCGCGATGGGTGAAGACATTCAAATAGGCCAGGCAGCGCTTCAAAAAGGTGAACGCCTGACGCCTGCCGCGCTGGGGCTTTTGGCGAGCTTGGGGCTGCAAGAAGTCAGCGTGTGGCGCAAGTTGAAGGTGGCGTATTTCTCCACCGGCGACGAAATTTTGAGCCTGGGCGACGCGCCGCGCGAAGGCGCTGTGTACGACAGCAACCGCTACACCGTCTTTGGGCTGCTCACGCGCTTGGGGCTCGACATGATCGACATGGGTGTGGTGCGCGACGAGCCTGCGCGGCTGGAGGCGGTGTTCAAAAAAGCCGCCGCAGAGGCCGACGCCATCATCACCAGCGGCGGCGTGAGCGTGGGCGAAGCAGACCACACGCGCGCGATGATGAAAAAGCTGGCGGCCGATGCTGGCGGTGTCGCCTTTTGGCGCATCGCCATGCGCCCTGGCCGGCCGATGGCGGTGGGCCGGATTGCGCGGCATCCTAAAGAACAATTGGCTGCTGGGTCACATGAAATGTCCACAACCCGCTTCAATACTGATAGCAAGCCCGCAACGTCAGATTGCGCGATCCTGTTTGGCCTGCCGGGTAACCCGGTGGCGGTGATGGTGACTTTTTTGGCTTTTGTGCGCCCCGCCCTGTTGCAGATGATGGGCTGCAAACCTGAAACCCAGCCCTACCTCAAAGCCGTAAGCCAGGAGCCTATTCGAAAAAAGCCTGGCCGCACCGAATACCAGCGCGGCACCGTCAGCACCGCGCCAGACGGCACACTGCAAGTCAAAATCACCGGCAATCAGGGCTCTGGCGTCTTGAGCTCAATGGTGCAGGCCAACGGCCTGATCGTGCTGCACCACGGCCAAGCCAATGTGCCCGCCGGAGAACTCGTCGATGTGATGATGTTTGAAGGTGTGATCTGAGGCCCTGGCCCTCAGGGTTCACCATCACACTGGCGTCATCAAAATGACGCAATGGCGTGCCAGAATTTGGCTTGGTTCCCATGACAGTATCTGAACACAGCAGCATCACAACGGAGCATCCCCATGGCCAAAGACTTTGACTCGATGGAAGACAGCAACCGATCACCCAACCCGAGCATTCACGACGTGCTGGGCTTGCAGCGGCGCACGCTGCTCAAAAGCGGTGCAGGCATCAGCTTGGCTGGCTTGCTGACGCCGCTGGCCGGTTGCGCCGCGCCCGGCAGCAGCGGGCCGAAAATCGGG
>JANLYO010000077.1:0-5607 GCA_031365665.1 Rhodoferax sp. | reverse complement strand
CCGGGGTTTTTCTTCTCGATCTGCTCCAGCGCGCCATAAATGATGCGCTCGGCGACCGCTTTTTTGCCGCCTTCCATGATCACGTTCATGAATTTGGACAGCTCGACATTGCCAAATTTGGGATCCGGCAGGATTTCACGTTTAGGGACTTCGCGACGACGTGGCATGTTTTCACCTCTTTGCTTCAGTTGGCGTCTTTGCAGACACCGCGAGAGTCATACAGACTTCTCACTTACTCGACCCGGCACAAACTATTTCGTGTTTTGGGCCACTACGTTCATCTCCTGCGCCACGCAGCAGACAAACACCTTTTAAAACGACTTTGAACTTTTGGCTTATTTGGCCTTTGGTTTCTTCGCACCGTACTTGGAGCGCGACTGCTTGCGGTCTTTCACGCCTTGCAGGTCGAGCGAACCACGCACAATGTGGTAACGCACACCGGGCAGGTCTTTGACACGGCCGCCGCGAACCAGCACCACGCTGTGTTCCTGCAGGTTGTGGCCTTCGCCGCCGATGTACGAGATGACTTCGAAGCCATTCGTCAGGCGAACTTTGGCGACTTTGCGCAAAGCCGAGTTTGGCTTCTTGGGCGTCGTGGTGTACACACGTGTGCACACACCCCGGCGCTGCGGAGAGTTCTGCATCGCAGGACTCTTCGACTTGATGGTCTCGACCTCACGGCCTTGACGCACGAGCTGGTTGATGGTTGGCATTGTTGAAAAACGTCCCTAAACGGGGGAACTGTAAAAATGACTGAAAATTAATACTCACTCAGGCACTTGCGTGACTCACAAAATGCGCACAATAAGCTCACTCAACGCTCACTTGGAGCCCACAAACTGTGACAAACGCCCGACCCCTCGGCAAATTCCGAAAAGCCTTCTAGTATAGCAGGCTGGCCTTTTCCCGGCAAGCCCGCGCCAAGTGGATGGCCAGCTTATCCTCGCGACAGTAGCTTGCGCCTCTGAAGCTGCAAAACGACAAGCACAAAATCACCAAGAAGAAAGCCCAATCCGTGCAAAAACCGAATCTGTCCCTGCCTCGGCGCAGTTTTGCCTTGAAGATGCTCACCTTTGGAACGCTGGGCGCCCTTGGCGGGCTCGGTGGATTCGCCCGCCCGGTGTCCGCCAAAACCGGTGCCGACCTGCTTTTGGCCACCAACGCGCCCGCCAAATTCAACCCGGCGGACTACCTGGTGAGCGAAAAACTCGACGGCGTGCGCGCCATTTGGGACGGCAGCGTGCTCAAATTCCGCAGTGGCCGCCCGGTTGCGGCCCCCGCGTGGTTCCTTGCCAAATTGCCCAAAACACCGCTGGATGGCGAATTGTGGTTGGGCCGCGGCCGGTTTGACGAAGTCTCGGGCATGGTGCGCAAAAGCCAGCCTGCGGACGCCGACTGGCAGCAGATCAACTACATCCTGTTCGAGCTGCCAGGCGGCGAGGGCGACTTCACCGCGCGTTACAACCGCATCCGGCTCTTGACCCGGGGCACCGCCTGGGACCGCCTGCAGCCCGCCGTGCAGGTGCGCATTCCCACCAGGGAGGGCGTGCAGTCCGAGCTTAAACGCGTCGTGGCCGCGGGCGGCGAAGGCCTGATGTTGCACCGCGCCAGCAGCCCCTACGTGACGGGCCGAAGCGACGCCCTGCTCAAACTCAAGCCCGTCGCCGACGCCGAAGCCGAGGTAGTCGGCTACATCGCGGGCAAAGGCAAATTTGACGGCATGTTGGGCGCGCTGGAAGTCAAAACCGAGGGCGGCCAGCGTTTTCGCCTGGGCACCGGTTTCAGCGACGAGCAGCGCAAAACCCCGCCCGCCATTGGCAGCACCGTCACCTACACCTACCGCGACCTGACGCCCAGCGGCAAACCGCGTTTTGCCAGCTTTTTGCGGGAATTCAAGGAGCCGTGACGGGGTCAGCCTGACGTTGGGCGGGAACGTTTCGAAATCTGTTTGCTATAAATAAAATAGCATACTGTGCTTAATCTGTGTGGCCCATAGGCCAAAAAAGTATCAGAGTTTGAAATTCACAGTTTTTTTGAGGCAATTTGTTAATATCCATGTTAACAAAATGATCTTGATTGATTTAATTGCCAATGGATGAGCGTCACGGTTGGCGCACTCAGTGCTTGTGCATCGGCGCATCCGCCGCGCCAGAGGGGCTCGTCGCCGCCACCGGCAATTTCAGCTCGAGCTTGCTTTCAACACCTTTGGCGTCTTTGAAGCTCAGGGTCAGCGGGATGGTGCTGTCCTTGGGCAGCGCGGCCTTCAAATCCATCAGCATCACGTGAAAACCGCCGGGTTTGAGTTCGACGGACTTGCCTGCGGGCAGCTCCAGGCCATTGGGCAGGGCGCGCATTTTCATGATGTCGCCTTCCATTTTCATTTCATGGATTTCGGCCACGCCTGCGACGGGCGAAGCGACGCCGACCAGCCGTGTGCCGTCTTTGGCAGTGAGGGTCATGAACGCGCCGCTGGCCTTTTGGCCCGGCACGGTGGTGCGCACCCAGGCATTTTTGACTTCGACGGTCTGCGCATGGGCCGCGCCAGCGCACAAAACCAGCAACGAAGCAAGGCCGGCCTTCAGGGCATAAAGTGATGATTTCATGGTGTTTTCTGATAATTGAAGTTGAAAAATAGGTGAATAAATTCAATGTTGATGTGCCGAGGCCGAGGTGGAGGCGGGGCCGGACGGCAACACTTCCAAAAGCGCCGCTGGCGTCTTCAAACCGTGCGTTGAGATGCCGCTGGCGGGTATCTCCATCCACCCATTGCGGCCTGTTTCGCAGGTCTGCAAGACCTTGAACCACATCGGCCCAGGGGTGTCCGCCAAAGTGCCGCGCACCGTAAACTCATCAAAATGGGCGTCTGCCAGCCAATACCCTTTGGCAGACGCTGTCCAAGTGACTTCGACCACGTCGTGGGTCACGGTTTTGCCATGCCTGGGGTAGGGGGCGGCGAGTTTCTCTTCTCGGGTGGCCGCCACCCAGCCCGCATGCACCATCGGTTTGGCCCCTCTAAAGCCTGCTGGCAACTGCACCGTGATGGCGGTGGTGGGGGAGCCATCACAACCGTGGCCGACCTGCAAGGCGGCCTTGTAAGCGGTGTTGGCCAGCGCAGCGGGTTCGGCCAGAGTCACATGGGAAAATGCGCTTTCAGGCCTTATCAACAGGCCACACATAGCTATCAAAAAATAAGCACTACGAGTCTTCAAAATTACGCTTCTGACACGATGTGAAAGCGCTGCCCCTGTTCGCGAATCGCAATTCGAGATTTGCCACTCGCGGTCAAAGGCGGCGTAAACGGTGTAAATTTTCAGGAGAAAACAGGAGGCGCGTGCGCCATCAAGGGCGCCGCCGTGCGGGCGATGTGCCGCTCTGCCGGGATCGATGGGAGAACGTGGAGAAGCGGCCGCGTCGGTAGCGCCGCCATTTTGGCCATTGGCGGCGGCGCGCTGACAGTCGCGCACAAGGGGCAATCCAGCATGCGGCTGGCAAGCTCCGTGCCGCCTTCATCGGCAATGCCATCGGCATTTTTAACCAGCACTTTCATCACGCCAGTGCCCGTGCAGATCAGCTCGCTGGACTGCGGGTTGACCAGCGGCGAGGCGATGGCCGCGCCCAGCGACAACACAAACCACACCAGCACGAGGCGGGTGAGCTGGCGGGCATCGCGAGTGGTTTGCAGGTTGAGAAGGCGTTGCATCCAGGGCATGGTCGCCATTTTAGCGGCGTGCAGAAAACGCAATCCTCACGCGGGCTCGCAAGCTTTGGTATATTGGTTTAGCTTTTGTCAACTTCCCATTCAGGAGATCGTCATGTCAGTCGTCTTTCGGGGCTTTTTGCAACGCGCCATCACGGCGTTTTCCATCCTCTTGCTGGCCGCCACTGCCCACGCGGGCGCGCCCATGGTCAAAAAGAGCGGCCCCGGTTTTTACCGGATGATGCTGGGCGACTATGAAATCACCGCTTTGTCGGACGGCACTGTGGCGCTGCCGGTCAACAAAATATTGACCAAAATCACCGAGGGCGAAGTTGACCGCGCGCTGGCCGCGCAGTCTTTGGTGAGCCCGCTGGAGACCTCGGTCAACGCGTTTCTCATCAACACCGGCGCGAAGCTGATTTTGATCGACACGGGCGCCGCCAAACTCTTCGGCCCCACGCTGGGCAACCTGCTGGACAACCTCAAAGCCTCTGGCTACGCGCCCGAGCAGGTCGATGAGGTGTATGTGACGCACATGCATGCTGACCATGTGGGCGGCCTGATGAACGGCACTGCGCGGTCCTTTCCCAACGCCGTCGTGCGGGCCGACAAAGCCGACGCCGATTTCTGGCTCTCCAAAGAAAACCTCGACAAAGCGCCTGAAGCGATGAAGGGTTTCTTCCAGGGCGCGCAGGCCTCGCTCAACCCGTACGTGAGTGCGGGCAAGTTCCAGGCGTATGAGGGCACCACCGAGCTGTCGGGCGGCATCCGCGCCGTGGTCACACGCGGTCACACACCGGGGCACAGCGTGTTTGTGATTGAGAGCAAAGGCCAGAAGATGCTGGTGTTTGGCGACCTGATGCACGTCGCCGCAGTGCAATTTGTGCGCCCTGAGGTGGCGATCCAGTTTGACACCGACAGCGCCACGGCAGCCGACGCCCGAACCGGTTTTTACCTTGAAGCCGCGCGTGAGCAGTACATCCTGGCGGTGGCGCATATCTCCTTTCCTGGCCTTGGCCGCGTGCGGGCAGACGGCGGCACGGGCTACCTGTGGACACCCGTGAATTATTCACCGGTCAAATGATGGGTTCAATAACGGGCGTGAAAATGAGTGAAATAAATAAATTGAAAGTCCATTGATAAGATAAATTAGCATTTAAGCCACGTAATTATTGAATATTAAGCTATATAAAACAATATAAATTAGACGTAAATATAGTCAAATTTATTTGTTAAATCAATAATTTAAAAAACTAAACCTCTGACTTTGCTGGGAGACGGTTGCTGGCCTTACTCGCGGTATTCACGTTATTTACGCGATTTGTGAATCCAAGCGCCTGAGCCGCGCGTACCTCCCTATTGCCCAGCGCGCCCGCGCGGCCGTTCACCACAAGCTTGACTCCCAGCCCCACGCTAGCAACCATGACCTATTCGAAAACGACCCTCGGCCCGCACTGCGCCGATATGACCACCGTCCCGAAACCTGCCCCGGCCAAATTGGCGGATAAGGCCATGTCAGCCGCGCTGGCCCTGGCGCTGCTTGCTGCCAGTGGCTGGGCAACGGTGGCCCGTGCCGAAACTGGCAAATTGCTGCTCACAGGCGGCGTCAGTTCCATCAGTGGGGCGGCCGGTGGCGGCTTGACGCCCTGGGCCGTGATTGGCTCGAACGCCACCGAAGGCGAAATCGGCGTGTCGGCTTTTGTCACGCGGGCGCAAACCCAAGATTACGGTTTGACCAGCTTCGGCGTGGCGCTGGGGTACAAAGACCGCGTGGAGGTCTCACTTGCGCAACAAGACTTTGACGCCTCCCCGGCGATTGCGCTGAACGGTATTGCGCCTTTTGGCGTGACCCCTGGGCAACACCTCAAAATGAACGTGCTGGGCCTGAAACTTAAACTGGCCGGTGATGC
>JANLYO010000073.1:0-2359 GCA_031365665.1 Rhodoferax sp. | reverse complement strand
ACTTTTTTCATCTTCTCCTGCCGTTCAGGTTTTGTTGAGGTTGTATTTCATGATGCTGCCATGCCGCCCGGTTTTGTCGCGCTCCAGGGCATAGCAGTCACCCTCAGGGCCAGGGTGCGCAGCGAGGAGGGGTGCCAGCCGGGCATGGTCGTCGTCATCCAAGCGTAGATCAAAAACCGACAGCGTCTCGCCCAGGTGGTCCGCATACCGTGCGCCGACGATGGCCGCGCCCACACTTTCGCGGTCCAGCACCCAGCGAGTGGCCACGGCGGCGATGGAACTGCCGTGTTTGTCCGCGATGGCGCGCAGGGTGCGCAAGAGCGCCTGGAAGGCCGCCCAGCCGCCAAAATCGTCGATGACGAGTTTGTATTTGATGAGTGAGCGGTTGCTGAGTTCGGCCCCCGGCTCGGGTTGGCCCAGCCAGGCGTCGGTGATGAAGCCGCCGGCAATCGTGCCGTAACACAGCAGCAGCATGTTGGCCTGGCGGCACAGCGGCACCAGGGCGCGCTCCGGACGACGGTCAAGCAATGAGTATTGCACCTGCATGCTTCGAAGCGGAACCCCTGCATCAAGCATGGCCGCTGTGCGGGGCGTGTCGAAGTTGGTGCCGCCCAGGTGCGCAATCAAGCCCTCTTTTTGCAGTGTATGAAGATGGCGGGCCACGTCCACACAACCGGGCACGTCGTAGTTCCACCAGTGCAGTTGCACCAGATCGAGCCGCTCGCGGTTCAGGCGCACGCAGGAGCGCTCGACGATGCGCCGCACGTAGGTTTCATCGACGGCCGGCAAATCGTCGTAATCCGGCACGAACTTGGTATGCACCTGCAAGCGCGGTTTTCCGGTGCGGTCGTTCAAGGCGTTGAACTGGCCGTAAATTGCCTCCACGCCGGTGTAGATGTCGGCGCCATCCACGGTGTTGAGGCCAGCCTCGACAAACAGGCCGATGTCGCGCACCGCCCGCTCGCGATCCACTGCACCGTGGTCACCGGCCAGTTGCCAGCCGCCGCGCAACACGCGGGGGATGGGGTAGCCGGGTGCCAATTCGATGGTTTCGGGGCGCGTCATGCCGGCGTGCCTTTTGCGCCTTTTGCTTGGGAGGCGCCGTGCCTGAAGATGTCGCCGGGTGTGGCCATCCAGACTTGGCCTCGGTCCCGCGCCGCAGCGATGTGCCGCAGCGCACGGCGCAGGTGGCGAAGGCGATAGGGCTGGCCGACGATGTAGGGGTGCAGGGCGATGCCCATCACCAGAGGCGCTGAATCAGGAGCTTGGGTTTGATCGAGCATCTCATCCAACTGGTCGATGATCATCTGCGCGAAGTCTTTGCCGTCCATCTGGCGGGCGATGATCATCGGTATGTCATTGAGCTCTTGCGGATACGGCACGGCCCAGAGCGGCTGGCTGCTGCGGGTGCGCATCGGCAGGGGTTGGTCATCGTGGCACCAGTTCAGCGTGTAGCCGTAACCCGTTTCGGCCAGCAGGTCGGGCGTATGAAGGCTCTCGGAAATCCAGGGCGAAAGCCATCCTGCCGGTTGTTGGCCACTCTCCAAATGGATGCGCTCACGGCACATGTGCAAAAGCGCTCGCTCGCTGGCTTCATCCAGCGCGCCTTGGCGTTCTGCATTGCTGTGGCCGTGGCCGACCAACTCATAACCACGCGCCACGCAGGCGGCAATCAACTCGGGGCAGTGGTCGTAGAGCGCGGTGTTGATCAAGGCCGCCGCAGGCAGGCCCAGGCTGTCGAAGAGTTCCAGGCAACGCCACGCGCCCACGCGGTTGCCGTATTCGCGCCAACTGTAGTTCAGCACATCGGGTTGTGGGCTGGCCGGGCCGATGGCTGCGCCTAAACCTTCGCCAAAGGCGAAATGTTCGATGTTGAGCCCGAGATAAACCGCCAGGCCCGCGCCATTGGGCCAGCGGTAGGCAGCGCGTTGGTGGATGGCTTGGTAGCCGAAGCGGCCGTGCGTCGGCAGCGGGCCGGTGTAGGCGGCAGCCATCAGGTGTCAGAGTTTGGCCAAACCCGCGCGCACCAGCAACCACTCGGCGCTGTCGTTCCACACGTCCATGTCGGTGATCAGGCCGTTCTTGACGACGTACCGGTCCACATAACGGTTGCCTTCAAACGGCGTGCCGTCGAGCCATTCGCCGTAGAGCGTGCCTAGGCTGTAAACGATGGATTCACCTGCTGCACCAGAATCGCTGCTGGAAATCACCGTTTCGGTGCGTTCGATCTTCTTTTTCACCCATTTGTAGCGCGATGCGTTGAATTTGGTGCAGTCCGCCGGTTCCCGCATGGCGCGTTTGCCAGTGAACAGAATTTTCATGTCCGCGACCGTGTATTCGCTGGCGGCCGCCGGGTCTG
>JANLYO010000052.1:0-18507 GCA_031365665.1 Rhodoferax sp. | reverse complement strand
CGCTTGCCGTTGTTCGTCCTGAATCCACGCAACAAGTCGCCGACGTGGTGCGGGTCTGCGTGGACCACGACATTCCGATCGTTCCCCAAGGCGGCAACACGGGTCTGTGCGGCGGCGCAACGCCTGATGGATCCGGGCGCGCCGTGGTCTTGCTGACCACGCGCCTGAACCGAGTGCGCGAGATTGACACGGCCAATGACACGATGACGGTTGAGGCCGGCTGCGTCCTGCAGACGGTGCAGGAGCATGCGCAATCCGTGGGTCGGTTGTTTCCGCTCTCGCTGGGAGCCGAGGGTAGCTGCACCATCGGTGGCAACCTGTCGACCAACGCGGGTGGCACGGGTGTGCTGCGCTACGGCAACATGCGCGAGCTGACGCTTGGCCTGGAGGTTGTGGGCGCGGACGGCCAGATTTGGCACGGTCTGCGTGGTCTGCGCAAAGACAACACCGGGTACGACCTGCGGGATCTGTATGTGGGTAGCGAAGGCACACTCGGCATCATCACCGCCGCCACGATCAAGCTCTTCCCGCAACCTGTTGCACGGTTCACGGCGATGCTCACACTGGCCAGCGTCGACAAGGCGGTGGCGTTGCTGTTGCGCGCACGTGCCGGTTTTGGCGCGGCACTGACGGGCTTCGAGTTGATGGCGGGTACTTGCATGCGAATGGTGACGCGCAGCTACCCGCACTTGCGTCTGCCCTTCGATGGGCCTTCTGCCGATGCACCATGGTTCGCCTTGCTGGAAATTTCTGATCCGGAAAGCGAGCAGCACGCTCGCGACCGTTTCGAAGCGGTGCTGGGGGAAGCTGTCGAATGCGGCGAGGCTGACGACGCGGTCGTCGCCGAAAGCATCACGCAGAGCAGGGCGCTTTGGCATCTGCGCGAAAGTATCACCTTGGCCGAGGCCGAATCTGGCAAAAGCATTAAACACGATATTTCACTCGCCATCTCACGCATTGCCGAGTTCCTGGCGCAGACCGATGCGAAATTGCAGGCGCGCTTTCCGGGCATCGTCAATATGACCTTCGGTCACCTGGGGGACGGAAACTTGCACTACAACCTAGGAACTTCTGGTCGTTTCACCGAGAGTGATATGGCTGCGCATCAAACCGATATCTACGCCTTGGTACACGACGCAGTGAGCGCAATGGGCGGCTCGATCAGTGCGGAGCACGGCATCGGCCAACTCAAAGTCAGCGAATTGTTACGGTACAAAAGCGACCAGGAGATCAAGATCATGATGCTGCTGAAGAAGGCGCTGGACCCGCAATGCCTTTTGAACCCAGGCAAGGTGTTGCCAGTCTACTGCTTACATTAATTCCACGCGCAAAAACCGCCAATTGGCAATTCACCCAAAACGTCAAAGGAGACGATATGTTCCGATCACTCGCCGTGACCAGCGCGGCCCTTGCCGCACTGGTCGCCTGCACCACCACACCCGAGGCGCCCGCCTCGCAGAGCGTGGTTGACCAATTTGTCGCCGATGCCCGCCAAGTCGCGGCTGAGGACCTCAAGTTCCTGATGCCCATTTGCAACCCTCAACCGGCTGTACGCGCGGCGCCCAGTGTGGCCATGAATGATGGGCTCGCCAGGCTCATCAACCAGTCGCCGCCCGAGCCGGGACAGGCTTTCGATAACCTGTACTACGTGGGCTCCACCTGGGTCAGCGCCTGGGTGCTCAAGACCAGTGAGGGCTTTATCCTCATCGATGCCTTGAACAACACCAAAGAAGCCACCGACCTTATCTTGGGCGGCATGCGCCGCCTCGGGCTCGATCCGGCGCAGATTCGTTATGTGTTGGTCACCCATGGACATGGTGACCATTACGGTGGCGCACAGATGATTGCTGATCGCTACCGCGCTCGTGTGGTAGCCAGCGAGATTGATTGGAAGATGATGGAGACCGGCCTGGAGTTTGACTCCACGCTTTGGGACCGCCCACCCAAACGCGACATGGCCGTGCACGACGGCGACACGCTCACGCTGGGGGACGCCACGATTCGCTTTGTCATCACACCGGGCCACACGCTGGGGACTATCTCGCCGGTGTTCGACGTGCGCAGCGGCGGCAAGCTGCACAAGGCCATGATCTGGGGTGGCACGGCCTTCAATTTCGGGCGCGACATGCCTCGTCTGGATGGCTACATTGCGGCGACCGAGCGCATGCGCAAAATCGCGGTCGAGATGGGCATCGATGTGCCCCTGAGCAACCATCCCAGCTATGACGGCACCGTGGCCAAGCTCAAGGTTCGGGCGGCGGCGCCTTCAGCGGCCAATCCCTTTGTCAGCGGCCAACCGGTTGTGGAGCGCGCGATGCGGGTGCTGGGCACTTGCGCGCGGGCGCAGCGGGCGCGGTTTCAGATGATGGCAGATGGGGGTTAGGGGCCGGCCTATGCAGCAGCCGACATCCTCTCGGCCAGCCCGGGAAAATCCAACGTATGCGACGCCGGGAACGCACAGCGATAGATGCGACGCGAAGTATCGAGTTTTGCAATCAAACGCCAGTCTGCTGACTTGACTTCCCAAAGCCCCATGCGCATTGCCCGGTAGCGGTGCGGGGGCTGAAAGCCAACTTGCCTCAGCTTGAATCCCGCCGGTTCACCGCATAAAACACGCCGCGCAGCCAGCGGTTGGCGGGGTCATGTTGCAGGCGGCGGTGCCAGTATTGCTGCACCTCGATCACCGGTGGCTTGAAGGGCAGTTCAAGGTGGCTGACCTTGCTGTGGCGGGCAACAGCCGCAGCGATATCGTCGGGCACAGTGGTGATCAGGTCGCTGCCGGGCAGGATGGCCAGCAGGCTCATGAAGTGCGACAGCTCCAGCGTCACCTGGCGCCAGTGGCGGCACGGGCGATGAAGACGAAGCCATTTGCATCGCCGGTGTAGAAGCGGCCAAGCTCGCCCACGGCTGAACGGGCTCTGTTGTTCTGTTGCACAGATTCTTAAACCCAGCCCAGCCAGCCCAGCAATCCGCCAGCGCCCAGCAGCCACAACAGGTGGACTTTGGTACGCCAGACGACCATGGCGGCGGCAAAAGCCAGGGCCCAGATGTGCCACTGTGCCAGTGTCTTTCCCAGACTGCCCGCCAAAATGCAGCCGGTTGCGATTAAAAGCGCCACCACGATGGGTGCCAGCCCGGTTTTGAAAGCCCGCACCGAGCGGCGTTCGCGGTTCTGATGCCCCCAGCGCGCCGCGACGAAGGTCAGCGTAGTGCTGGGCAACAAGATGCCCAGCATCGACACCGTCACGCCCAGCAAGGCCCAGCCCCAGGCGGCAGGGCCCGCTGCCAGGCCGCCGCCCGCGTTGACGCCGATGTTCCAGCCCATCAGCGCCACAAACAGCACGTTCGGCCCCGGCGCGGCTTGCGCCATGGCGATGCTGGAGGTGAATTGCGCCTCCGACAACCAGTGGCGCTCATTGACCAGGTAGCGGTGCATATCCGGCACGGTGGTAATCGCCCCGCCCACGGCCAATAACGACAACGAAGCGAAGTGGGAGAACAGCGCCAGCCAGTCGGCGGGTGAAAAATTCAAGGTCATGCCGATCCGCTTCCCGGTGCAAGGGGCGCGCCAGATTCAGCAGCTTTGAGTTGCCGCCAGGCCCGGGCCCAACCCAGGCCGCCCAAGCCCAAGAGTACCCACACCAGCGGCAGCCGAAGCAGCGCCACGGCGACAAAAGTCAAAACAATCAAGACCCAGCAGGGCAGCGGCCCCATCGGGTTTTTTTTGAGCGCGGGGATCAATTTCAGCCCCGTGGCGGCAATCAGGCCGCTGGAGACTGCACCCATGCCCCGCAGCATACCCTGGGCGCGTTCAGAATCAGCTACGCCGGAAAACGCCGCCACCAGACACAGCACCACCAACAACGGAAAAAACAAGATGCCCGCCAGCGCGGCCAGCGCCCCACGCGTACCAAAGTGCCGGTCGCCGATCATCAGCGCCAGATTGACCACGTTGGGGCCGGGCAGCACTTGGGCCACGGCCCAGTCTTCCAGAAACTCTTCCGGCGTCAACCATTGCTTCTTTTCCACCAGTTCGCGCTGCACCACGGCCAGAACGCCGCCAAAACCTTGCAGCGCCAAAAAGGTGAAAGACCAGAACAGGTCGGGCAGTGATTGCGGCCGCGGCCGCGCGGGAATTTCGCCCATATTCTTGCTGCCCTGAGTGCGGTGCGTATCGGGCGGGGGTGCGGCGTGTGGCATCATAGAATTATCTCCTTTGATGTCGAGGGTGGAGAGGCTTCCCGGGGTGCTCGCCAAGTTCAGGAACCGTTCAATGCAAAAACTATATGACTAGTATATGATTCACACATGTCTGATATGCTTCAAACCACTGAAAACCCGACCCTGTCGCCGGATCCCATCCCCAAAAGCCCAGATGAGCTCAAACGCGAGTTGCGCCGCGCGCTGGGGCAATTTGGCACGGGTGTGACGGTGATCGCCACCTGCGCGCCCGGGGGTCGCCAAATTGGCCTCACTGCCAATTCTTTCGGCGCTTTGTCGCTGGAGCCGCCTCTGGTGCTGTGGTCTCTGAGAACCAATTCACCCAGCCTGCCTGCGTTTGAAGCCGCTGGCCGGTTTGTGGTCAATGTGTTGGCCGAGGCGCAAGTCGATCTGTCTCGCAATTTTGCCTCCAGCTCAGCAGATAAATTTGAGGGTGTGCCATGCGCGTTGAACGAACACGGCATGCCCTTGCTGCACGGGGCTGCGGCTTGGTTTGAATGCAAGACCCTCTCGCACCAGATCGCAGGCGATCATTGCCTGTTCATCGCGGAGGTCGAGCGGTTTACCAGTGCAGACGCCGCGCCGCTTTTGTTCCATGCGGGTGGCTATTTCGCCCTCGGTTCCCAGATTTGACGCAAGGACGGACACCATGTTGCAAGAACGTATCGAAGCCAAATGGATCGACGCGTTCGCGCAGGCTTTCGCATTGTGCGGGGTCAAGGCGGGTGACACCGCAGCCGTGTTGTCTGAAACCCAGTCGCGGCCAATCAATGTGCATTTGGCGGAGTTGGCCTTGTTGCGTTTGGGCGCGGCGGTGTTCCACGTGGTGCTGGCATCGCCCCGACAAAGCGCCCCGGTGCCGGTGCGCTCAACCGGCGCATCCGATGCAATCCAAGGTCTGGGCCCTGTGGTCAAAGCATTGGAAGCGACCAATTTTGTGGCGGACGTGACCGTGGAGGGCCTGTTGCATGCGCCCGAGCTGCCGCAAATTTTGGCCGGTGGCACGCGGGTGCTGATGGTTTCCAACGAGCACCCCGAGGTGCTGGAGCGCTGCCTGCCTGAGGCGGCGTTGGAGCCCAAGGTGAAGATCGGCATGAAACGCCTGCGGGCTGCCAAAACCATGCAGGTAAGCTCCGCTGCGGGGACGGATTTGAAAGTGTCGCTGCAGGGCGCTGTGGTGGGTGGGGGTTGGGGTTACACGGCACGGCCTGGCACCATGTCCCATTGGCCGGGCGGCCTGTGCCTGGCGTTTCCGGCATCAGGCAGTGTGAACGGCGTTTTGGTGATGAACGAAGGCGATGTCAACCTCACCTTCAAGCGCTACCTGGAAAAACCGGTCACGTTGACGATCGAAAACGATTTCGTCATAGATATCGCGGGCCAGGGTTTGGACGCCGACCTGATGCGCAGCTACTTCGCTGCCTGGGCTGAACTCGAAGGGTCGCGCGAGGCCTATGCCGTCTCCCACGTCGGCTGGGGCATGAACCCCAAAGCGCGCTGGGACTCCATGGCGTTTTACGACAAAAAAGATTTCAACGGCACCGAGTTGCGGGCCTTTGCCGGCAATTTCCTGTATTCCACCGGTGCCAATGAAGTGGCCAAACGCCACACCTTGGGCCATTTCGATTTGCCGCTCAGGGGCTGTACGGTGGCCCTGGACGGTGAGGTGGCGGTGAAGGCCGGACAACTGCAAGGGGAACTGGCGTGAGCGCCTTGCCGTTTTACGTGGAGAAGGGGCAGGGCGATACGGCCGTGTTCCTGTTGCATGGCGTGGGTGGCGGGCATGGGGCTTTTGATGCCACGATGCCGATGCTGGTCAAAGCCGGTTACCGCACCATTGCCTGGGATGCGCCAGGGTACGGCAAGTCTGCACCCATTGAACCCGTCGCCATGGCGGGTTTTGCAGACTCACTACGGCAATTGATCCACCACGTGAACGCCCGCCGCAGTGTGGTGCTGGGCCACAGCATGGGCGGCATGGTGGCACAGGAGGCCTGTGCGCCGCCAGGCTCGGGTATCGATGGCCTGATTCTGTTTGCCACGTCGCCTGCCTTTGGCAAACCGGGCGGTGACTGGCAACGCGAGTTTTTGCAAAGCCGTTTTGCTGCGCTGGATGCGGGGTTGGGCATGGCCGGGCTGGCGCCGATTCTGGTCGGCGGCATGCTGGCGCTGGGTGCACCGGCCAAAGTGCGGGCATTGGCGCTGAAGTTGATGACGGCGGTGCCGGAGGCCACCTACCGGGCCGCTTTGACGGCCATTGTGTCTTTCAACCGGCTGGAGAACCTGCCCAAAATTCGCGTTCCCACCCTGTGCCTGGCCTGCAATGACGACAAAACCGCGCCGCCTTCTGTCATGGAAAAAATGGCCGAAAAAATCCGTGATGCCGACTACCGCTGCTTGGCCGACGCCGGGCACCTGGGCAACATGGAGCAGCCCGAGGCTTTCAACGCCGAAGTGCTGCGCTTCCTGAAACAGCATTTTCCGATCGAGGAGCGATAAGCTTGCCTACACCCCACCCCTATGCGCCGCCGCCGATCTCGGGCGACTATATCGACCTCACGGACAAACAAAAGCAGCTTCTGGCGATCGCCTCGGATTTGGGTCGCCGCAAGTTTGCGCCGCGTGCGGCCGAGATCGACCGCGACGCCGTGTTTCCTTTTGAGAATTACGCCGACATGCGTACGGCGGGCCTGCTCAAAATCTGTGTGCCCGAATCACACGGCGGCTGGGGCGCGGATTTCCTGACTTACGTGCTGGTGGCCGCTGAAATCGGCCGCCATTGCGGCGCGACGGCGCTGACGCTGAACATGCATGTCAGCTCCGCGCTGTGGACCGGCCTCATCGCCGACAGCTTGACCATGACGCCCGAGCAACGCGCCGACCACGAAGTCCACCGCACCGTCCATTTCAAACGCATCGCGCAGGAGGGCAAAATTTATTCACAGCCCTTCTCTGAAGGCGGCGCTGCGGCTGCCGGCAAGGCGCCTTTTGGCACATTGGCCAAAAAAGTGGAGGGCGGTTACCTCATCAATGGCAAGAAAATATTCGCTTCCCTTGCCGGGGCCGCCGACTACTACGGCATTTTGTGCACGCTCGACAAACCCGGCGCCACGCAGCGGGATTCGCTTTATCTCGCGGTGGACCGGAACCTGCCGGGCGTGGGCGCCGCAGGAGAATGGGATCCGCTGGGCATGCGCGGCACCGTGAGCCGCACGCTGGTGTTCAAAGAGGTGTTCGTGCCCGACAGTGAGCGCCTCATGCCCGAGGGCCTGTACGCGCAGGCCGCCCAGCGCTGGCCGCACATGTTTGCGACACTCTCGCCCACCTACATGGGCATCGCGCAAGGCGCTTACGACTTCACCGTGCAGTACCTGCGCGGCGAAGTGCCCGGCATGCCCGCCGTGAAGCGCCGCATGTACCCGACCAAACAGATCGCCGTGGCCGAGATGAAGATCAAACTCGAACAAACCCGCGCGGTCTTTCTGCAAAATGCGCGGACGGCCCGGGTAGACCCGAGCAAGGAAATCCGCCTCGGCCTCTACGCCGCGCACTATGCCATCATGGAGAACGCCAATGACATCTGCCGGTTGGCCTTGCGCACCTGTGGCGGGCAATCCATGCTCAAAAGCCTGCCTTTGGAGCGCATGTACCGCGACTCGCGCTGCGGCTCCTTGATGCTGCCCTGGACCGCCGAGTTGTGCATGGATCGCCTGGGCCGCGAGACCCTGTACGAAGCAGGGGAGCAGGACGAGCCCGACGTTCTGTAAAAACGTGGGCCTGGTTGACACCCTGCAAAGCCATGCGCGGCACCAGCCGCACAAAACTGCCCTCGTGTGCGGGCCAGAAGAGATCAGCTACCAGCAGCTTTGGCAAAGCGTCGTTGATGCGTCAATTGCATTAAAAACCGCAGGTGTGCAACCCGGCGATCGCGTCGCCTGGCTGGGCCTGAATGACCCCGCTATGCTGGTGCTGCTCTACGCGCTGGCGCGCATCGGCGCGATCCTGCTGCCGCTGAACTACCGCCTGGCCGAGGCAGAGCTATTGACCATCCTGGCACACGCGGGCGTAACGCGGATCGTCGCCGATAGCGCCCATTTACCGGCAGCGCGCAGCCTGGCGGTGCAGGGAGATGCGCTGGCTCTGATGACCGTGCAGGACTTATTGCTTCAGCCCGAAGAAATCCTAAGCTCCGTTCGGGTTGAGCTTGTCGAAACCCTTCGACAAGCTCAGGGCGAACGGTTCCTACATCATGGGGTCGGATCAATAACGTCGGCAGTGCCTCCGGGGTTTAACCAAATCGATGCCGATGCCGATGCCGATGCCGATATACCCGTGCTTCTCGTCTACACCTCGGGCACTACGGGGCAGCCCAAAGGCGCGCTGCATACGCAGGCGGGCCTGGTGGCCAACTGCCTGATCTCGGCGCATGCACACGATTTCAGCCCACAAGACCATGTGTTGACCGTGCTGCCGATGTTCCATGTCGGCGGCCTGTGCATCCAGACCCTGCCGGCCTTGCATGCCGGTGCGCAGGTCACACTGCATGCGCGCTTTGAGCCGCTGGCGTGGCTGCAAGACGTGCAGCGCCTTCGCCCCACGATGTCACTTCTGGTACCGGCGACGCTGCGGGCGGTGATTGAGCGCTCTGAATTTGCAAGCACTAAGCTGTCTTCGCTGAAGCTGCTCAACGCCGGTTCATCGACGATTCCTGGGTCTTACATCGCCGCGTTCCACCAGCGCGGTGTGCCGGTGTGCCAGGTGTATGGCGCGACCGAAACCGGGCCGGTGTCGATCTATCTCAAAAAAGAAGACGCCATGGCCCACCCCGGCAGCGCGGGCCGGGCAGGCGCGGGGGTGCAGGTGCGCATCGTCAAACCAGGCGGCGATGGCGCACATTCAGGCCACGCCGAGACCGACGTGGCGCAGGATGCCGATGTTGGCGAGTTGTGGATTCGCGCGCCCAACCTCATGGCCGGGTATTGGAAGGATCCACACAACCCCTCGTTTCTAGACGGCTGGTTCCGCTCGGGCGACCTGGCGCGGGTTGACGACGACGGCTTTTATTGGGTGGTCGGTCGCAGCAAAGACATGATCATCTCGGGCGGTGAAAACATCTACCCCGCCGAGATTGAAAACATCCTGGCCGACTGCCCGCTGATTGCAGAATCTGCCGTGGTGGGCATGCCCGACGAACGTTGGGGTGAAGTCGCTGTGGCCGTCGTGGTTTTGGCCGCTGGCGCCACGCTGACTCAAGCCGAAGTGTTGGCTTTGTTTGACGGCCAACTGGCCCGCTTCAAACACCCGCGCCGCGTGATTTTTGAGGCGGCGTTGCCCAAATCGGCTTTGGGCAAGGTGTTGAAACAGGTGATAAAAAATAAATTACAATAGTAAATAGAAGCTTAAATGGCATCTAGGCCTCGTAATATATCAATATTTTGCTATATTAATAGATATTAAATTGTATAATAATTATATAAATATTTAATCAATATCCAATTATTTTGCATATAATTTCATCGCGTTAATACAAACCAGCATTCTCAGTAGAACTGGGCTTTGGCTGCGCTGGCCGGTTTTTGATGCCTGTGCACAATATGGCACTCCTGCAAAAAGTGAATAGTCACTAAAACAGTGAAGGCAGGCGAACGATTTGACACAAGTTCGCACCTATGATGCCTCAGCGCCAAATTGGCCAACCCGAGCCGTTGAGACGCCGCATCACAAATGCAGAAAGACACGCAAAAAGGCATGTATTCCCAGGCACTCTCCATCGACGAAACCGTTTGGGCACTGGGGAGTCTGGCGCAAATCAACCGCCTGCCGTTTGACAAAGACCTGCTGTTGCAGGGTTTTCCGCCGCCATATCGCTTTGATAGGTTGCCGGATGCCATAAGGAGCTTGGGTTTCAAGACCAGGTTGCTAGGGTTTACCTCCCCCTATAGCCCCAAGACGCTGGCTAAGACAGTCAAGCTGCCATGTCTGATTGAACTGCGGGGCGACGCAATCGCAAACAGCGTAGAAACCACGCCACGCTTGGCGCTCGCCGTCAAACTCGACGCCGATGGGCTGTGGGTGTTTTACCCCGGCAGCACAGAACCCCAAAAGCTGGCATTTGACGAACTGGCGAACTCAGCCACGGGTGCTGGGCTGTTCTGCGAACCCCAGGTCAAACCCGTGGACGACCCCGACATCGGCGCCGGCCAGGCCTTCGGCTTCAAGTGGTTCATCCCGGTGCTCTTGAAACACAAAGGCATCTGGCGCGATGTGTTGACAGCATCGCTGGTGATCCAGCTTATCGCCTTGGCCACGCCCTTGTTCACCCAAGTCATTATCGACAAAGTAGTCACCCACCAAACCGTCAGCACCCTGGCGGTGATCGCCGCTGGTCTGGTCATTTTCATGCTGTTCAGTGCTGCGCTCACCTGGGTGCGCCAGTACCTGGTGCTGCACACCGGCAACCGGGTCGATGCGCAACTGGGCTCCGCCGTGTTCGAGCACCTGTTCCGCCTGCCCCTGCGATACTTCGAGCACCGGCCCACCGGCGTCATCGCCGCGCGCATGCAGGCGGTGGAAACCATCCGCGAGTTTGTTGCCTCCAGCCTGGTCACCCTGCTGCTGGATTTGCCTTTTTTGCTGATTTTTGTCGGCATCATGTTTTGGTACAGCGTGCCGCTGACCCTGATGGTGCTGGCCATCCTCGCGTTGATCACCCTGATCTCCATCATCGTCGCCCCCATCTTCAGGGAGCGGCTCAACCACCAATTTATGCTGGGCGCGCGCAACCAGGCTTTCTTGACCGAATACATCGCCAGCCTGGAGACCGTCAAAAGCCTGCAAATGGAGCCGCAGCTAGGCCGCCGCTACCGAGGCTACCTTGCCACCTACCTTGAAGCGGGCTTCCACACCAAACAGATCGGCAACACCTACAACGTGGTGGCCGGCATGCTCGAGCAACTCATGACCATGCTGGTCTTGTGCGGCGGCGCCTGGATCGTGATGAAGGGCTCGTTCACCGGTTCAGTCGCAGAAGACGCAGTGCCTTTCACCATCGGCATGTTGGTCGCCTTCCAGATGTTCGCCAGCAAACTGAGCCAACCCATGATGCGCCTGGTCGGCCTGTGGCAGCAGTTCCAGCAGGCCAATATTTCCGTCAAACGCCTGGCCGACATCATGAACGCGCCACCCGAGCCTTACGCCACCGCGCCCAGCCGCGAGACCAAACGCTTGGGGCTAGTGGAAATTACCGCCCTTGGCTTTCGCTACGGCGAAGACCGGCCGCTTTTATACGACAAGCTGAACATCACCTTGAAGCCTGGCACCACCACCTTGCTGGTCGGCCCATCCGGCTCAGGCAAATCCACCCTGGCCAAGCTGTTGCAGGGTTTTTACGTGCCGACCAGTGGGCAGATTCGCATCGATGGCACCGATATCCGGCATCTAGCGGCGAATGAACTGCGCGCTTACTTCGGTGTAGTGCCGCAGGAGACCAATTTGTTCAGCGGCAGCATTTACGACAACCTGGTGCTGGCCAACCCCCTAGCCACCTTCGAGCAGGTGGTGCAGGCCTGCAAGATGGCCGAGATCAACACGGTGATCGAAGCCTTGCCCAAGGGTTACCAGACCGAGATTGGTGAGCGCGGCGCGGGCCTCTCGGGCGGGCAAAAGCAGCGCCTGGCCATCGCGCGCGCCCTGCTCAAACGCCCGCAAATCCTGATCTTTGACGAAGCCACCAGCGCGCTCGACAGCGAGACCGCCGAACACTTCGCCAAAACCATCAACGCCCTGCGCGGCAAGGTGTCGATGTTGTTCATCACGCACCAGCAGCCCAAGGGTTTGGTGGTGGATGAGGTGGTGACGTTGGGGCGGGCTTGATGTCTGCTGACCTGTTGCAGGTCAAAAGCGGCATCGACGGGCTGGTCTGGCCACCCGTTGTCAAAGCGGCCAACGCGCAATTGTTGTCCCTGGTGCAGTGGCTAGATCGTTCGCAATGGCTGGATCCGGCTTCGATTCGGGCCGGCCAGGCCGCGCAATTGACGGCATTGCTGACACATTTTGAAAAGCAATCGCCTTGGTTTGGGCAACGTTTGCAGGCTTGCGGACAAACCAGCGAGGCTCTGAGCCAATCCGCGCAGGCTTTTCGTCAATTTCCCGTGCTCACCCGCCGTGAGCTTCAATTGGCGGGGCAGGAGTTTCACGCCCGCGTCGTGCCGGTGGCGCACCGCCCGGTAGCGTCCAAACAAACTTCAGGCTCCACGGGCGAAACAGTAAAGGTCTACCGCACCACTCTGAACCAATTGTTCTGGCTGGCCACCACGGTCCGGGAACACCTCTGGCACCAGCGCGACCCGCGCGGCCGCCTTGCCATGGTGCGCCGCTCTGTCAGTGAGCCGACGGACTGGCCGGATTGGGGCGCGCCGGTGGCCAGCCTGTTTGCCACCGGCCCGTCTTTTGGCATGCCGATCACGACCGACACCCAGGCATTGATCGAATGGCTGTTGCGGGTGCAGCCCAATTATTTATTGATTTTTCCGAGTGTGTTGCAGGATTTGTTGGACAAGTTGCCTGCGGGGCAGACCTTGCCTGGCCTGGCCCAGATCCGCACCATCAGCGAAACACTCAGCGCGGATTTGCGAGTGCGCACGCAGCACCGCCTGGGCGTGACGATTGCCGACACCTACAGCTGCGAGGAGGCAGGAGTGATCGCGCTCCAGTGCCCGCACAGCGGGCTGTACCACACCATGGCCGAAGGTTTGATGGTCGAGGTGCTGCGGGCCAATGGGGATGCTTGTGATGTCGGCGAGGTCGGGCGTGTGGTCGTCACCGATTTGCTCAATTTTGCGAGCCCGGTGATCCGGTATGACATTGGGGACTACGCCGAATGGGGGCCGGTCTGCACTTGTGGCAGGGGCCTGCCCACACTCAAACGGGTGATGGGTCGGGAACGCAATATGGTCAAGCTGCCGGATGGGCGCAGCTACTGGCCGCAAACTGGTTTTAGGGAGTTTGCCTCGGTGGCGAACATCGCCCAGTACCAGTTTGTCCAAAAATCTCTGGCTCTGATTGAAGTGCGCCTGGTGGTGAATGGCCGGGCTTTGACGCCTGACGCCGAGGCGGCTTTGGCCGAGATCATCAGTGCGGCTTTGAAGCACCGCTTTAACTACCAGTTTGTCTACTTTGCCGACCGTCTGCCCAAACCGGCGTCTGGCAAATTTGAAGAATGTGTCTGTGAATGTTGACGCCATGGGCCGCTCATCGAACATCCTCTTCGCGTGGGAGCTTGGGCTCGGACTCGGCCATGTTTGGCGCCATCTGGATTTGGCCCGGCTGCTGCGTGAGCGTGGCCACGTCGTCAGTTTTGCGGTCAAAGACTTGAGGCTGGCGGCGACTGCGCTGGCGGGCTCCGGGTTCGCGGTGGTGCAGGCGCCGATCAGGCCGCGCTCTGGCCTGCCTGACCCGGTGATCTGTAGCCACGCGGATATCGTGGCGCAGCACGGCATGGCGGATCCGGCCGTTTGTCGGTCCCTCCTCGAAGCGTGGGCGCAATGTTTCAAGACCGAACGCGTCGATCTGGTGGTCATCGACCATGCGCCTGGTGCGCTGTTTGCCGCCAAATGCCTGGGCGTCAAGACCTTGGAATTGGCCACCGGGTTCGATCAGCCGCCGCCGCTCACGCCGTATCCTTCGTTTCGCCCCTGGGAAGGGGTGTCAGAAGCCGATCTCTTGAAGAAGGAAGCCCGTTGCCTGGCCGCGATGAACCCTTTCGCACTCGCCAATGGCCGACCTGCCTTCCCCAGTATGGCCCAGGCGCTAACCGCTGACCTCGCCCTGTTGTCCACCTTCGCCGAACTGGACCACTACGCGCAGCGCCGAAATGGCCGCTACATCGGGCCCACTGAAAGTTACCGACTGGGCAAGTCGGTCAATTGGACGGGACAGGGTCAACAGCGCGTCTTCGTCTATTTGCGGCACGTCAAGGAATGCGCGGCATTGCTTGGCCAGTTGAGCGCCCTGCCAGTTGAGACCATCGCCTATTGCCCTGACCTGACGACCAAGCAGCGCCTGGCGCTGGCCGCACCCCATTTGAATTTGGTCGAGCGACCGGTGCAGCTAGCGTCGGTCCTTGAAACCTGCGATCTGGCCATCACCCTGGGTGGGCACGGCGTGGTGGCGGCCTGTGTCTTGTCTGGCGTGCCAATGCTTGCCATCCCGTTGCACATGGAGCAGCGCCTCATGGTTGATTGCCTGCGCCGCAGCGGCATGGGTGAGGCGCTCCTGCCGTCCGATGTCGCCACCCAATTCACAGCCATTGTTCGGCGGCTCCTTGGCGACCACGGTTTCCGTGAGGCCGCCCAGCGTCTAAAACACAAATATCGCCTCTACAGCCTCCCGCAAACGCTGGAACGCTTGGTCAACACCATCGAAGGGTTGGTTGCCGATGCGCGATAAGTTGACGTCGCCCCGCCAGCCGACCCGCCTGCCAGAGCTGCTCAACCGCAGGCAAGTCTTCGCCTTTGGCAAGTTCGGCATAACTCGGTGTGAAGGCGCGGTCGCACAGCAGGCTGCCTTCCCAGCGCCTCCCCCGCGACACATAGGCCAGGCTCGTCACCTGGTCAAACATCAACCAGCGGGCCAGCACACAAGCGGGCTTGCCGCTGCTTTGAATATGGGCCAATTGCTCAGCCAGCCTGGTGGGGGCGTGCCAATCGTCATCGTCCCATTGCGCGAAATAGGTGCCCTGGCTGGCTTGAACGGCCAGGTTGCGCAGCGCGCCCAGGGGTTGGCGCGGCAGCGCAGGGACTTCCATTGCGCGCATGTCGGGCGACTGCAGCGTCTCAACATACGCCCTGGTGGCCGCGTCGTCCGACTCCCACAGAATCAGCAGTTCGCGCGCTGCGTGAGTTTGACTAGAAAAACACGCCACCGCCCGGCGCAACAAGTCGACCCGATTTCGAGTAACACAAATGCAGGAGATTTTGGGATGGTTCACGCGGCTTTCGTAATACAAATGTGCGATAAATCGTCGCTTTTGAAAGGCAATTCGAGTTTAGGTGAAGGGAGACAAGTCGGGTGTTTGTACGGGAGCGGCAAATTTGCAGGAATTGATTGCATTTAGCAACAACAACGGTTAAAAAACCATGTCACCGGGAGGCGGGCGCTTAGCGTCCAGCGATTGAATGGCCGAACTTTTTTGGAGCGATCTTGCACGGAAACGTGCACCTAAACGCCCTTGGAAGGGCGCGACAACCATTTGCACTAAGTCCGGCTTTACCGCCCTGGACAAAGACGCTGTTTGCAACTCAGACGGCATCTTCAACGCATCCGACGTCGCCTACGCCGACCTTAAACTGTGGCGCGACTTGAACCAAGACGGCGTTTCCCAGTCAAACGAGCTTCTAGGCCTTTCAGAATCTGGAATTATTGCTATCAATTTGGTACAAACAGCAGCGCAAACCGCGCAAGGCAAGAGCACCTTCACCAAGACAGTTTCAGGCGTAGACGCCAACGGCAACCCGGTAACAACGGCTACCACCCAGACGGTGCAAAACGTCAACCTCGCCAGCAACAGTTTTTATCGGGAGTTTTCAGACAACCCCACTGTCACTGCCGCCGCAGCCGCTTTGCCGCAAATGCAAGGCGCAGGCCTGGTGCGGGATTTGCGCGAGGCGATGAATTTGGGCACGGCGCAGTCAGCGGCGTTGGTCAACGTTGTGGAATCCTTCAGTACCGTAGGGCATGCCAGTAATCGGCAAAACCTTGCCGAACAGGTCATTACTGCCTGGGCGAACACCAGCAGTCTGGGTAGCCCGGTCCAGCGCAACCCGCTCTCCGCTGGCGCGCAAAGCTTCTTCAACGACAGCCCAGGGCGCGCCATCGCCAGCTTTGCCACAAGCAACCCGGCGCTGTACGGGCAATTGAGCGCGCTGGAGCGCTTCAACGGCCAGGCCATGCTGGAGCGGTATGTGCGCCCGACGTACCACTACAGCACCTACTACAACCAACAGCTGAACCGGTATGTAACCTATGTGGTGGCCACCACTTACGCGGTCAGCATTGAAGGCCCGAGGGTGGCCTTCTTCCAGAGCGCCTATGACAGCCTCAAGGCCAGCGTTTATCAGAGCCTGTATTTGCAGACGGCGGGCAAGGCGCTGCTGGATCAGGTGGAGCTTGTGATTGATGAGAACGGGTTGCGGCTGGGGTTTGATGCTTTGAACGCGACATTGCAAACTAAAGCCCTGGCCGACCCGGCCAGTGCAGCGGTGGACTTGGCGGAGTTCATTCACTTCGCCGGTGACAGCTTGAATGGTTCGGCCTGGGATGGGTTGCACTCCCTCCCCGAATTTGATTTACGAAGACAGGCGAGCTACTACAGAAGTCTGAAACCTCGCCTTCGCCGAATTGTCCAAAATCGGGCAGACGTTTGCCCCCGTCAAGCGTCCACAAATAGACTTCAAAGTCATCGCGAATTGCTTGTATGCACTGCATTTGGGAGTTTGTTTTGAGTACAAAATTTCGTGCCAACTTTTTATCACGCCATCCGTTGATTTCTGTCCCCTTGCTTGTGATGGGTTTGATCGCTTGTCTGCACTACTTCTGGCAATGGGTTGTGACTGCAAGCATCAATCCTCACCCGCAAGATTCAGTTACTGTCCGCGGAGCATTTCCATTTGACAAAGGTTTTGAGTTAGCGTTTATTCAAAGTGCGCACACAACCACGCCGTGGGTCAATGTGGTCTGCGGCGGATTTGGTTTCATCCGGGACATGAGCGGGACTTCTTGCCGGGGCGGAAAAGAAGTTCTGCTTCCTCGCAAGCTTGACTGCTGTCATTACGAAATCACTTTCCATCGTGACCACTATCTTCCGTCAATTGCGGGTTGGGAGCACAGCGGATTTGGCGTGCGTGCTACCAAAGGCGCTGACAGACTTATGCGCGGCTCTTTTTCCGGTTTGGCCCGTGGCGCCACAGAAATGAGATGTCTTGATGATCCAGAAAAGCTGGTTCGCCTTGACGGGCTATTTTGCGTCGGTGCAAATTCGATTGGCCCGAACATTTATGAAAAATCTACGCGCGAAGTTGAAATCAGTTTTCGCCTAGAGTCAAGCCTCAAACTGCAACAACCAAAGTAAATCATGACCTACAACATAAATCACGCGTTTGTCGCCGATCTCGTCTATAGCATCTCTGTTGCCAACGAAGGAGCTCAGTATCGATCTTCAGATGGAAGTTTATGGTCTGTTGTTCTGCCTTCACTCCCAAATACTACAGAGTACCAAAGTACCTTATTCAAAAACTTGGCAACTGGAGAGTATGCGTTCACTAGCAGAGGTACGGAGTCGAATTTCGGTGACTTGGCAGCAGATGTCCAAATGGGCGTGGGGCGATTACCCGATCAACTCGCAACTGCGAGAGTGGAGTTAGAAAGAGCGAAAGAAACTGTCGCACTTTTAGGAGGTGACCCCGCTAGCATCACCTTAGTTGGCCATTCATTGGGTGGTGCTATCACACAAATGTTGGCGGCAGAAAATCCGCAGCTTAACGCGGTCACGTTCAACGCGTATGGCGCGGGCAATCTGATCCCGCCAGGTGACTATAAAAAAATTAGCAATCATGTTACCTATCTTGACCCTGTTTCCGAGTTGCCGGGGAGCAGCATGCCTGGCAAAACCGAGGCGTACTTTCCGAAAGGCCAAGAACCGCTTCGAAATCTCCCAGATGCTATTCGCCAGTCTATTGCCGCACAGGCATCTGCTCTGTTTAGAGGACTTGAGCACGGAATCGGGAATTTTCTGAAGCCTGGCTTGAGCCAGCAATCAGGGCTACCGGTCAAGATAGACGCATATTCGCCCTTCAAGCAAGGCGACTTGTTCAAGCTTCCAGGCTCTGACAATTTTTATTTCAGAGGCACTGGCGTGATGGCATTCGATTTGATTCGGGCCGCGTTTCAAGCTGGCCTCGCCTGGTTCCGCCCCCGCGACCCCCTAATCCTAGACCTCGACAACGACGGCATAGAGCTGACCGCCTCCAACAGCGCCGTCTTGTTCGACCACAACGCAGACGGCATCAAGACGGGATCGCAGTGGGCCAGGGCAGATGACGGCATGCTTGTGCGGGATTTGAACGGCAATGGAACGATCGATTCAGGCCGTGAACTCTTCGGCGACCAGACCCAGATCAGCACTGTCAACGCCCAGGGCCAGACCGTCACCACTCTGGCCACCAACGGCTTCCAGGCCCTCTCTGCCCTGGACAAAGACGCCAACGGAATTGCAGACGGCGTGTTCGACGC